>NZ_SCOY01000002.1:0-398428 GCF_005503035.1 Rhodococcus sp. Q
CCGCTGCCCTCGCCCCGCCCCGCCGCGCGTACCAGCGGCGCAGCTGCGCGAAGTCCAGTGCCTCGCCGCCGAAGACCACGTACCGCAGCGAGGTGAGGAGCTGTCCCGCGGAGGCGCGTTCGGCCTCGGCGAGCTGGTAGAACGCGGTCGGGGTCTGGTTGAGGACGGTGACGTGCTCGCGTTCGAGCAGATCCAGGAACGCCTCCGGCGAACGGGAGGTGTCGTGGTCGACGACCACGAGCCGACCACCGTGCAGGAGCGGACCCCACAGTTCCCAGACGGAGAAGTCGAAGGCCGCAGAGTGGAACATCGTCCATACGTCGGTCTCGTCGAACCCGAAGGTGTCGCGGGTGTTCTCGAACAGGGTGAGCACGTTGCGATGCGGCACGAGGACACCCTTGGGGCGTCCGGTGGAGCCGGACGTGTAGATGACGTACGCCACCGACTCCGGAGTGAGGGGCGCGCGGCGGTCGCGGTCCGTCACCGGCCGATCGGAGGCGCCGCGCAGCGCCGCCACGACGGCGGGATCGTCGACCGCGAGGGTCGGGACGTCGCCGGCGGGCAGCCGCTCGGCCTCGGCGCGGGTGGTCACGGTGCACACGGGTGCGGCGTCGGCGAGGGTGAACGCGTGCCGCTCCGCCGGATGCCCGACGTCCAGGGGCAGGTACCCGGCGCCCGATTCGATCACCGCGAGCAGCGCGACGACGAGGTCGATGCCGCGGGGTAGTGCCACCGCGACGAGGGTTTCCGGTGCGGCGCCCGCGTCGATCAGGACCCGCGCGAGGCGGTGCACGCGGGACGCGAGGTCGGCATAGGTGAGGGTGAGGTCCCCGGCGGTGACGGCGGCGGCGTCGGGGCGGCGGCGTACCGCGTCCGCGAACGCGGCGGCGAGCGTGACGTCCGGGGCACGGCGGCCCGGCAGGTTCCAATCCCCGGTCATCGCCTCGAGCTCGGCGGCCGTGCACAGATCGAGGTCGCCGACCGGCCGGTCCGGATCCGCGTCGACCTGCACGAGGAGTCGCCCGAAGCGGTCGGTGATCGCCACCGCGGTCGCCTCGTCGAAGACGTCCGTCGCGTACGTCAGCGTCCCGGTGATCCCGTCGGGAACCCCGTCGTCGGTGAACGTCTCCGCGAGGGTGAACTGCAGGTCGAACTTCGCGACCGGCAGGTCGGGTTCGATCGCGGTGACGGTCAGACCGGGCAGCGTCAGCGCCGGCAGCTCGTTGTTCTGGAACTCGATCAGCACCTGGAACAGCGGCGTGTGGCTGGTGGAGCGGTCCGGGGCGAGCGCATCGACGAGGACCTCGAACGGCAGGTCGGTGTTCTCGAACGCCGCGACGTCGCGGGATCGCATGCCCCCGATCAGATCCCGGAACGACCGCGCCTGCGGGACGGGGCTGCGCAGCACCAGGGTGCCGACGAACATGCCGACCATGTCGTCGAGTGCCGCGGCGCCGCGACCGGCGACGGGAGTGCCGATCGCGAGGTCGTCGCTGCCGGTGAGGTTCGACAGCAGCAACGCCACCGCCGCGTGCATCGTCATGAACATCGTCGCGCCGCGACTGCGGGACAGGTCCGCGAGCGCCCGGTGCGTGTCCGCGTCCACGCGCAACGGCACCCGGGCACCGATCATGTTCCGCTGCGTCGGGCGCGGCCGGTCGGTCGGCAACTCCAGCACCTCGGGCAGGTCCGCGAGTTCGCGGGTCCAGAACGCCAGTTCGGCGGCGTGCCGGGACGTCGGATCATCCGGGTCGCCGAGCAGATCCCGTTGCCACAGCGCGAAGTCCGCGAACTGCACGGCCAGCGGGTCGCGGTCGGCCGCGGCGGGGTGACCGGCGACGCGGGCCTGGTAGGCGACCATCACGTCCCGGGCCAGCGGAGCCATCGAGTACCCGTCCGCGCAGATGTGGTGCACGACGATCGCGAGGACGGCGTCGCGGGGTCCGGTCACGAACACGGCCACCCGGACCGGGACCTCGGCGGTGACATCGAATCCGGCGCCGACGAACTCGGCGAGGCGCGCGGGCAGGTCCGCTGCGGTGACGGTCCGCACGTCGAGGTCCGTCGCGGTCCCGTCGTCCGGGGCGGCGCCGAGGATCACCTGTTCCGGTTCGCCGTCCTCGCCGAGCGGGTACCGGGTGCGCAGCGACTCATGCCTGCCCTGGACGTCCCGCAGCGCCGCGGCGAGGGTCGCGACGTCGAGGTCGCCGGTCAGCCGGACGGCGAGCGGAATGTTGTAGGCCGGTGAGGTGGTGTCGAACTGGTTGAGGAACCACATCCGCTGCTGCGCCGGTGAGAGCGGCAGGTGCTCCGGCCGGGGGCCCGCGGCCAACGGTGGGCGGGCCGCGCCGCCTCCGCTCCCGGCCGCGATGTCGGTGCTCAGCGCGTCGGCGACGGTACGGACGGTCCGGGCGTCGAAGAGGGTCCGCACCCCGACCGGCGCGTCCAGGGTCGCGGTCAGCCGTGCCGCGACGCGGGTCGCGATCAGCGAGTTGCCGCCGAGGTCGAAGAAGTCGTCGTCCGCGCCGACCCGGTCGACGCCGAGAACGTCCGCGAACACGTCCGCGACCGTCTGTTCCAGCGGAGTGGAGGGCGGCACATACTGCGCTGCGGCGAAGTTCGGTTCCGGAAGTGCACGTCGGTCGAGTTTGCCGACCGGGGTCAGCGGGATCTCGTCGAGGAACGTCACCGACTCCGGGACCATGTGCGCGGGCAGCCGGTCGCGGACGAAGGCGCGGATCGCGGTTGCCGTCGGGCGCGGGTGGTCCGAGCCGCCCGCACTGCCGTCCCCTCCCGTGGTGACGTAGGACGCCAGATGGGTGTCGTCGCCGATCTTGTGGGCGACCGTGACCGCGAACGTGACGTCGGGGTGCGCGGCGACCGCGGAGTCGATCTCGCCGAGTTCGATGCGGAACCCGCGGATCTTGACCTGGAAGTCGCTGCGGCCCAGGTAGTCGAGCGTCGGGGTGTCGGTGTCGTCGAGGCGCCAGCGCACGAGGTCGCCGGTGCGGTACATCCGCTCGCCCGGTGCGAACGGGTTGGCGACGAACCGGCCCGCGGTGAACCCGGGCCTGCCGTGGTAGCCGCGGGCCAGGCCGGGCCCGCACAGGTACAGCTCACCCGGCGCCCCCGCGGGCACGGGCTGCAGCCGTGACCCGAGCACCACCTGCGTCGCCCCGAGCACCGGACCACCGATCCCGACGGGGTCCCCGGCGCGCAGGGGGGCACTGATGTCGGCCATGATCGTCGCTTCGGTGGGTCCGTACCCGTTGAAGAACCGGCGATCCGGGTGGTCGGCCGTCCATCGGGTGACGAGTTCGGGTGGGCAGGCCTCGCCGCCGACGAGCACGGAGGTGAACTCGTCCAGTCCGGCCGGGTCGACGGTTTCGAGTCCGGCGGTGGTGACGAACGAGTGGGTGACGTGTTCGCCGGCGATCAGGTCGGCGAGGTCGCGGCCGCCGTACACGCCGGGCGGTGCGATGACCATCGTCGCGCCCGCACCGAACGCGAGCAGGTAGTCGAGGACGGCGCCGTCGAAACTCGGGGACGCGAAGTGCAGGGTGCGGCTGCGGTGGTCGGCGCCGAGTCGGCGTCGCAGTTCGTGGTTGAAGACGTCGAGGCCGCGGTGGGTGACGACGACTCCCTTCGGGGTGCCGGTGGATCCGGACGTGTAGACGACGTATGCGGCGTCGTCCCGGTGCAGCGGGGCGCGCCGGTCCGTGTCCGTCACGGGGTCCGCGGACACCGACGCCAGCATGTCGGCGGCGTCGGGCCCGTCGAGGCGCAGCCAGATCACCTCCCCCGGCAGCCGGGTTTCGGTGTCGGTGAGGGTGACGCCGTGCACGGACCCGGAATCGGTCAGCATGTGCGCGATGCGGTCCGGCGGATAGGTGGGGTCGACGGGCACGAACGCGGCACCGGTCTTGGCGACCGCCCACATCGCGGTCACCGAGTCGGCGGACCGGGCCAGGGCGAGTGCAACGGTCGTGCCGGGGCCTGCGCCGCGCGCGATCATCACCCGCGCCAACCGGTTCGACGTCTCGTCGAGGTCCCGGTAGGTGATCGAGTGGTACGGCCCGTCCGCACCGGGTCGGTGCCGCAACGCGACCGTGTCGGGGTGGGCGGACGCGGTGTCGGTGAGGATCTGCGGCAGCGTCCGGTGCACGCCGGCCGGCGGGCCGGGTGACACCGTGGGGACGGGGCCCCGCGCGGGTGCGAGCAGCGCGCGTTCACGCTCGTCGAGCAGCAGCAGTCGCGGCAACGGCACATCCGGGTCGTCGACGAGGGTGCCCAGGACCTGCGCGAGCTGCCCCCCGAGCCGCTCGACGAGGGCGTGGTCGAACACCTCCGGGAAGTACTCGAGGTCGAGGGTCAGGTGGTCGTCGTCGGACGCGATCAACGCCAGCGGGTAGTGCGCGGCGTCGGCGGTGTCGTGGACGTCGATCACCCGCATGCCTGCGATGTCGGTGTCGGCGGTCAGTGCGTGCCGGTCGATCGGGTACGACTCGAACACGGTGAGGGAATCGAACACGGCGCCGGGCCCGACCGCGCCGACGATGTCGGACAATCCGACGTGGTGATGGTCGAGGAGGGTGGCCTGCTCGGACTGCAGCCGGGTACTGGCTTCGATCAGCGTCTCGTGCGGTGCGAGCGTGACGCGCACGGGCAGCGTGTTGATGAACAGGCCGACCATCGCCTCGATGCCCGGGATCTGCGGGGGCCTGCCCGCGACGGTGCCACCGAAGACGACGTCGTCGCGTCCGGTCAACTCCCCCAGCACGATTCCCCAGGCGAGGCGCACCATCGTGGACAGGGTGATGCCGCGATCGCGGGCCAGGGACCGCAGGCCTGCGGCCACATCGGTGTCGAGGTCGACGCGCACCTGCCGCGACGTCTCGCCTGCCGCCCCACCGTGATCGAGCAGGGTCGGGTCGGTGGCCCCGGCGAGGGCGTCGCGCCACGCGGTCAGCGAGTCCGTGGTGTCGCGGCCCGCGAGCCAGTGCAGGTAGTCGCGGTAGGGATGGACCCGCGGCAGATCGGTGTCGTCGCCGCCGGTCGCGTACAGGGTCAGCAGGTCCCGCAGCACCAGCGGCATCGACCAGCCGTCGAGGAGGATGTGGTGGTTGGTGAGGACGATGTGGTGCGTGTCGTCCCCGGTGCGGATCATCGTGATCCGCAGCAGCGGCGCGGTCGCCATGTCGAATCCGCGGGCCCGGTCCTCGGTCATCAGCCGTTCGAGTGCGGCGTCCCGGTCGGCGTCCTCCAGGTCACCGAGATCGACCTCGACCCAGGGCAGTTCGACGCTGCGGTGCACGATCTGTACCGGTCGGCCGTCGTCGTCGGGCACGAACGCCGCCCGCAGGTTGGGGTGCCGGTCCAGCAGCGCCTGGCCGGCGCGGCGGACCCGCCGCGGGTCCGCGCCGCGCACCACCAACGTCAACTGCACGGTGTAGGAGTCGACGGCCCGCCCACCCGGCGCCGCGCCCGATCCGGCGGCCTCCGCGTGGTACAGCAGACCCGACTGCAGCGGTGAGAGCGACCAGATCTCCTGCAGACCCGGATGCCGGGCCTCGATGCGGTCGATCGCCGGCTGGTCCAGGTCGACGAGGTCGACGTCGGACGGGGTCAGGCCACCGGCGTCCGGGCCGGTCACGTGCCGCGCGAGCGCCGTCAGCGCGGAGGTCCACAGACCGGCGATCTCGGCGACCTCCGCGCCGGTCAGCACACCGGTCGGGTACGCCCACGTCGCGCGGAGCACCGGCCGGTCGCCCTGCATCGTGGTGACGGCGTTGACGTCGAGGACGGACGCCAGCGGCATGTCCCGGTCCTGGGCGCGCTGCATGTCGACGTCCCCGACCGGGGTCCATGTGGCGTCGGCTCCGCCCGCCGTCAGGTCGGTCGCGAACCGGCCCAGGTAGTTGAACGAGACCTGCGGTGCGGCGTGGGCGGCCAGTTCGGGACCGGCATCCGGGTCCAGGTACCGCAGCAGGCCGTAGCCGACGCCGCTGTCGGGGATCGCGAGCAACTGTTCCTTGACGGCCTTGATCGCCGTGCCCGCCGACCGTCCACCCGCGAACGCGTCGTCCAGGTCGACACCGGGCAGGTGCAGCCGCAGCGGGTGCAGTGAGGTGAACCAGCCGACGGTGCGGGACAGGTCGGCGCGGCCTTCTCGGGCGGAGCCTCGGGCATGGGTGGCCACGACCTGCTCTTCGCGGCCGTGCCCTTCGAGCCCGAGGAGGGTGCCGCCGGAGACGTCCTGTCCGCGGTCGTGACGCCACCGGGTCAGGGCCAACGCCAGCGCGGCGAGCAGGCCGTCGGCGACGCTGCCGTGGTACAGCTCGGGGACCGCGGTCAGGACGGCGTCGCTGACGTCGGTGGGTACCTCGACCGTGATCCGTTCGGCGGTGGACTCGACGTCGACGGCGGGGTCCAGGGGCCGCGACCCGATCACGGGGTCGGGACCGGTGTGCACGGCCCGCCAGAGGTCCAGTTCGTCGCGTCGCGAGCCCGCGACGTCGACGAGTGCGTGCGCCCACCGCCGCATCGAGGTGCCGACCGGCGCCAGTGCCGGCTCCTGGCCCGCGGTCACGTGCGACCACGCGATCGCCAGGTCCGGGACGAGCACCCGCCACGAGACGCCGTCGACGACGAGGTGGTGGATCACGACCATCAGCCGGTCCTCGCCCGCCGCCGAATCGAGCCACACGACCTGCACCATCACGCCGTTCACCGGATCGAGGCGGTCCTGGGCGGCGTCGAGGACGGCGAGTGCCGTCGACGCGTACTCCGGGGTTCCGGGCGCCGACCGGACCGTGACCCGCCGCACGCACGAGGCGGCGTCGACGGCGCCGACGGGCCGCGTCTCCATCACCGGCCCCGTGGCGGGGTCGTCGATCCGCAGTCGTGCCCGCAGCATGTCGTGGCGGTCGATGACGGCCTGCACCGTCGCGACGAGCGGCTCGAGCGCGGTGAGATCGCGGGGGGCGCGCAGCATCGTCGGCTGGGACATCCGGCCGAACCGGTCGATTCCGTCGCGTGCCCCGTCGGGGTGCCCGCTGCGCTCGATCAGCCACCGGACGATCGGGGTGGGCGGCATGTCGCCGACACCGCCGCCGGGCAGTTCCTCCAGCGCGGGCACGGGTGCGTCGCCCGTTTCGGCGACGGCGGCGAGCGCGGCGACCGTCTTGTGTTCGAACACCTGCCGCGGGGTCAGCTGCACCCCGGCGTCCTTGGCGCGGGCCACCAGCTGGATGGACATGATGCTGTCGCCGCCGAGCGCGAAGAACGAGTCGTCGACACCGAAGTCGGTCTCGTTCAGGCCGAGTACCTCGCCGTACAGGGCGACGAGGGTGGTTTCGGCGGCGCCGTTCGCGGCGCGCCGTGTGGCTGTGCGGGCGGTGAAGTCCGGTTCGGGCAGGGCCCTCCGGTCCAGTTTGCCGACCGGGGTCAGCGGCAGGTCGTCGAGGACGACGAGGGCGGCGGGCACCATGTACGGGGCGAGTTGGGTCGCGGTGAACGCGAGCAGGTCGTCGATGTCCACGTGGTCCACCGCAGGCACCACGTACCCGACCAGACGCGGTCGCCCGGCGGTGTCGGGGTGGGCGACGACGACGGCTCGGGCCACGGACTCGTGGCGGGTCAGCGCCGACTCGACCTCGCCGAGTTCGATGCGGAAGCCGCGGATCTTCACCTGGAAGTCGCTGCGCCCCAGGTACTCTAGCTCCCCCCGGCCGTCCCCCGTCGCTCCGCTCGTCTTGCCGTTCCAGCGCACGAGGTCCCCGGTCCGGTACATCCGACCCCCGGTGAACGGGTCAGCCACGAACCGCTCGGCCGTCGTCCCCGGACGATTCCGGTACCCGCGGGCCACGCTCGGACCCGTCACGTACAGCTCCCCCACCACTCCCGCCGGGACGGGATGGAGCCGGTCGTCGAGGACGACGACCGCGCCGCCGGTCGGCGGCCGGCCGATGGTGACGGGCCTGTCGGGGTCCATCGGTCCGGTGACGGTGGCGACGACGGTCGCCTCCGTCGGGCCGTACGCGTTGAACATCGATCGGTCTCCGGTGGCCCACTGGCGCACCAGTTCCGGCGGGCAGCTGTCTCCGCCGGTGGCGACGCGTCGCAGGTCCGGCACCGCGTCGGCGTCGACGGAACCGAGGGCGGCGGGGGTGATGAAGGCGTGCGTGACCCGTTCCCGGCGGAGCAGGTCGGTGAGTTCGCCGCCGCCGATCACGTCCGGCGGCGCGACCACCATCGTCGCGCCCGCGCCGACGGCGAGGAGCAGTTCGAGGATCGACGCGTCGAAGCTCGGCGACGAGAAGTGCAGGGTCCGCGACTCGGCGTTGATCTCGTACCGGCGGCGTTCGTCGGCAGCGAAGCTCGCCAACCCGCGGTGGGTGACGATGACGCCCTTCGGCACACCGGTCGAGCCGGACGTGTAGATGAGGTAGGCGGGATGATCGATGCGGAGCGCGGTGGTGCGGTCCGCGTCGCCGATCGGCCCGTCGCCTGCGTCGGTGGATGCGTCGTCGTCGAGGGTGACCGCGACGACCCCGTCCGGGACGATGCCGCGTTGCTCGTCGAGGGTGACGGCGAGGGCCGCGCCGGAGTCCTCGAGCATGTGCAGGATGCGGTCGGCCGGATAGTTCGGGTCCACCGGGACGAACGCGGCGCCGGTCTTCGCGACCGCCCACACGGCGACCACGGACCGCGGGGACCGCGGCAACGCGACCGCGACGACGGTGTCCGGGCCCGCGCCGAGCCCGATCAGGCGGCGCGCCAGCCGGTTCGACGCGGCGTCGAGTTCCCGGTATCCCATGGTGGTGCCGTCGGCGCCGTCGACGAGGGCGATGCCGTCGGGGTTTTCGGCGACGGCCGCGGCCAGCAGGTCGGGCAGGGTGCGCGGGGGCACGGGTTCGGGTCCGCGTACCGGGGCCAGTGTCGCCGCGGTGCCGGCGTCCAGGACGGTGACGTCCCCGACCGGGGCGTCGGGTGTCGCGGTCACCGACGCCAGGATCCGCCGCAGCCGCCGCGACAACTCGTCGACGGTGGAGGTGTCGAAAAGGTCGGTGGCGTAGGTGAATCCGGCCTCGATTCCGGCGGGGGTGCCGTCGGGGTCGAACTGTTCGGTGCAGGTGAGCTGCAGGTCGAAGTTCGCGATGGACACCTCGAGGTCGACCGCCGACACCGTCAGACCCGGCAACTCCAGCCGGGCGCGTTCGGTGTTGCGGAACTCGAACATCACCTGGAACAGCGGTGCGTGCGCGGTGCTGCGTTCCGGCGCCATCACCTCCACCAGCCGCTCGAACGGCAGGTCGGACTGATGGAAGGCCTGCAGGTCGCTTTCCCGGACCGCCGACAGCAGGTCGACGAACGACAGGTCGGGCCGCACGTCGGTGCGCAGCACCAGGGTTCCCACGAACATGCCGACCATGTCGTCGAGTTCGGGTTCCCCGCGCCCGGCGATCGGGGTGCCGACGGCGACGTCGGTGGTGCCCGACGAGCGGGCAAGCAGGATCGCGAGCGCCGCGTGCATCGCCATGAACACCGTCGTGCCGCGTTCGCGGGCCGTCGCGATCAGCCGCCGGTGCAGTTCTGCGTCGATGGTGAACGGCGCCACCGCCCCGCGCAGCGACTGCGTCGCGGGCCGGGGCCGGTCGGTGGGCAGCGGCAGCAGATCCGGCAGGTCCGCCAGGGTGGTGGTCCAGTAGTCGAGTTGCCGGGCCATCAGGCTGTCCGGGTCGTCCGCGGCGCCGAGCACCCGTTGCTGCCACAGCGCGAAGTCCGCGTACTGCACCGGCAGCGGCGTCCATTGCGGCACCAGTCCGGCGGTCCGGGCGCCGTACGCGGTCATCACGTCCCGCGCCAGCGGCGCCATGGAGAAGCCGTCCGCGCAGATGTGGTGCAGCACGATCACCAGCACGTGCGCCTGCGGCGCGGTCCGCAGCAGGGCGGCGCGCAGCGGGGGCGCCGCGGTGACGTCGAAGCCCTCCGACGCCAGCGCGGTGATCCGCTGCGGCAGATCGGGTTCGGGCACCGACACCGCGGTCAGGTCGAGGGCGACGTCGGCGGTCGCGACGACCTCCTGCGTCGGTGCGCCGCCGACCAGTGGGAACCGGGTCCGCAGCGCCTCGTGCCGTTCCAGGACGTCGCCGACAGCGGCCTGCAGCGCGTGGGTGTCGAGGTCGCCGTCCAGTCGGATCGGCATGACGATGTTGTACGCCGGTGAGGTGGTGTCGAACTGGTTGACGAACCACATGCGTTGCTGGGCGAGCGCGACGGGGACCGGTGTCGGTCGTGGTTCCGGAGTGAGCGGGGGCCGGTCGGTGGCGGCCGCGGTCGCCGACTCGACCCGCAGGGCCAGCGTCGCGACAGTCGGCGCGTCGAACACCTCGCGGACGCCGATTCGGCTGCCCAGTGCCGCGTTCGCGCGGGCCACCAGACGGGCGGCGATCAGCGAGTTGCCGCCCAGGTCGAAGAAGTTGTCGTGCACCCCGACCCGCGGCGCCGCCACCAGGTCGGCGACGATCGCGCAGAGGATCTCCTCGACGGGGTTGCGGGGGGCGACGAACTCCGCCGACGACACCACGAACTCCGGTTCCGGCAACGCCCGCCGGTCCAGCTTTCCCGTCGACCCGAGGGGGAACTCGTCGAGGACGAACACCTGCGCGGGCACCATGTACGCGGCCAGTTCCGTCGCCGCGGCGGCCCGGACCGCGGCCGGGTCGACGTCGCGGCCCGGTTCGGCGACCACGTAGCCGATGAGCGATTCGCCGGTGATGTCGTCGCGGTGCACCACGACGACGGACTGCGCGACCCCGTCGGCGCCGAGGAGGGCGGCCTCGACCTCGCCGAGTTCGATGCGCTGGCCCCGCAGCTTGACCTGGAAGTCGCTGCGCCCCAGGTATTCCAGGACGCCGGCGCTCGGCCGGCCGGGTGCGCGGCTCGGGCGTTCGAGCCACCGCACCACGTCGCCGGTGCGGTACATGCGTGCGCCGGGGTCGGGGGCGAACGGGTCGGCGACGAACCGGTCCGCGGTCAGGTCGGGACGCCCGACGTAGCCGCGGGCGATCTGGACGCCCGCGAGGTACAACTCGCCGCGCACCCCGACCGGGACCGGGTGCAGCCGGGAGTCGAGGACGTAGAGCCGGGTGTTCCACACCGGCGAGCCGATCGGCACGGTGCCCGTGTCGGCGGCGGAGATCTCCCAGGCGGTGACGTCGACCGCGGCCTCCGTCGGCCCGTACAGATTGTGCAGCGCGGCGCCGCAGAACCGGCGGAACGTCTCGGCGGTCGCCGGTGGCAGGGCCTCACCGCTGCAGAACACGCGCAGCAGGCCGGCGCACTCCTCGGGCCGCGCCGCGGACAGGAACGTCGCGAGCATCGACGGCACGAAGTGCATTGTCGTGATGTGTTCGGCGGCGATGATCCGGGACAGGTAGTCGGGGTCGCGGTGGCCGTCGGGGGCCGCGACGACGAGCCGTGCTCCGGTCATCAGGGGCCAGAACAACTCCCACACCGACACGTCGAAGGTCACCGGTGTCTTCTGCAGCACCGCGTCGGAGCTGTCGAGCGGGTACGTGTCCTGCATCCATTGCAGCCGGTTCACGATCGCGCGGTGGGTGACCTCCACCCCCTTCGGTCGGCCCGTCGACCCGGACGTGTACAGGACGTACGCCGCCGAATCCGGGTGTGGGTCCGGCAGGTCGACGGCCGGCTCGGCCGCCGGATCGAGGTCGTCGAGGAGTAGGAGCGGCGCATCCTCGGGCAACCGGTCGACCAGCGTCGTGGTGGTCAGGACGACGGTGGGGCCCGCACTGTCGAGGACGTACCGGGTCCGAGCCTGCGGGTGGTCCGGGTCGAGCGGCACATATGCCGCGCCGGCGCCGACCACCGCGTGGATCGCGACGAGGAGGTCGTCGGAACGGCGCAACGCCACCGCGACCCGCGCACCGGGCCCGACGCCGCGGGCGACGAGGACCCGCGCGAGATCGCCGACCCGCGCTCCGAACTCGGCGTAGGTCCAGCTGTGGTCGCCGAAGACCAGGGCGACGCCGTCCGGGGTGCGGCCGCGTTGTGCCCGCAGCAGGGCGGGCAGCGTGTCCGGCGCGACGGGGACCGAGGTGTCGTTCCAGTCCTGCACGACGCGGCGGTGCTCGTCCGCGCCGACGACGGGCAGGTCGCCGACCACGGCGTCCGGGGCCGCGGTCACCGCCTCGAGGACCCGGACGAAGCGGTCCGCCATCGCCGACATCGTGGTGTGCTCGAACAGGTCCTTCGCATACGCGAACTGGGTGTCCAGCGGCCCCGGTGCACCGTCCGCGGTGGTGTGCTCGGTGGCGATCACCTGCAGGTCGAACTTCGCGGTGCCCGTGTCGACGTCCTCCACGTCCGCCGTGACACCCGGCAGCTCCAGGTGTGCGTCGACGGCGGCCTGCAGCACGAGCATCACCTGGAACAGCGGCGAGTGCGCCGTCGTGCGGGCCGGGTTCATGGCGTCGACGAGCACCTCGAACGGCAGGTCCGTGCGACCGAGGGCGGCGAGGTCGTCGGCGCGGACGCGGTCCAACAGCGCGGTGAACGGTTCCGCCGGGTCGACCTGCGCGCGCAGCACGAGGGTGCCGACGAACATGCCGACGAGGTCGTCGAGCCCCGCCTCGCCGCGCCCCGACACCGGCGACCCGATGGAGATGTCCGACTCGCCGCTCGAGCGGGCCAGCAGCACCGCCAGCGCCGCGTGCAACACCATGAACAGGCTGGTGCCGCGGTCGTGCGCGAGGGTGAGGAGCCGGGCGTGCAGGTCCGCGTCGAGTGAGACGTCGACCGTTCCGCCCCGCATCGAGGCCCGCGCCGGACGCGGCCGGTCGATGGGCAGCGACAGCACCTCGGGGGCGCCGGCGAGCGCCCCGGTCCAGAACCGCAGCTGCCGCGCCAGCAGGCTGTCCGGGTCGTCCGCCGACCCGAGCAGGTCCCGCTGCCACAACGCGTAGTCGGCGTACTGCACCGGCAGGGGCGTCCACGTCGGTGCCCGTCCCTCGATCCGCGCCGCGTAGGCGGTCAGCACGTCCCGTGCCAACGGTCCCATCGACAGCCCGTCGGCCGCGATGTGGTGGACGACGAGGACCAGCACATGGGTGGTGGGCGCGATCCGCAGCAGCGTCGCGCGCAGCGCCGTGCTCGTGGTGACGTCGAACCCCGTCGTCGCCAGGTCCCGCACCCGGGGGCGCAGTCGGTCGACGGGCACGTCGACGGGCGTCAGGTCCGGGGTGGCCTCCGTCGCGGACCGCACCTGCTGGACGGGCCCGGTCGGGGTGTTCGGGAAGACGGTGCGCAGCGTCTGGTGGCGGTCGACGACGTCCCCGAGCGCGGCGGTCAACGCCGTCACGTCCAGTTCGCCGGTGAGCCGCACCGCGATCGGGATGTTGTACACCGCGGACGTGGTGTCGAGTTGGTTGACCACCCACATCCGCTGCTGCGCCAGCGACACCGGAACCGGGGTGTCGTGCAGTCGCGGCTCCAGCGCCCGCCGCACCCCCGTGGTGTCCGCGACGTCGCCGCGTGCCGCGAGGGTTGCCACCGTCGGCGCCTCGAAGAGGTCGAGGACCCCGAGCGAGGTCCCCAGCGCGGCGTTGATCCGGGCGACGACCCGGGTGGCGATCAGGGAGTCGCCACCGAGGTCGAAGAAGCTGTCGTCGACGCCGACGCGGGCGGCGCCGAGAACATCCGCGAAGACCTCCGCGATGCGACGCTCGGTGTCGGTGGCCGGCTCGCGGTAGGCGGTCGTGGTGGTGTCGAACCGCGGCTGCGGCAACGCCCGCCGGTCCACCTTCCCCGCCGGGGTCAGCGGCAGGGTGTCGAGGACGACGAGGGCGGCGGGCACCATGTGCGCAGGCAGCGACGCGGCCGCGTGGGCCAGCAGCGCGGCCTCGTCGACCACGGCCCCCTCGGCGGGCAGCACGTACCCGACGAGCGCCAGGTCGCCCGACTGCCGCAGGTGTCCCGCGGTGGCGGCGAACGCGACCGCGGGATCGGCGCGGAGCACCGAGTCGATCTCGCCCAGCTCCACTCGGAACCCGCGGATCTTGATCTGGAAGTCGCTGCGCCCCAGGTATTCCAGCTCCCCCTGGCCGTTCCAGCGCACGAGGTCCCCGGTTCGGTACATCCTTCCCCCGGTGAACGGGTCCGCCACGAACCGTTCCGCCGTCGTCCCCGGACGATTCCGGTACCCGCGGGCCACACTCGGGCCCGTCACGTACAACTCCCCCACCACTCCCACCGGGACGGGATGGAGCCGGTCGTCGAGGACGAGCGACCCGCTGCCCCGCGAGGGTCCACCGATCGTCACCGGCCGGTCCGCTGTCAACGGTGAGCTGATACCCGCGACGACGGTCGTCTCGGTCGGGCCGTACGCGTTGAACAGGCGCCTGTCGTCGGTGGTCCACTGCTGGACCAACTCCGGTGGGCACACGTCGCCGCCGGTGATCACGCACCGCAGGTCGTCCAGTCCGGTCGGGTCGACGGACGCCAACGCTGCCGGGGTGACGAACCCGTGCGTGACGTTCCGCAGCACCTCCTTCAGTTCCTCGCCGCCGTACACCGTCGGCGGCGCGACGACCATCGTCGCGCCCGATCCCACCGCCAGCAGCAGTTCGAGTATCGACGCGTCGAAACTCGGCGACGAGAAGTGCAACGTGCGACTGTCCGCGGTCACCTCGAACCGCTGCCGCGCCTCCTCCATCAGGTTCGCCAACCCGCGGTGCGCGACGACGACCCCCTTCGGCAGACCCGTGGACCCGGAGGTGTAGATCAGGTAGGCGACGTCGTCGACCCGCGCCCGCGGCAACTCCGCCGCGGGTGGTGCCGTGAGATCGACCTCGTCGACGTCGAACCATTCGACCAGGTCGGGCAGCTGGTCGCGGTGTGCCCGGACGGTCAGGCCGAGGGAGGCGCCGGAATCGACGAGCATGTGCTCGATGCGGTCCGCCGGATAGTTCGGATCGACCGGCACGAACGCGGCACCGCACCGCACGACCGCCCACCACGCGGTCACCGATTCGATGGATCGCGCGATCGAGAGCGCCACCACCGAGCCGGGTCCGGCGCCGCGACCGGCGAGGACCGCGGCCAGCGCGGCGGAGCGGTCGGCGAGTTCCCGGTAGGTGAGGGTGCGGGCGCCGTCGACGACGGCGGTCCGGTCCGGTCCGGCCTCGACAGCGTCCGACATGAGCTGCGCCAACGTCCGCGGGTCGGCGCGCGACGGACCCCACACCGGGGCCAGCGCGTCCGCCTCCGCGGCGGAGAGCACCGGGATGTCACCGATGGCCAGGTCGGGGTCCGCGGACACCGCAGCGAGGATGCGTTCGAGGCGGGCGACGACGGTGGCGACGGCTTCCGGTGCGAACACGTCGTTGGCCTCGTGCGCGACGAGGGCCGGAACGGGGCCGGGCCGGTACTGGAGCACCAGGTGGGCGCGGTGGGGATCGACGTCCGGGGCCGTGACGGCGAGCGGAACATCGGGAAGGTCGAGCGTCTCGGCGAGGCGCGAGCGGGGGGTCGAGGCGTGCTCGGCGGCGCGGCGCACGCTGTCGGCGGTGCGGCGGACCTGCTCGGCGAAGGAGGTGGCGGGATCGAGTCGGGAGCGGATGGGCAGCGGATCCGCTGCGGTCCCCCTCCGCATCGGATCCGGTCCAGAAGCGGCCGGACCGTCGGGTGGCTTGTCGGCACTGTAGGAGGGCGGGGTGACATCGGTGGCGGTGGCGAAGTCGTCGGCTCCGGTGAGCCTGCCGACGAGGACGGCGAGCGCGGTGTGCAGCACCGTCACCGTCTCGACACCGATCCGGGTGGCCAGCGCCCGCAACCCGTCCGCGATACCCGAACCGAGGACGAATTCCGTTGTGGTGTAGCCGGGTTGCCGCTGGTCGGGCCTGGCTCCGGGCAGGGTGGGTGCGACGGGCAGTCCGGCCAACTCCGTGCGCCAGTAGTCGACGTCGGCGGCGGTGCGCAGCCGATCGTCGCCGATGGCCGCGGACTCGGGATGGACGGAGTCGACGCGGGCGTCCGGTGCGGCGGCGACGAACTCCTCGACGAGGGCGACGCACCGCCGGTGGTGCTCGCGCAGGTCGTCCGCCCCGTACCGGTTCGGGTTACCTCGGAAGTCGACGAGTGTCTTTGCCGGAGAGCCACTTTGGTAGATGTTCACCAGCAGGTCCTGGACGGGTCCCGAGGTGACGATGTGGTACTCGCCGACGACGGACCCCAGCGTGATCTCCTGCCGGAACAGCATCACGTTGACCATCGGTCCGGTCAGGCCCTGCCGCGCGCCCGTCAGTCCGGCGTCACGGCGAATGTCCTCGATGCTGCACCGTTGATGCCGCAGCGCACCCATCAGTTCCAGTTGCACCCGCTGCACCAGCGACCTGACGGTGTCGTCGGCGTCGACCTGGATGTGCAGGGGCGCGACGTTGACGAGCATGCCGCCGGACCGCTGCAGGGGCGCGGTGGTGCGCGCCGAGACGGGCAGGTTGACCAGGACGTCACGTCGACCGGTCATGCGCGCGAGATAGCACGCGAACGCGGCGACCAGCACCGCCGCAGGCGTGCCGCCGAACAGGTCGTCGGTGGCACCGAGACGGTCCAGGGTCGGCTGCGAGAGGACAGCGCTCTCGAGCCTGCTGCGGGCAGAGACTGGACCCTCGCCTTCGGCGAGGGTCGATCCGGACTCGATGCCGCGAATGTGTTCGGCCCAGTATTCCCGATCCGAGGCGAACCTGCTCGATTCGCGGTACCCGACGTCCAGGTCGTAGAGCCGCCGAAGATCCAGTGCCCGACTCGGTTCCGGCTCGACGCCCTTCGCCGCGGCCGTGTACAGGGCCGCGATCCGGTTCACCATCGTCATGCCGCTGTACCCGTCGAGCGCGACATGGTGAATCCGTGTGTACCACAGGTAGTCTCGGTCGCCGACCTGGAGGATCGTCATCTCCACCAAGCGGTCGCGGGTGATCCGGATAGGTGTCACGTAGTCGGTGTCGATCCAGGCGTGCGCGGCCGCCATCGGGTCGCGTTCGCCGCGGAAGTCGAAGAAACCGATACTCGAGTCGATCGACGGGTCGACGATCTGACGCGGCTCGCCGTCGATCTCGACCAATGTCAGGAAAGGTGACTGGAACTCGTGCGCCGCCGCGAGCGCGGACTCCCGAAGCAACGGTAGGTCGATGTCGCCGTGCAGTTCGACGTACTGCGCGATGAACGTCGGCACCGTCGGATTGAGCTGCTGCGAGAACCACATCGTCCGCTGGACCGCGGACAACGGAAACGCCCCGGAATCCGACTGCGCGGATCGGGGTTCGGTGTCGTTGTCGCTCGCTGTCGGGTCTGGCCGGCCTCGCTGCGGATCCCGTGTCGATGATGCGTCCCGCTTGGGATCTGGAGAGGAGGAATCCTTCATCGTAATCCTCACGCAAAGGGATGGTTGCGGTTCGATCGCGGCGTGTCGTGGCTGTGTTCCCAGACTAGTAGCCAGGGTTGCGTACCGCTCGGCGTTTTGTGCGTCTGTGCCTTTGTCGAGACCCGACGGCCCGGTGTTACCCGTGAACCGGGGCGTCCGCCCGAAGGATGCGGAAGATTCGCTCCGTCAGCGCAGACGTTCGGCGTCCCGCGCCAACCGGACCAGAGTGGCGCACAGTTGCGCGAGCTCCGCCGGGTCCGCGCCCTCGCCGGCCGCGGTGGCAACGTCCTCCGCGGCGCAGCGGACCTCGAACATGCGGTCCATCGCCGCCTCGGCCTCCACCGCCGTGAGAATCGTCGAGTCCGCCGCGATCGTCGTCCCCTTGACCGCGGACCGCTGCTCGTACGCCCGCTGACGGCACGACTGCTTGCAGTAGCGCCTGCGCCGACCCACCCCGGCGTCTGCAACCTCCCGGCCACACCACACGCACGATTGCTGTCTGCGCGTCGGGCCGGTCACCGAACCCACGATACGTGGGCGACCGGCCCGTCGACCGACGGGTCCGGGACCGCATCGGCGCACCCGGTAGAATCCATGTGACTTTGCGCTGCGTGCGGGAACGATCCGCAGATCCGTGACGTTGAGATCAGTGAGAACGGCTGAGGAGAGGACACCACCACCATGGCAGATCGCGTACTTCGAGGGAGCCGCCTCGGAGCGGTGAGCTACGAAACGGACCGTGACCACGACCTCGCGCCCCGGAGGATCGCCCGCTACCGCTGCGACAACGGCGAGGAATTCGACGTCCCGTTCGCCGACGAGGCCGAGATCCCCGGCACCTGGCTGTGCAAGAACGGACTCGAGGGCACCCTCCTCGAGGGCGCGGCACCCGAGGTCAAGAAGGTCAAGCCGCCCCGCACGCACTGGGACATGCTGCTCGAACGCCGCTCCGTCGAAGAGCTCGAGGAGCTGTTGAAGGAGCGTCTGGACCTGCTCAAGACCAAGCGACGCGGAGCGTAGCGGAGCCGGCGCCGATGGGTCAGCGACGCGGAGCGTAGCGGAGCCTGGTACACGTCAGGTCGTAGATACGAAGAAGCCCCGGAGGACATCCTCCGGGGCTTTCTCGTGTCGTCACTTGCCGACGAGGGCCTTCACTTTGCGCCAGCGATTTGCCATGCCCCACCCGAGGACCTTGGTGAAGGCCTCGGTGATGATGTTGCCGGACATCTTGGACTCGCCGAATTCGCGTTCGGTGAACGTGATGGGCACCTCGACCATGGTGAAGCCGGCCTGCAGCGCGCGCCAGCCCATGTCGATCTGGAAGCAGTAGCCGGCGGATTCGATGGCCCCGAGGTCGAGGGTTTCGAGGACGACGCGCCGGTAGGCGCGGTACCCGCCGGTGATGTCCTTGATCTTCACGCCGAGCGCGAGCTGGGAGTAGATGTTGCCGCCGCGGGAGAGGATCTCGCGACGCCGCGGCCAGTTCACGACGCTGCCGCCGGGCACGTAGCGGGATCCGGCGACGACGTCGGCGCCCTCGTCGATCTTGTCGAGGAGGCGGTGCAGCTGTTCGGGTGCGTGGCTGCCGTCGGCGTCCATTTCGACGACGACCTGGTAGTCACGCTGCAGCGCCCACTGGAATCCGGCGATGTAGGCGGCGCCGAGTCCGTTCTTCTCGGTGCGGTGCATCACGTGGATGCGTCCGTCGGTGTCGTCGGCGGCGAGCTTGTCGGCGATGTCGCCGGTGCCGTCGGGGCTGCCGTCGTCGGCGACGAGAACATGGGCACCGGGCACGGCCGCGTGCAGGCGGCCGATGATCAGTGCGATGTTCTCGCTCTCGTTGTACGTCGGAATGATCACCAACGTGCTCGAGCTCGGCTTGTCCCCGGTCGGCTTACCCGCGCTCATTCGATCCTCTCCCCCAGCCGAGGCTGGTCCTTTCCGTGAACATCCGCACCCTCAGTTGAGGGTGCGGCCGGCCGGCGTCGCCTTCCTGCGGTGCGCAGTGCTGCGGCGATCAGGGCCAGGGTGGCTGCGGCGGCCAGAGCGAACTCCGGAATCGAACCGAGCCGAGTAGCCAGCGTAGTGGAGGATCGAAGCGGAACCTGCGCCACCAGTGTCGTGGGCTCGAAAAGTGCCGACGAATCCGTCACAGTTCCGTCGGGTGCGACGATCGCGCTGACACCGGACGTGGCGGCGACCACGACGGCGCGGCCGTGCTCGACGGCCCGCAACCGGGACATCGCGAGCTGCTGATACGTCATCTCGGTGTCGCCGAACGTGGCGTTGTTGGTCGGCACCGCGATCAGCTGCGCGCCGGCGCGGACCGCGTCGGTGAGGGCGCGGTCGAACGCGACCTCGTAGCAGGTGGCGACGCCGACGGGTATCCCGGCCGCGTGCACGACGCCGTCACCGTCGCCGGGGCTGAAGTTCCCGGCGCGGTCGGCGTACTCGGAGAAGTGGCGGAAGAACTCGCGGTACGGCAGGTACTCGCCGAACGGCTGGATGATCTTCTTGTCGTGTTCCTCGCCGGGACCGCTGTCGGGGTCCCAGACGACGACGGTGTTGGTGGTGGTGCCGTCCTTCCGCACGAGGACCGTTCCGACGAGGATCGGGGCGTCGACGGCGCGGGCGGCCGCGGTGATCGACGCGGCGGCGTCGGCGTTGCGGAACGGGTCGATGTCGGACGCGTTCTCGGGCCAGATCACGAGGTCGGGTTGCGGGGTGACGCCTGCGTCGACGTCGGTGGCGAGCTCGAGGGTCTGCCGGACGTGGTTGTCGAGGACGGCGCGCCGCTGCGCGTTGAAGTCGAGGCCGAGTCGCGGGACTCCGCCCTGGATGGCGGCGACGGTGATCGAGCCGGATTCGGCGGAGTCCATGCCGGGGATGGTGGGGGCGAGTGCGACGGCGACGATCGGCATCACCGCGGCCGTCGCCGCGGGCGCGATCCATCGTCGCGGTTCCCGGGGCGCCCTGACCGCCACCGCGACGAGGGCGGCGAGCGCGGTTCCCGTCAGCGCGACGGCGAAGCTGACGAGGGGGGCGCCGCCGATGCTCGCCAGTGGCAGGAGTGGCCCCTCGCTCTGCCCGAAAGCGAGCCTGCCCCACGGGAATCCGCCGAACGGGACGATCGAGCGCAGCCATTCCGTCAGGGACCATACGCAGGCGATCCACAGCGGCGCGAGGGGAAGTCGGGCCACCGCGACCGCCGTGAGTCCGAACAGGCCGACGAACAGTGCCTCGACCCCGGAGAGCGCGAGCCACGGCACCGGGCCGACGTACTCACCGATCCACGGCAGCAGGGGCAGCAGGAACCCGAGTCCGGCCAGGTAGCCGTACCCGAAACCGGCGCGCAGGCGGCGCGTGCCGCGTCCCAGGTCGGTGAGCACGAGGACCAGCAACGCGATCCCCACGGGCGCGAGGAACCACAGCGGTCGCGGCGGGAAACTCGCGAACAGCAGAAACCCGGACGCGACCGCGAGCAGGGAGTTCCGCAGGACCGGCACCGCCCGGCGGGCGCGACCAGGGTGGTCAGCGCTCATGGATGGTGACGCCGCGGTGCACCGTGCGCAGGCACACGGGGTTCGGTGTGTCGTCGTCGAGGCGCGGCATCGCGGGCACCCGCGACCGCGGGTCGGTGGACCACCGCTGCACCGTGTCCTTCGCGGCGGTGACGACGAGGTCACCGGCCTCCCACACCGCGTACGACGCGGGCGCGCCGGGGACGAGGGTGCCGGCCAGTCCGTCGCGGACCCCGCCGGCGCGCCACGCGCCGCGGGTGGCGGCCGAGTAGGCGGCGCGCGGCGAGATGCCGCTGCCGTCGGTGCGGTGGTGGACGGCCGCGCGCAGCGAATCCCACGGGTTCAGCGGCGTGACCGGCGCGTCGGATCCGATCGCGAGGGACACCCCGGCCGAGGCCATCGCCGCGAACGGGTTCATCGCCAACGCCCGGTCGGCGCCGAGCGCGCGGGCGTACATGCCGTCGGCGCCGCCCCACAGGGCGTCGAACCCGGGTTGCACGCTGGCGACGACACCCCACGCGGCGAGCTTCGCGGACTGCTCTGCGCCGATCATCTCGACGTGTTCGAGGCGGTGCCCGCACGACGCGACCGCGGGACCACCGAGTTCGGTGACGACCCGCTCGAACCCGGCGACCGCGGCGTCGACGGCGGCGTCACCGATGACGTGGAAGCCGGCTTGGATGCCTGCGATGGTGCAGGCCCGCAGATGTGCCGCGACGGCGTCGACGTCGAGGTAGCTGGTGCCGGTGTGCGGGCGGTCGGCGTACGGCTGCGACAGCCAGGCGGTGCGGGAGCCGATCGCGCCGTCGACGAACAGGTCGCCGCCGAGGGCGTGGGCGCCGGTGGCGGCGAGGAGGGCGGTGGCCTCGTCGGCGTCGGTGACGGCCTCGCCCCAGAAGGCGCGGACCTGCACGCCGTGGTCGGTGGCGAGGAGTTCGGCGAGGTCGGTGCGGCCCGCGATGTCCGGGCCGGAGCATTCGTGGACCGCGACGATGCCGAGGGCGGCGGCGCGGTCGAGTGCGGCGGACCGGGCCCGGGCCCGCTGCTCCGCGGTCAGCAGTTCGCGGGCGACAGCGCGGATCCGGTGATGGTCGCCCGCGGTGACGGGCTCGTCACCCGGGACGGCAGCCGACGCACGCAGGGGCGTCGAGCAGGCCGCGGAGTGGGCGTCGATCCGGGCCAGGTACACCGCGCGGCCGGGAGCCGCCTCGTCGAGTTCGGCGGTGGTCGGTCCGCGGTCCGCGTCGGGCCAGGCCGTCTCGTCCCAGCCCTGACCCCACACGACCGCGTCGTCGTGGGTGGCGGCATAGGCGCGCACCAGATCGAGGCACTCACGGAGGGAACGGGCGCCCGCGACGTCGAGGCCGGTCAGGGTGAGCCCGACCGCGGTGGTGTGGACGTGGGTGTCGACGAAGCCGGGTCCGACGAACGCGCCGTCGAGGTCGATGACCTCCGCGTCGGGATGCAGTGCGCGACCGGGCCGGTCCTCACCGACCCAGACGACGGTGCCGTCCGTGATCGCCATCGATGTCGCGTCCGGTGCCGCCGGGCTGTAGATCCTGCCGCCGACCAACAGTTGGGTACTCACAGGGATTCAGTGTGCCTGCCCGTGGTCCGGGCGCTGCGCACGGGGATGGTCGGGGGCGACGATCTCACCCTCGATCGCGAAGGGGTCGACGATGTGTGTCGACGGCGAACCGAACGGGTCGGTGCCGGTGTCGACGACGGTGTCCTCGACGACGACGCCGTCGACCACCGTCGTGCGGCGGGTGCGGGCGTAGACGCCCGCACCGGCGGCGCCGGACGCGGTGACGACGGCGAGGCGGCGTCCGCCGAGCAGCACCGCGAGCGGGCGCAGGACCCGTCGGGTCGGGGGTGCCAGCATCAGGAGACCGAGCACGCTGGTGACGAGGCCCGGAACGATCAGCAGGGCGGTGCCGCCCGCGACGAGGGCGCCGTCGGCGACGGCGCCTCCGACGGAGGCCGCGTTCTGGCCGGCGTCCCGGAACTGCGTCAGCACCTTGCGGAACTGCGACCTCACCAGCCACAAGCCGATCGCCCAGGTCGCCAGGAACAGCAGGATGGTCCAGCCGACGCCGATGGTGCTGCCGAGCCACACCACCGTCGCGACCTCCACCACGAGGTACAGCACGAACAGTGCGGGGATCATGTGGGTCCTTTCGATCGGTGCTCTCCCCTGTCAACGACCGGGATGCCCGATTTTCTCCCGACCCGTCAGAAGGTGAAACCCGCGAACGCCGCCCGCGGCCACCAGAACAGGTCCTCGGCCGCATCGAGGGCGGCGGTGTCGAGGACGCGGACCCGGCCGCTGTCGGCGAGCTGGTGCCAGCGCACCCCACCGAGCAGGACCGATCCCAGTGCGGACGCGTCGACGACGATCTGCGGGCTGTCGTGCGTCGCGGTCGCTTCGCCGCCGGAGATCAGGTAGCGGCCGCTGTTCTCGGGGATCACCGCGTCCTCGACCTCGATCGTCACCGATCCGGTACCGCGGTACTCACGGGCCGCGAGGGCGCGCGGCACGTCGAGCACCCGCAGCCACGTCTCGTCGCTCGCCGACACCATCCGGGCGGCGCGGTGGTCGGTGAGCAGCCACGGCAGCGCGGTGTCGACGGGAAGTGCGGTGAACACGAGCCGGTCCACGAGGTCGAGGGTGAGGAGGAACTGAAGCAGCGCAGTCGTGGTGTCGGCGTCGGCGGCGACGAGGTCCTCGACGATCACGGTCCTCTGGTCGGCGGAGAACCAGCGCTCGGGGGTGGCGGGCCGGTACCTCACGTACCCCGTTTCGGCGCCCGGAGCCCCGCAGACCACGAGGTAGCCGGGGTGTGCGGTGGACCGGGAGTCACGGCGACGCCCGAACGCCCACCACTGCGGCGCCCGGTCGATGGTGCCGGGACGGTCGCTGCGCGTCGACGTGTAGATCCGTTCGCACACGGCGGGGTCGACGTCGACGAACCGGACCGGGCGATCGGACGAGGTCCGCAGCCGAGCGCGCCGTGTCACCAGTTCCCACGTCGCGGAACTGCCCGCGACGCCGTATCCGAAGCGTTCGTAGATGGTGGCCTCGGAGGCGCGCAGCGTCGCGGCCACGTCGCCGTTGCCCCGTGCCGTGCGGAGCTGTGTGGTGACCAGCGCCCGCAGCACCCCGCGCCGGGTGTGCGTGGGGAGCACCCCGATGTGGGTGACGGCGGCGTGCGGGACGCGCGCCCCGCCGGGCAGCGTCAGCTCCCCGCCGGTGCTGTCCGCGGTGCCGACCATGACCCCGTCCACGAACGCGCCGAGCGTGCGGCCCGGCTCGAGAAGGTCCGCTATCTCCCCCGCCGCGAGGTCACCGAGATGCGGCAGCCCCACCATCGCGGTCCGGAAGATGTCGTTGGCGCGCAACAACTCCGCCTCGCCGCGCAGGATCCGGACGTCGGGTGCGGCGTTCATCGTCGCTGGCCCCTTCTCTGTCGTGCCCCCACCTGAGTGAGGAACTGCTACGCGCCGTTGGAGTTCGGCAGCTTCCAGCCCGGGCGGGGGAAGTGGCAGGTGTAGCCGTCCGGGTAACGCAACAGGTAGTCCTGGTGCTCCGGTTCCGCTTCCCAGAAGGTGCTCGCGGGCGTCACCTCGGTCACGACCTTGCCGGGCCACAGCCGCGAATCGTCGACGTCGACGATGGTGGCCAGGGCGACCCGCTTCTGCTCGTCGTCGAGGTAATAGATCGCCGACCGGTACGAGGTTCCGACGTCGTTGCCCTGACGGTTCTCGGTGGACGGGTCGTGGATCTGGAAGAAGAACTCCAGCAGCGCGCGGTAGTCGGTGCGCTCGGGGTCGTAGACGATCTCCACGGCTTCGGCGTGCCCGGGATGGTTGCGGTACGTGGGGTTGTCGTTGCTTCCCCCGGTGTAGCCGACTCGGGTCGACAGGACGCCGGGCTGCCTGCGAATCAGGTCCTCCATGCCCCAGAAGCATCCGCCCGCCAGGATCGCCGTGCGCGTGTCGGCCATTCGTCCTCCTTCATGAAATGTCACCGGTATCACCGCACAGCGCGGCGGGTCGACGAGAAATTCCCGCGACGCGTTCGATCCTCGCATTCCGCAACAGATACACATCGACCTCGAGGCAGAGCACATAGGTAGGGCGGAGCCACCGGCGACCGACATCCGCCGCGCAGTGGGCGCTGTCGGTCAGACCGGTCGCTGCTTCTCGCGCCGCCCCTCCTTCTCGGCCGGTGGTGCCGGCGCCGTTCTTTCCGCTCGCAGTTGCGCGATCTCCTCCCGGAGGGCGGCCACCTGCTCCCGCTGTGCGGCTTCCGCTGCTCCCGCCTGCCCGGCCTCGATGCGGCAGCGTTCCAACTCGTCGCGGAGGGCGTCGATCCTCTGGTTCGCCGCGGCGGCGGCGCCGCGTTCCTGGTCGACCGCGGCTTCGAGGCGTGTGACCGTGGCCGTCGCGGCGTGTGCGGCAGTGTCCGCCGCCGTCCGCAGATCGTCGATGCGCTGCTCGAACACGGCGGTGACCTGCGTGAGATGCCGCGCCGCGGCCTCCGACGACTCGGTGCCGCGCTGCTTCTCGGTCGCCGCCGCTTGTTCGGCGGCGTCGGCGCGACGCTCGGCGGCCGCCAGGTGTTCCTGACTCTCGCGGAGCTGGTCGCGCAGCAGGTCGGCTCGTTCGTCTGCTGCGGCGAGTGCCGCGTCGCGGTCCGCCAGAGCAGAGGTCTTCTCGTCCGCGAGTTCCTGCAGGCGCGCCTCGTGGGCCGTCGCGAGTGTCTCGATCTCGGCGTTGTGGGCCTCGGCGGCGGCGGCATATTCCGCGTCGACCGCGACGACGGCCGCGTCGGCGTTCGCGCGGTCGTCGACCGCGATATCGAGTTTCGCGCGCAGATCGGCGAGTTCGGTGGCGTGGGCGGCCTTGGTCTGCGCGAGTTCGACGTTGGCGCGGTGGAGGGCGGCGTCGACGACCTCGGGGTCGGCGAGGCGGTCGACCGCGGCGGTGATCTGCCGGGCGACGACGGTGAACTGCTCGAGCGTGCCTGCGCTCAGGGCGCGCAGGTCGGTCAGCGTCTTCTCGAGGACGCCAACCGCCTCGGTGGGTGTCGCGGTCTCGACCGCCTCGACGTCACCGTCGCGTTCCCGCTGCTTCTGCCGCGCACGGAAGGCGCGGACACGGTCGGCGTCGCTGGCGTACTTCCGGGGGCGTCCCGGCTTCGGTCCCTCGTTCTCCGGCTGCTGCTGCACGATTCATTACATTACAGCCTTTGAAACGTAACGCATCACGTAATGAAACGACTAATCTTGATCGTCATAATTCCCACTTATGATGAGTTTGAAGTCGGAGTTCATACGGTGCGGGTGAGGCCGGTGCAGACGCCCCTCGGAGACCATCGAAAAACTGCCACCGGGGGTGGCGCCCGAACTTGCGAAGGAGTCACGCTCGATGACCGAGTCACCGACCCACTGGACGCCCACCGACGACGACATCCGGCAGGCGTACATCTATCTGTTGGCGCGATTCCTCGTGATCCGGCAGGAGAACACCGACCGGGCCGCAGACGGATTCGCCTACAACCGGATCAGGTACAACCCGCTGGGCAGCGCCGACTTCGTCAACCCGAACTTCGACGTCGCCTACCTGGAGGCGTGGTTCGCCGTGGACGACGACACCGCCGTACTTCTGGACGTGCCGGCGATCACCGGGCGTTACTACACCGCGCAGGTCCTCGACGAGTGGGGCGAAGTGGTGTTCAACATCAACGACCGGACCACCCCGTCGAAGCCGCACGGGACGTTCGCGCTGGTCAAGCCGGGAACCTTCCCGCCGATCCCGGACGGCGCCACCCGTCTGGAACTGCATTCCGCCAAGGCCAAGATGCTCGCGCGGATCGAACTCGCCGACGACCCCGACGGTGCCGTCGCGCTGCAGCACGAGTTCACGGCCACCCCGCTGGGCGACGTGACCGTCGCCGCACCGCCGGACATCCCTGCCTTCGGGAACGCGGACCTCCTGGGGGCCGACATCTTCGACAACCTCGACGCCGTCCTGGCCAGCGCCAGCGACGTCTCCCCCGCCGCGTTCCGCATGCAGATCCTCGCCCGGTCCGTCGCCGACCACCTGGCGACCGATCCGGCGGTGCGGGCCCGGGTCGACACCTTCCTGCGGACGTCGGTCGTCCCCGAGTTCAAGGAGTTCGCGCTCACGAAGAGCACGCCGTACGTGAACAGGTGGGTGGGCGGCATGGCGTCGGGCAACTACGGCGCCGACTACACCACCCGCACCGTCGTCGACCTGCTCGGCATCTGGGCGAACACCTCCGAGGAGGTGATCTACTTCAACACCAGCCACGGCGCCGACGGCGGCCCACTCGACGGCGGGAAGAGTTACACGCTGCACTTCCCGGCCGACGACCTACCGTCCTCCGTCGTGGACGGGTACTGGTCGGTCATCCTCGTCTCGGTCCCCGACTTCCGCGTCATCCCCAACGCGCTGCACCGCTACAACATCAACGACCACTCGCCGGTGACCTATGGAGCCGACGGTTCGCTGACGCTCGGTGTAGGCCCGAATCCCGTTCCCGGCGTACCGGAGTCGAACTGGCTGCCGTCCGCACCGGACACACCGTTCTCGCTCACCTTCCGCTGCTACGTGCCGAAGAGCTTCGTCGGCAACGGTGGTTGGGCACCGCCGCCGCTGACCGAACTGGCCTGAAGCAGCGACACCGGTCGGCGTAACGTTCGGTGCTCGGAGACGCCGACCGGGTGAGGGAACGGGAGACTGGACACAGTGCGACGACAGGATCCGCCCACCCACCTGGTCCGCAGCGCCGACACCGGGCCGCTCATCCCCGCGACACCCGTCCCCGAGGACGTCGCGGACGCGATGAACAGACTGCGCCGCGCCGCCGTCTCCGAGAACACCCGCGCCGCACAGATCAGCGACTGGACGATCTTCGGCCGCTGGTGCGAGCGTGTCGGTCAACCGCCGCTCCCCGCGACCCCGGAACTCGTCGGCTGGTTCCTAGCCGAGAAGTCGGCGGAGGTGCGGCCGGACGGCAGGCCCGCGTACGCGCCGTCGACGATGACGCGGTGGGTGGCGTCGATCAACACGATCCATTCGCTCGCCGGGCATCCGAAACCGGGTCAGGCGTCCGCGGTCCGGGAGATCCTGCGCGGCATCGCCCGCAGTCGCGCCACCCCGCCGGCGCGGCGCGAACCGCTGCTCACCGACGACGTCCGCATCATCGTCGAGACGATGCGACAGGGTGCCGGGCGCTGGCCGGAGCGGGCCGCGGAGCGTCGCGACTCCGCCCTGCTGTTGACGGGGCTGACCGGGGCGATGCGCCGCTCCGAACTGTCCGGGCTGCTCGTCTCGGACGTCCGGCCGCACCGCGCCGACGGCCTGTACGTGACGATCCGCCGCTCGAAGACCGACCAGGCCGCCGCCGGCCGCACCGTCACCCTCCCCTACGGGTCGTCGCCGGTGACCTGCCCGGTGTGCGCGTACCGCAGGTGGCGGGAGGTCGTCGACGCGTGGGACACGGGCGGACGCGACGCGGTCGCCGCGCTGCTCGACGAGGACGACCCCCACACCGAGCACCGCTGCCGCGGACTCACCGCGACCACCGTCGGCACGCCGCGACCCCTGTTCCGCAGCGTGCACCGCACCGGCAGCCTGGGCGAGGTGGCGCTGTCGGGGCAGGCGATCGCGTCGATGATCCAACGCCGCGCCCGCCAGGCCGGGTACGCGGACGAGTTCGTGGCGATGCTCGGCGGGCACAGTCTGCGAGCCGGTTTCGTCACCCAGGCGGTCCGCAACGCCGCGAGTGCGGAGCAGATCATGACGCAGAGCGGACACACCGATCAGCGGATGATCGCCCTGTACTCCCGGCAACACGCGGGACTGCACGGCAACGCGGTCACCGCCCTCGGGCTCTGATGCGCCGCGCCGACTCTCACAGAGTTCTCACTCGCCCCCAATAGAACCCCCACCTTCCATCCCTAGCCTGGTCACACAGGCTTTTCGGGAAGCGAATCTCCCTGGAGAGCGCGGTGTTTCGAGAGGCCGGGAGGCGTCATGTCGAGCATTCGGAAGACGAACCGGGAGCGGCGCTGCATCACCGCGACGACCGCCGAACTTCGCAGCCGTGGGCTGGCCGCGATCATCGCGGACGGGCGGAACTGTCGGGAGGTGCTCGTCACCGAGCCCGGCCGCGGATGGATGGCGTCCGTGCTGCCCGGTGCGACGCCCGACGACGCGATCGACGTCCTCGTATTCGCCACCGAGCCGGCGCAGGTGTGGACGGACGGCTTCCGGGAATGGGCGGACGCGGTGGAGTCCCTGCTGAACCCGCCGCCCGCGGCCGAGGCCGCATAACCGGCGCGTAGCGGCGCGGCCCTGCAAGATGAGGGGGTGGTTGCTGTCCACAAGGTGCTGATCGTCGAGGACGACGCGGACGTCCTGATCGCGCTGCAGCGGGGCCTCGAACTCTCGCAGTTCGCGGCCTTCACCGCAGCCGACGGGGCTGCTGCGCTGCGTGCCGTCGCCGAGCACGATCCGGACCTGATCGTGCTCGACCTCAATCTGCCCGTGCTCGACGGGGTGGGCGTGGTCACCGCGTTGCGGGCGACGAACAACGACGTCCCGGTGTGTGTGCTCAGCGCACGAAGCGCGGTCGACGACCGGATCGCGGGCCTCGAGGCAGGCGCGGACGACTACATGGTGAAGCCGTACGAGTTCAGTGAACTGGTCGCGCGGATTCGCGCTCTCCTGCGGCGTCGGCCGGATCCGGTCGGCGGACACACCGGTGGGACGGTCCACGTCGGACCGGTCGACGTCGACCTGCTGGGCCGCCGCGTCGACGTCGACGGCACGACGGTGCATCTGACCAAGCGGGAGTTCGACCTGCTCGCGGTGCTGGCCGAGAACCGTGGGGTGGTGCTCGGCCGCGAGACCCTGCTCGAGAAGGTGTGGGGGTACGACTTCGAGACCGAGACGAACGTCGTGGACGTCTTCGTCAGCTACCTGCGGCGCAAGCTGGAGTTCGGAGGCGCGCCCCGGGTACTGCACACCGTGCGCGGGGTCGGGTTCGTCCTTCGAGACGGATGACCACGCACCGGGGACCGGTTTCGCTGCGCCTACGGGTGACCGCGGCGGCGGCGCTCGGGACCGCACTGGTCGTGCTGGTGCTAGGTGGGGTCGCCTGGATCGGCATCGAACGCCAGGTCACCGCGCAGCTCGACGCCAAGCTCGATTCGGTCACCCAGGTGACGGCGGCGAACCTGACCAGCCTGCGGGTCCTGCAGGGACCGCTGCCGCTGCCACCGGACTACGCGGGCACCCTCCGCGCGGGTGGACTGGTGGTGTCGACGACCGCCGCGACACTGCCGCAGTCGCCGGAGGGCTGGAGTGACGCGACGGTGGACGGCACGCACTATCGGGTGCGGACGGTCGAGGTGATCAACGCGCTCGGCGCGACGCTGTCGGTCGGCGCCCCGACCGACCCGGCCCGCTCGACGATCACCGGGCTGCACCGATGGACGGTGGTCATCGGTCTCGGGGCGATCCTCGTGGCGGCCGCGCTGGGGTGGCTGTTCGCGGGGGTCGCGATCGCGCCGTTGCGCAGGCTCGCGGAACAGACCCGCCGGCTCGGCGTCGATCCGGGGGCTCCGCCGCCGCAGGGGTCGGGAGCGCGGGAGGCCGAGGAGTTGGCCGGGGCGCTCCGGCAGCTGCTCGAGGCCAACGCCGACGAGCGCGCACGCACGCGGTCGGCGCTGGAGACGGCCCGGGACTTCGCGGCCGCCTCCGCCCACGAGTTGCGGACCCCGATGACCGCGATGCGCACCAACCTCGAGGTCGCGGCGACGATGGACCTGCCCGAGTCCACGCGCCGGGAGGTCCTGGCCGACACGTTGCGCACGCAGCGGCGGGCAGAGGCCACTCTGGGCGCGCTGGAACGGCTCGCGGCCGGGGACCTGACGTCGGGCGCCGATTTCGTGCCGGTCGATCTGGCCGAGTTGTTGGACCGCGCCGCGCAGGACGCGACCCGAACCCACCCCGGGGTCGACATCCGTCTGGACGTGCCGCCGACCCTGACGGTGGTCGGTCTGCCTGCCGGGCTGCGGCTCGCGGTCGACAACGCCGTGACCAACGCGGTCCGGCACGGCGGGGCGCAGGTGGTCGAGATCGGTGCCCGGGACGGTCGCGACGCGGTGTATGTCGCGGTGACCGACGACGGCACCGGGGTGCCCACGGGTGAGCGTGAGGTGCTGTTCGAACGATTCCGGCGCGGTGCCGACGCGGCGGCGGGTGGATCGGGGCTGGGGTTGGCGTTGATCCGTCAGCAGGCGCAACTGCACGGGGGCGTCGCCTGGTTCGAGGACAGTCCGCTCGGTGGTGTCCGGCTGGTGCTGAGGCTGCCCCGGGCACCGTCCTGACGGGCTCGACCGAGCGCGTCCGTCGCGGCGCCACGACCGGTCTGTGATTGGGTTGGCCGATGGGTTGGGCCGACTGGGGTGTCCTGATGACCGCCGCGCTCGCGGCGGGTTGGGTGGACGCCGTCGTCGGCGGCGGCGGGTTGATCCTGCTGCCCGTGATCCTGCTGACGATGCCGCAGATGACGCCGCAGGAAGCGCTGGCCACCAACAAGTTGACGGCCGTCAACGGCACCGCGGCCGCGGTCCTGACGTTCTCCCGCAAGGTGCGCCTCGAATGGCGGCTGATGGTTCCCGCGGCAGTCCTCGCCGCGGTGTGCTCGGCGGCGGGTGCGGCCGTCGTGTCGTTGATCGACAAGGACCTGTTCATCCCGATCATCATGGTGCTGCTGATCGCGGTCGCCGTGTTCGTGACGATGCGGCCCACCATCGGCACGACACTCGCCACGCACCGGCCGTCGCGGCTGAAGGTGGTCACGACAGTCCTCGTCGCGGGCGGTGCACTCGGTTTCTACGACGGTCTCTTCGGTCCCGGCACCGGCACCTTCCTCATCATCACGTTCGCGGTGATGCTGGGCACCGAGTTCGTCCGCAGCGCCGCGATGGCGAAGGTGATCAACCTCGGCTCCAACGTCGGCGCCCTCGTGTTCTTCGCGGCCACCGGAAACGTGTGGTGGTCACTGGGGCTGGCGATGGCCGTGTGCAACGTGATCGGTTCGGTCGTCGGGGCCAGGATGGCGCTCGCGAAGGGGGCCGGGTTCATTCGGATCGTGCTGCTGGTCGTGGTCGTGGTGATGGTGATCCGACTGGGCTGGCAGCAGTTCGGATGAGAGTTCGTTAGGTTGACCGGGTGGGAACACACGACGTCGATCCGGACTTCCTGGCACTGCCCCTGAGGCAGCTCGCCGACGCGGCCCTGTCCGCGGCCCGTACCGCGGGTGCGAGCCATGCGGACCTGCGGGTGCACCGGCTGCGCACCCAGTCGATCCGGTTGCGGGACGGCAAGGTCCAGTCGGTCGTCGACGGCGACGAGCTGGGGTTGGCGGTCCGCGTGATCGTGGACGGCACCTGGGGTTTCGCGTCGCACGCCGAGCTGACCGCGGAGTCCGCGGCGCGGACCGCGGCCCGGGCCGTCGAGGTCGCACGCGCGCTGCGCTCACTGAACCGGGACCCGGTCGAGCTCGCCGCCGAGCCCGTCCACGCCGACGCGGTGTGGGTGTCGGCGTACGAGGTGGACCCGTTCACCGTCCCGACCGCCGACAAGGTCGGGCTGCTCGCCGAGTACTCGGGCCGACTGTCCGCCGCGGACGGCGTCGACCACGTCACCGCGAGCACGCTGCAAGTCAAGGAGCAGACGTTCTACGCCGACCTCGCCGGGTCGCGGATCACGCAGCAGCGGGTGCGGCTGCACCCCGAACTGGAGGCCACCGCCGTCGACGCCGCCGCCGGCAGCTTCGAGACGATGCGGACACTGGTCCCGCCGGCCGGTCGCGGTTGGGAGTACCTGAGCGGTGACGACTGGGACGCCGAACTGGCACGCATTCCCGAGTGGCTGGCCGAGAAGGCGAAGGCGCCGTCCGTGGTCGCCGGCCCGACCGACCTGGTGATCGATCCGACGAACCTGTGGCTCACGATCCACGAATCCATCGGCCACGCCACCGAATACGACCGCGCGATCGGCTACGAGGCCGCCTATGCGGGAACCTCGTTCGCGACCCCCGACCAGCTCGGCACCCTGAAGTACGGGACCCCGATCATGCACGTCACCGCCGACCGCACCGAGGTGCACGGTCTGGCGAGCGTCGGGTTCGACGACGACGGCGTGTCCGGACAGCGCTGGGATCTGGTTCGCGACGGTGTCCTCGTCGGCTACCAGCTCGACCGGGTGTTCGCGCCCAGGCTCGGACTGGACCGCTCCAACGGCTGCTCCTACGCGGACTCCCCGCATCACGTCCCGATCCAGCGCATGGCGAACGTGTCCCTGCAACCCGACCCCGGCCGGGACACGAGCACCGCGGAGCTGATCGCCCGGGTCGAGGACGGCATCTACGTCGTCGGCGACAAGAGCTGGTCGATCGACATGCAGCGCTACAACTTCCAGTTCACCGGGCAGCGGTTCTACCGGATTCGCGACGGCAAGCTCGACGGCCAGGTCCGCGACGTCGCCTACCAGGCGACGACCACCGACTTCTGGGGGTCGATGGAGGCGGTCGGCGGCCCGTCGACGTGGCGGCTCGGCGGCGCGTTCAACTGTGGGAAGGCGCAACCCGGTCAGGTCGCCGCGGTCAGCCACGGCTGCCCGTCGGCGCTGTTCCGGGGCGTCAATGTTCTCAACACCCGAAACGAGGGGGGACAGTGACGATGAGCGGGGGCCCCGCGGCGATCTCCGCACAGGACGTCGTCGAACAGGCGTTGGCGCTGGTGACGGTCGACGAGGCGATGGTCATAGTCACCGACGCCGCGGAGACGTCGCTGCGGTGGGCGGGCAATTCGATGACCACGAACGGGGATTCGCGCTCCCGCAGCTGGACGGTCGTCGCGGTCGTCCGCGACGGCGACCAGGCCCGTGTCGGGTCGGTGACGTCGTCGAGTGTCGACCCCGACGCGATTGCCGGTGTCGTGCGCGCCGCCGAGGACGCCGCCCGCACCGCCCGGCCCGCCGACGACGCGATGCCGCTGATCGAATCCGGCTCCGGCCCGGACGCCGGCTGGTCCGACGGGCTCGCCGAGACCGGAGTCGAGGTGTTCGGCGGCATCACCGGTGGGTTGGCGGACGGATTCGCCGGCACCGACCGGCTGTACGGGTTCGCGCACCACCAGATGCACAGCACCTGGCTCGGCACCACCACGGGACTGCGGCGCCGGTTCACCCAGCCGACCGGCTCGGTGGAGATCAACGGCAAGCGCGGCGACGCGAGCGCCTGGGTCGGTGCGGGCACCCTCGACTTCGCCGACGTCGACGTCCCGAACCTGCTGTCCCAGTTGAGTACCCGCCTCGACTGGGCGAGCCGCACCGTCGCGCTGCCCGCCGGACGCTACGAGACGCTGCTGCCGCCGTCCGCGGTCGCCGACCTGATGATCTACCTGATGTGGACGATGGAGGGTCGCGGCGCGCAGGAAGGCCACACCGCCCTGTCGCGGGCGGGTGGCACCCGCGTCGGCGAGAAGCTCACCGACCTGCCGCTGACACTGTTCTCCGATCCGCGTTCCCCCGGCCTCGAGTACGCGCCGTTCGTGGCGACCGCCGCGTCGAGCGAGTCGCTGTCGGTCTTCGACAACGGCCTCGCCGCCGATCGGGTCGACTGGATCCGAGACGGCACGATCAACGCGCTCGCCTACCCGCGGCACGCGGCACGCGAATTCGACGTCCCCGTCGCGGTTCCGGGCGAGAACCTGCTGCTCACCGGCGGCGACACCAGCCTCGACGAGATGGTCGCGCGCACCGAACGGGGACTCCTGCTGACGACCCTCTGGTACATCCGTGAGGTCGATCCGGCGACGCTGCTGCTGACGGGCCTGACCCGCGACGGCGTGTACCTCGTCGAGGACGGCCGGGTCACCGCCGCCGTCAACAACTTCCGCTTCAACGAGTCACCGCTGGACCTGCTGCGCCGGGTCACCGAGGCGGGCGCCACCGAGCCGACGTTGCCGCGGGAGTGGAAGGACTGGTTCACGCGCACCGCGATGCCGGCGCTGCGGATCCCGGACTTCCACATGTCGTCGGTGAGCGCGGCGCAATGACCGCTCCCGAGGACGTGCGGTGTCCGTGCCTGTCCGGCGAAACCTACGGCCACTGCTGCGGCCGCTTCCATTCCGGTGCCGCCGAGGCCCCGACCGCGGAAGCGTTGATGCGGTCTCGGTATGCGGCGTTCGCGGTCGGTGACGCCGATTACCTGCTGCGCACCTGGCATCCGAGCACCCGCCCGAAGTCCCTGGACCTCGACCCGGACCAGCGGTGGATGCGACTCGACATCCTGTCGCGGTCCGGCGGCAGCCTCCTCGAATCCGCGGGCACCGTCGAATTCGTCGCCCACTACCGGTACGGCCGAGACCGCGACTCACTGCACGAGCACAGCCGGTTCGTACGCGAGCACGGGCGCTGGCTGTACGTCGACGCGCTCGGCTGACGAGCCGTCACGGCCACAGCACGGCACGTGACCAGGTCCCGTCGTCGAGGGTGTAGCGCACTCTGATGTGGCGTCGCTCGGGATGGCCCTGCCAGAACTCGACCTCGTCGGCTCGGACGGCGTAGGAGGTCCATTCATCGGGCACCACGTCGGGGTCGGCGGCGAGTTCGCGGGCTGCCCGCGCGAGTGCCTCATCGAGTTCGGCGTCCCCGCTGAGCCTGTCGCTCTGTCTGCGGGTCAACGCGAGCAGGCGGGAACCGACCGGCCGCGCACGGAAGTCCGCGGCGGCGAGATCGGGCGGATCGGCGACCACGGGGCCCGACACCCGCACCTGTCGAACCTGCTCGCGCCAGTGGAACGTCAACGCCGCAACCGGATTCTCGGACAGCTCACGCCCCTTGCGGCTGACCGAGTTGACCGCGAAGTGCCAGCCGTCCTTGTCGACGTCCTTGAGGATCAGGACGCGGGCCGACGGCCGACCGTCGGCAGAGACGGTGGACAGGGTCATCGCATGCGGCTCCGCGACGCCCGACCGAGTCGCGGCGAGAAGCCACTCGGAGAACAAGACGTGAGGGTCGTCCGGTACGTCCGTGTGGTCGAACTCCGGCGAGACACCCGTCAGGACGGGAATCGCGCGGAGTGTGTCTCGCAGCTGGTTCTCGGCGTCCACGTCGTTCATCACCCCTTTTTGTCTGATCCACGCTGTTGCCTGACCCCCGAGCGCGTCACTGCCCGAATGTGAACCGCAGGTTCGCATTGATCAACGTGTTGATCCGCTTGCGCATGCGGACGATGGTCTCCCGATCGGGTGCCGGTTCGTCGACGTAGAGCGTCCATTCGAGGGTGGTTCCCCCGACACCGGTCAGGTCGAAACGAATCTGCGCGTCCGGACGCCACGGCCACAGGGAACTCCACACGACCAGATGGGGTGCCTCGGATTCGAGGACGATCGGCCGCTGTTCGTTCCCCAGCAGGTGCAGCCACGGGCGCGACGGATCGCGGTCCGGGTCGATCAGTGCCTCGTGGACGAACCGCGGCGGCGGTGGCTGGGAACGTCGACGACGCGCGACCGCGATCATGGGTCGACCCTACGGCGTCGGTGTGGTCGTGGCGCGGAGCGAAATTCGTTGGACCGGCCTCACCACGCGTTGATAGCGTGCGCGTGACCGTGACATCGCGCGAGGAGGTGAGACCCATGAACGCAGTAACCAGGTGGGTGCTCTCACTCGTGTTCACGGATCGGCAACCGATGTAGGTGTTGCCGGGAGCGCCCGAAACTCGGCAATCCCGAAAGGCAACATCATGTACTTCACTTCTGAGACATCGGCGAACGGTGTCGTCGAGCGCACATTCACCCGCGGCGACGTCCCGGGTGTGCTCTGGTCGCCGGAATCCGGTTCGGCCGGCGCTCCCCTGCTGCTTCTGGGGCACTCCGGTGGCATGCACAAGAAGGCGCCGGGGCTCGTCGCCAGCGCACTCCGCAGCGTGACCGAGCACGGGTTCAGCGTCGCGGCCGTCGATGCGCCCGGTCACGGCGACAGGCCGCGAACCGCCGAGGACCAGCGGTGGATCGACGCGATCCACCGGGCCAGGGCGGCGGGCGACCCGATCGCTCCCGTCGTCGTCGACTACAACGTGGCGGTGGCGGAGCGGGCGGTACCGGAGTGGCGGGCGACTCTGGACGCACTCCTGGCGCTGCCCGAGATCGGTGCCGACGCGCCGGTCGGCTACGGCGGCGTGTCACTGGGTGTCGTGACGGGGATGACGCTGGCGGCGGTCGAACCTCGCATCGCCGCCGTGAGCTTCGGTTGGGTCTTCGTGGACGACGCGCTGATCGAGGCCGCGCGGAAGGTCACCGTCCCGGTCGAGTACCGGATTCCTTGGGACGACGAACAATTCGATCGCACCTCCGATGTCGCGTTGTTCGACGCCTTCGGCTCGACGGACAAGACGTTGCACGCCCATTCGGGCAGGTACGACCAGGTGCCCGAATGCGAACGCGACGCTTCGGCGCGGTTCTTCGCCCACCACCTCGGCCGCCGGGCCGCGGACTGACCTGACGGAGGATCGGCGTCCGGCGCCGTGCCGGACGCCGATCCTCCCCTCGCCAACTGGAACGTGTTCTAGTGTGGCGGGATGGACGTGACCTACGAGGGGACCAAGCGGGAGATCGTCACCGACAAGGGGGTACTGCGCTATCACGAGGCGGGCGAGGGTCCGCCGTTGCTGCTACTGCACGGCTCGGGAATCGGGGTGAGCGGTTGGCGGAACTACCGGGGAAACCTGGAGGTGTTCGCCGAGCACTTCCACTGCTACGTTCTCGAATTCCCGGGGTTCGGTGTGAGCGATCCGGTCGACGGGCATCCCGTGCTGACCGCGGGGTCGTCGGTGATCCGATTCATGGATGCCCTCGGCATCGGTTCGGCGGCGATGATCGGTAATTCGATGGGCGGGGTCGTCGGCGTCAACGTGGCCATGAAGCACCCCGAGCGAGTGAGCAAGCTCGTCACCATCGGTGGGGTCGGGCCGAACATCTTCAGCCAGAACCCGAGCGAGGGAACCCGGCTGCTGCAGGACTTCGCGGACGGCCCGAGCCGCGAGAAGTTGGTTCGCTGGCTCGCGTGCATGGTCTACGACCGGTCCGTGGTCACCGAGGAGCGGATCGAGGAACGGTGGGAGACGGCCAACGATCCGGAGTCGCACCGGACGCTGGCGGCGATGTACGGCTCCCGGGCTTTCGAGGCGCAGCAGCAGGCGATGGCCAGTTCGGGACTGCCGCCCTACTGGTCGATGATGGGCAAGGTGCAGTGCCCCACCCTGTTGACGTGGGGTCGCGACGATCGTCAGTGTCCGCCGGACATGCCGATGATCCCGATGCGCCTGATTCCCAATGCCGAGTTGCACATCTTCCCGAACTGCGGGCATTGGGTGATGATCGAAGCCAAGGAGGCATTCGAGCGGGTCACCGTCGAGTTCCTGCTCCGATGAGCTGATGCCTCTTCGCAGGCGACCCGACGAGCACCGGATTCACCGTGGTGACCGAACGACGGTCTCGTCGGGTGCGCCCGGTCGGGCATGGCTCACGTGTTGATGGAGTCCGCGTCGTACTGCAGCGAATCCGCCGGACCGATCGGAAAGGCTTCCAACTCCGCGGTAGGTGACCCGGCTGCCGTTGAAGTGCCCGGATCCTTCCCAGAGGGCGAAGTACGCCACGTCGGGCGTCGAGGTACGGCGGGCCAACAGTTCGACGAGCACGCCCGCGTCCGGTTCGTCGAGCGCACCGGCCTCCGGCTCGCCACCATCCCATCGTGCGCTTCGTGGATCGAACGGCTCCCGGGCGTCGATCAGCCGCCACCACTGGACCAGCGGATGAACCACTCGGCCGGTTGCTGCCGCCACATCACGCCACCGCACGACATCCGCACCCACGGTGTCGAGCGGGTGCAGTATCCGCACCTAGGCGTCGAACCCGGCGGGAACGACACCCGTCACGGACCCCCATCCTCCCGTCAGACGCGGGCGAATCCACGCACCGACCGACACATCCGAAACCGGTTCCACACCGTGATCGTGTCAGCCCGGCCGGGGCGCGGGCCACACATTTCGGGGCCGCGGACGGAGTAGCGTCCGATTCGGTGGGTGTGTGTCGATGGACTGGTTCGGCGTTGGCTCTCTCGGCCGGTGGCTCTTCACGGAGGGGCTCGCGGCCCTCTATCTCGTGGCGTTCGTGGCGGCCGCGCGTCAGTTCCGGGCGTTGCTGGGCACGACGGGGATGCTCCCGATCCCGGACTACCTGGCGACGTCGTCGTTCGGGAGGTCGCCGAGCATCTTCCACTGGCACTATTCGGACCGGTTCTACGCCGTCGTCGCCTGGTCGGGTGCCGCGCTGGCCGCGGTTACCGTCGCCGGCGTGACGGCGCGACTTCCGCTGCCGGTCTGCATGCTGGTGTGGCTGCTGCTGTGGGCGGCGTACCTGTCGATCGTGAACGTCGGGCAGCTCTGGTACAGCTTCGGGTGGGAATCGCTGCTCCTCGAAGCCGGGTTCCTGGCGATCTTCCTCGGCAACGCCGAGACCGCGGCGCCGGTGACGGTGATGCTGCTCCTGCGGTGGCTGCTGTTCCGGCTCGAGTTCGGGGCGGGGTTGATCAAGATCCGCGGCGATCCGTGCTGGCGGCGACTGACGTGCCTGTACTACCACCACGAGACGCAGCCGATGCCGGGACCGCTGAGCTGGTACTTCCACCACCTGCCGCGGCCGCTGCACCGTGTCGAGGCGGCGGGCAATCACGTGACGCAACTGGTGCTGCCGTTCCTGCTGTTCGCGCCCCAGCCGGTCGCGGGGTGGGTTGCCGCCGCCATGATCGTGACGCAACTGTGGCTGGTGGCCAGTGGCAACTTCTCGTGGCTGAACTGGCTCGCGATCGTACTCGCCTGCTCGGTGCTTCCCGACTCGATGCTGAGTCGGATCGTCCCGGTCGACATTCCGGAACCGTCCTCTGCGCCACTGTGGTTCACGGCCGCGACGCTGGCCGTGACCGTGGGCGTCGTCGTGCTGAGCTACTGGCCCGTGCGGAACATGGCCGGCCACCACCAGTTGATGAACGCCTCGTTCAACCACTGGCACCTCGTCAACACGTACGGCGCGTTCGGCACCGTGACCCGGGTCCGCACCGAGATCGTCGTCGAGGGCACCGACGACGACGCACCGGGGCCGCACACCGAGTGGCGGGAGTACGAGTTCCGCGGCAAGCCCGGCGATCCGTCGCGGCGGCCGCGTCAGTTCGCTCCCTATCACCTGCGACTGGACTGGCTGATGTGGTTCGCGGCGATCTCCCCCGGCTACGGCGACCGCTGGTTCGGCGGCCTCGTCCGCAGGCTCCTCGAGAACGACCGGGACACCCTGAAATTGCTGCGCCACAATCCGTTCCCCGACACCCCGCCAACATGGGTACGAGCACAGCTGTACGAGTACCGGTTCACGGACCGACTCACTCGCCGCGAGACCGGCCGTTGGTGGGATCGGGAGCCGATCAGTGTGTGCTTGCATCCGGTGAACCGGGCCCGGTTCGGGCGCCGGTAGCCTGAGGTCGTGTCGGAATCCTCGGGTGTGCGCCTCGACAGTTGGGTCTGGTCGGTGCGCCTGTTCAAGACCCGATCCGCCGCGGCCGCCGCCTGCCGGTCGGGTCATGTCCGCGTCAACGGGGTGTCCGCCAAGCCGGCACAGCTGGTCCGGGTCGACGACGAGATCCGGATGCGGGTGGGCGGCCGGGAGCGGATCGTCGTGGTCGCGCGGCTGATCCGCAAGCGGGTCGGCGCCGCGGAGGCCGCCCTGTGTCTGATCGACAAGTCACCCCCTCCACCGGCTCGTGAGGCGTTGCTGGCGGTGCCGCAGCGGGACCGCGGGACGGGTCGACCGACGAAACGTGAACGGCGCGAGTTGAATCGGTTGCGCGGGTTCAACGAAGACTAGCTATCCGAACTAGGGATATCATCCTCCCCAATTCGCTCCATCTGGACTGGCGTCCATGACATGCTTCCCGCCGCCGGTGGCATTCGCGCCGGCATGGACGTGATGAGCGAGGTGTGGTTGATGATCGGTCTGGTCGGCAGTCGACGAGGACTGAGGCGCGGACGCAGCGCGGCGCGAATGGTCGCTGTCATGAGTGTTGCGTCCGCCTCCGCGGCGCTGCTCGGCGCTGGTGGCGTATCGGCGCAGCCGTCCGCGTCAACCGGGTGCGCGACGGTGAACGGCAAGACATCCTGCGCATACGACAGTTCGGCTGGGATCGTGGAGTTCTTCCTCGAGGTTCCGCTGGACGTCACCACGATGCACGTGGTTGCCGAGGGCGGCAGTGGCGCCGGCGCTCAGGGAGGTCGCGGAGCCCTCGTCGAAGCGGACGTCGCGGTCACACCCGGTTCCACCCTGTACGTCGTGGTCGGGAGCGGCGGTGGCACCGGAACGAAACGCGGCGGCGGCTACTCGTCGCTGAGCACCGCCTCCCTGGACGACGGGGTGGCCGCGCTCACCGGCCGGCTGATCGTTGCCGGAGGCGGCGGTGGTGCCGGACTGGGACCCGGCGGTGACGCGGGTGCGGCTGCTCCCGGTGGTGGCCTGGCAGGCACCGCCGCCGCGGGCGGGGACGCGGGTCTCGGAGGCACCGCAGGCACACTGGGCGCCGGTGGCGCAGGCGGAATCGGTGGCGGCGGCGGTGGCGGCGGCCTGTACGGCGGCGGCGGCGGAACCGCCGGCGGCGGCGGCGGCTCGTCCCTGATTCCGGCGGGCGGCACCTTCGGTTTGTCCTCGCCCGGCTACCGGGCGAAGCTGTCGGTGTCCTTCGACTCGAGCTCCGTGATCAGCGGCAGCTCGGACTCCGGCAGTGCCGGCAGCTCCGGAAGTTCCGATTCCGGCAGTGCCGGCAGCTCCGGCTCCGGTAGTGCCGGTAGCTCCGACATGTTCGGCAGCAGCCAGTCCTGACCTCAGAACCGAGTCGCGTGGCCCGGGCGGGCATCCGGTTCGATCCGGAACTCCGCTCGGGCCATGCGATCTGCTACTGGGCGGTCACCGCCAGGCCGATCGTGCCCGAACGGCCCCGCCGCAGCAGGCTCCCCTTCATGGTGATCCACCCGAGAAGTCCGTAGCGTTTGGCGATCGCGTCGCGAGCGCGGTCCGTGCCCGCGTCGTCGAGGATCTCCGCGGTCGCCTCGACTGCGGGGCCCTTCGGGTTGCCGCGAACGTCGCATGCCGCGACCGTCACCCGCGGATTCCGCCGGATCCTCTTGACCTTCCACGAGTCGGTCACCGTCCACATCAGCAACCGGTCGCCGTCGAGGGCCGCCCACAGGGGGGTCGACACCGGCGTCCCGTCCTTGCGGAACGTGGTGAGCAGAACGTATTTCGCTGCGGCGACGTCGCCGAATGAGGCACCCATGAAGGCAGCCTAGGGGCTGTGGTCTCGGTCACCGGGAAGCAACCCGTGTGAAATTCCGTAGAACCCTACCTTGACCGTCGTGCAAGCAACGAAGTTTCGGCTTGCCGGAATTCCGGTTGACGGCAGACGGGTGTCCAGTGACAACAACAGACCAGATTCGAGTCGAGGAGATTCCCGACGGCGGTCGCCGCAGCGGGTGGTACGACCGGCAGCGCTCCGCCGGGGTGATCATTGCGGTCCTCGTGGCGGTGGAGGTCATCAGCGCGTTCGAGACGTCGATGGTGTACGCCGCCATTCCGACGTTCATTGCGGAGTTCCACAGTGACGCCGCGACCGTCGGCTGGGCCGTGACCGCGTTCCTGCTGGTGGCTGCCGCGTCGGCGGCGGTGTGTGGGCGGCTCGGCGACATGTACGGCCGCGAACGTGTGCTGATCGTGCTGCTGTGCGCGGCCGCCGTCGGGTCGATCGTGAGCGCGGTCGGCGACAGTATCGGCTGGATCATCGCCGGGCGCGCCATCCAGGGTGTCGCCGGTGCGATCCTCCCGCTGTGCATCGGACTGGCCCGCGAGCACCTGCCCGCGTCCCGCGTCCCGGTGGCGGTGGCGATCATCTCGGGGTCCGCGGTGGCCGCCGGATCGGCCTCGCTGCTCGTCGCCGGCGTCCTGCTGGACCACGCCAGCTGGCACATGATCTTTCTCGTCGCGGCGGTGTACGCGATCGGCGCCATCGCCCTCGTGGTGTTCGTGCTGCCCTGGCGGCGGCCGACCGGGACCAAGGAGACCGTGGACTACGTCGGCGCGGTCGCGTTCGTGCCTGCCATCGCCGCTGTTCTTCTCGGCGTGAACAAGTCCACCGCCTGGGGCTGGACGAACCCCGCCACCCTCGGCCTGGTGCTCGGCGGCGTCGTGGCGCTGGTGCTGTGGGTGTTCTGGGAGCTGCGGACAACCTCGCCGATCGTCAACATCCGGCAGTTCTCGAACCGCAAGTTCGCGCTGACGATGCTCGCGACGTTCGCGATCTCGATCGGCCCCATCGGTGTGACGACGATGATCATTCCGATTGTCCTGCAGTCCCCGACGACCGCGCCGTTCGGTCTCGGCCTGACCCCAACCAACGCCGGCTGGCTCTCCTTCGCCGGATCGATGTTCGGGTTCGTGTGCACCCCGCTCAGTGGGCGGATCGCCGCGGCGGTCGGTGCCCGCACCTCGATGCTCATCGGCAGCACGTTGTTCCTGATCGGCAACGCGATGCTGTTCGTGTTCCACGACTCCGTCGTCGGCATGATGATCATGGTCATCACCGTGTCGGTGGCGACGGCGTTCGCCTACACCGCTCTGCCGAACCTGCTCGTCGAGGCCGTCCCCGAGCATTCCACCAGCGAGGCCGCAGGCACCAACGCCGTCATCCGTACCGGAGGCAGTGGCATCGGTGTCTCCATCGCGACGATGATCCTCGCGAGCACCGCACTGTCGAGCGGCGCCAACACGACGAGCGGACTGACCGCGATCGTCGTGATGCTGAGCGTGGCATCGCTCGCGGCGATCGGCTTCACCCTGCTGATCCGCCGGGGAAAGGCGAACGCAGCCTGAACAGGATGGGGCCGAACCGGATTCCGGTTCGGCCCCATCGCCGTGGTGTGGGTTCGGAGACCTGCCCTAGCGGTCCTCGAGGTCGCCCTCGGTCTCGAGGTACACCTTCCGGAGCCCGTCCAGGATCTCCCGCGTCGGCTCCTCCCACATGTCCCGTTCCACGGCTTCGAGCAACCGCTCCGCGATGCCGTGCAGCGCCCACGGATTCGACTTCTCCATGAACGCCCGGTTCTGCTCGTCGAGGACGTACGTCTCGGCGAGCTTCTCGTACATCCAGTCCGCGACGACATTCGTGGTGGCGTCGTACCCGAACAGGTAGTCGACGGTCGCCGCCATCTCGAACGCACCCTTGTAGCCGTGGCGGCGCATCGCCTCGAGCCACCGCGGGTTCACCACGCGGGCCCGGAACACCCGCGCGGTCTCCTCCGACAGGGTGCGGGTGCGCACCGCGTCCGGGCGGGTGCTGTCGCCGATGTACGCCTCGGGGTCCTTGCCGGTCAGCGCGCGCACCGTTGCGACCATGCCGCCGTGGTACTGGAAGTAGTCGTCCGAGTCCGCGATGTCGTGCTCGCGGGTGTCGGTGTTCTTGGCGGCCACCGCGATTCGCTTGTACGCGGTCCGCATGTCGTCCGCGGCGGGCGCACCGTCGAGGCCGCGGCCGTAGGCGTAGCCGCCCCACGTCGTGTACACCTGCGCGAGATCGGCGTCGCCGCGCCACGACTTCGAGTCGATCAACTGCAGCAGGCCCGCTCCGTACGTGCCCGGCTTCGAGCCGAAGATGCGGGTGGTGGCGCGGCGCTCGTCGCCGTGCTCCGCGAGGTCCGCCTGCGCGTGAGCGCGGACGAAGTTTCGTTCGGCCGGCTCGTCGAGCGCCGCGACCATCCGCACCGCGTCGTCGAGCAGGGCGAGGACGTGCGGGAACGCGTCCCGGAAGAACCCGGAGATGCGGACCGTGACGTCGATGCGGGGACGGCCCAACTCCTCGAGGTCGATGACCTCCAGTGTGGTGACGCGGCGCGACGCCTCGTCCCACACCGGCCGGACACCGAGCAGCGCAAACACTTCCGCGATGTCGTCGCCGGACGTACGCATCGCCGATGTTCCCCACACGGACAGGCCGACCGACGTCGGGTAGGTGCCGTGGTCGGCGAGGTACCGGGCGAGCAGCGACTCGGCCATCGCCTGACCGGTCTCCCACGCGAGCCGCGACGGCACCGCCTTCGGGTCGACCGAGTAGAAGTTCCGCCCGGTCGGCAGCACGTTGACCAGGCCGCGCAGCGGCGACCCACTCGGTCCCGCCTCGATGAACCGGCCGTCGAGCGCGCGCAGCACCTGATCGATCTCGCGGGACGTGCCGCGTAGCCGCGGGACGACCTCGGTGGCGGCGAACTCGAGCACCGCGACGACCTGGTCGCCGTGCGCGGCGCCGATCTCGCGGGCGGCGGCGCGGTCCCAGTCGGCCTTCTGCAACGCGGCGACCAGGCCGTGCGCGGTCTGCTCGATCTCGTCGACGCGGCCGCGGGCCTCGTCGCCGCTCTCGCTCAGTCCCAACGCTTCCCGCAGTCCGGGAACGGTGCGTTCACCGCCCCACATCTGCTTCGCGCGGAGCACCGCCAGCACGAGTTCGACCTCGGCGTCACCGTCCGGCGCCTGCCCGAGCACGTGCAGGCCGTCGCGGATCTGCACGTCCTTGATCTCACACAGCCAGCCGTCGACGTGCAGCAGCATGTCGTCGAAGACGTCCTCCTCGGGCCGTTCCGCCAGCCCGAGGTCGTGGTCCATCTTCGCGGCCCGCATCAACGTCCAGATCTGCTGCCGGATCGCGGGCAGCTTCGCCGGGTCGAGCGCGGAGATGTTCGAGTGCTCGTCGAGCAACTGCTCGAGCCGGGAGATGTCGCCGTACGACTCGGCGCGCGCCATCGGCGGGATCAGGTGGTCGACGAGGGTCGCGTGCGCGCGGCGCTTCGCCTGCGTCCCCTCCCCGGGATCGTTGACCAGGAACGGGTAGATCAGCGGCAGCTCGCCGAGCGCGGCATCGGTGCCGCACGACGCCGACATGCCGAGCGTCTTGCCGGGCAGCCACTCCAGGTTGCCGTGCTTGCCGAGGTGCACGATCGCATCGGCGCCGAATCCCCCGGCGTCCGCCGCCGCCGAGATCCAGCGGTACGCGGCCAGGTAGTGGTGGCTCGGCGGCAGGTCCGGATCGTGGTAGATCGCGACCGGGTTCTCGCCGAATCCGCGGGGCGGCTGCACCATCAGCACCACGTTGCCGACCCGCAGTGCCGCGATGACGATCTCACCCGCCGGGTCGGCGCTGCGGTCGACGTACAGTTCGCCGGGCGCGGCCCCCCAGTGCTCCTCGACGGCGTCACGGAAGTCGGCGGGCAGCGTCGCGAACCACTCGTGGTAGCGGGCGGCGGAGATGCGAATCGGGTTGCCCTCCAACTGCTCCGCCGTCAGCCAGTCCGGGTCCTGCCCGCCGGCCGCGATCAGGGCGTGGATCAGGGCGTCGCCGTCGCCGGCCGCGAGGCCGGGCAGCGCGTCCTCCCCGTCCCGGGGACCGAGGTCGTATCCGGCGTCGCGCATCGCCGACAGAAGTGCGATCGCGCTGGCCGGGGTGTCGAGGCCGACCGCGTTGCCGATCCGCGCGTGCTTCGTCGGATACGCCGACATCATCAGCGCGATCCGCTTGTCCGTGTTGGCGACGTGCCGCAACCGCGCGTGCCGCACCGCGATGCCCGCGACGCGAGCCGCCCGCTCGGCGTCGGGGACGTAGGTGGTGAGGCCGTCGGCGTCGACTTCCTTGAACGAGAACGGGACCGTGATGATGCGTCCGTCGAACTCCGGCACCGCGACCTGCGTCGCCACGTCCAGCGGCGTCAGCCCGTCGTCGTTCGCCTCCCACGCCTCACGACTGCTCGTCAGGCACAGGCCCTGCAGGATCGGCACGTCGAGCGCGGCGAGCGCGGCGACGTCCCACGATTCGTCGTCCTCCCCGGCCGAGGCGCTCGCCGGTTTCGTGCCACCCGCGGCGAGGACCGTCACCACCATCGCGTCGACGGTGCCGAGCACGTCGAGCAGCTCCGGTTCGGGCGTCCGCAGCGACGCGCAGAAGATCGGCAGCGGCCGCGCGCCGCGGTCCGAGATGGCCCGGCACAGCGCCTCGACGTACGTGGTGTTCCCCGCCAGGTGCTGCGCCCGGTAGTACAGCACCGCCACCACCGCCCGTGAGTCCTCGAGGTCCGTGTCCGGACCGGAAGGACTCACGTGGCCGTAGCCCCAGGTGGGGGTGTGCACGGGCGCCTCGAAGCCGACGCCGGTGAGCAGGACGGTGTCCGAGAGGAAGCCGTGCAGCTGCGCCAGGTTCGCCGCCCCGCCCTCGGCGAGGTAGGTGTGCGCCTGCGCGGCGACGTTGCCGGGCACCGTGGACAGCTCCATCAGGTCGGCGTCCGGCGCGAGTTCGCCGCCCAGGACCACCGTCGGGATCCCCGCCGCGAGGACGACGTCCAGCCCGTCCTCCCACGCCCGCCTGCCGCCGAGGATGCGGACCACGACCAGATCGGCGCCGTCGAGGAGGCCGGGCAGGTCGTCGACGAGGAGCCTCGACGGGTTCGCCCAGCGGTAGTCGGCGCCGCTGGCGCGGGCACTGAGCAGATCGGTGTCGGACGTCGACAGCAGCAGGATCACGTGACGGGCCTCCTCGGGGTTTCGCGCCCCACTTGGTCGGGACGGCAGCGTCGGAGGGTCTGGCTTCCCGGTGAAAACCCCGGGTCACAGTGGCGCGACCGCACCGGAATCACACCGGCTTCCTCTCGAGCTGCCGCAATGGTTGGTGATGCTACCGGTGGGCCCGCCGTACCCTGGAGGCGATGTCCGAGCTCACCTCCCCCGACCGTTCCCGCCCCGACGCGTGCCCCGGTGCACTGCAGGTGCACCAGGCCGCCGACGGCGCGTTGTCCCGTGCCCGACTGCCCGGCGGCGCGATCAGCCCGGCGCAGTTGCAGGCGTTGGCCGACGCGTCCCGCGACCTGGCGGGCGGTGAGATCGAACTGACGTCGCGTGGCAACGTCCAACTCCGCGCGGTGACCGACCCCGCGACGTTCGCCGCCCGGCTCGCGGCGGTCGGGCTGCTGCCCTCCGCGACGCACGAGCGGGTCCGCAACATCCTCGCCACGCCCCTGTCGGGCCGGGTCGGCGGGTTCGTCGACGTCCGCGGCTGGGTCGCCGACGTCGACGCCGGACTGTGCGCCGACCCCGACCTCGCGGATCTGCCGGGACGGGTCCTGTTCACCCTCGACGACGGCCGCGGCGATGTCACCGCGCTGCGCGGTGACATCGGGCTGCACGCGGTGACGCCGACCGAGATCGCGCTGGTCCTCGCGGGCGCCGATCACGGTGTCCGCCTGCGCCCCGACGACGGTGTCACGGCGCTCCTCGGCGCGGCGCGGGTGCTGCGCGAGATCCGCGGTTCGCAGTGGCGTCTCCACGAGATCGAGGACGGTCCCGCCGCGGTGCTGCAGCGTCTCGGGCTGTCCGTGACAGCGGAGGTGATCGACCTGGCCGCGCCCGTGACGACGGGACCGATCGGCTGGATCGACCAACCGGACGGCGGGGTCACGCTGGCAGCGGGACTGCGGTTCGGTGTGCTCCCCGCCCGCCTCGCCGACTTCCTCGTCGCCGTCGACCGCCCGATCACGGTGACGCCGTGGCGCTCGGTGCTGCTGCACGACCTGACCGAGGACATGGCCGAACAGGTCGTGCGGGTGCTGGCGCCGATGGGACTGATCTTCGATGCGGACTCACCGTGGCTGCAGGTCAGCGCCTGCGCCGGCCAACCCGGATGCGCGAAGTCCCTCACCGATGTGCGAGCCGACGCGGTGCGCGCCGTCGAGACCGAAACGCTGCCCGCGGAGGGGCGCCAGCACTGGGCCGGATGCGAACGCCGCTGCGGACGACCGCGCGGCGCCGTCACGGACGTCGTCGCCACCGACGACGGCTACCGGGTGGACCCGCCCGCACGCTGACCCAATATCGTGTGCGCCATGACCGACTACATCCGCGACGGCGCAGAGATCTACCGCCAGTCCTTCGCCACGATCCGCGCCGAATCGGACCTGTCTCGGTTCCCCGCGGACGTCGCGCAGGTGGTCGTGCGGATGATTCACGCATGCGGCCAGGTCGACCTCACGTCCGACGTCGCGTTCACCCCGGGAGTTGTCTCGGCCGCCCGAGGAGCGCTGCGCAGCGGAGCGCCGATCTTCTGCGACGCGACGATGGTCGCCTCGGGTGTGACGCGAAAGCGGCTACCCGCCAACAACGATGTGGTGTGCATGCTCGGTGACCCGCGGGTACCGGTGATCGCCGAACGTCTCGGCAACACCCGGTCGGCCGCCGCACTGGAACTGTGGGGTCCGAAGCTCGAGGGTGCTGTCGTCGCGATCGGCAACGCCCCGACCGCGCTGTTCCACTTGCTGGACATGATCGACCAGGGCGCTCCGAAGCCCGCGGCGATCATCGGGTGCCCGGTCGGGTTCATCGGTGCCGCCGAATCGAAGGAGGACCTCATCGTCCGCGCCGGCGACATCGAGCACATCGTGGTGCGGGGACGGCGCGGGGGCAGCGCGATCACGGCCGCAGCCCTCAACGCGATCGCGACGGAGGTCGAATGATGGCCGGGAAACTCTGGGGAATCGGTCTCGGCCCCGGCGACCCCGAACTGGTCACCGTCAAGGCGGCCCGGATCATCGGGGACGCCGACGTCGTCGCGTTCCACAGCGCCCGGCACGGACGCAGCATCTCCCGCGCCGTCGCCGCGCCCTACATGCGCGAGGGCCAGATCGAGGAACACCTCGTCTACCCCGTCACCACCGAGACCGTGGACCATCCCGGCGGCTACCAGGGCGCCATCGACGACTTCTACGCCGAGGCATCCGAGACCCTCGCCGCGCACCTCGCCGCCGGTCGCACCGTCGCCCTGCTCGCCGCGGGCGACCCGCTGTTCTACAGCTCCTACATGCACATGCACAAACGGCTGTGCGACCGATTCGAGGCCGAGGTCATCCCCGGGGTCACCTCGATCAGCGCCGCGTCCGCCGCACTCGGTGTGCCCCTCGTCGAACGCGACGAGGTCCTCACGATCCTCCCGGGCACCCTGCCCGCCGACGAGCTGACGCGGCGACTGCGCGCGACGGACTCCGCCGCGATCCTCAAGCTCGGCCGCACCTTCCCGGCCGTGCGCAAGGCCCTCGAGGACTCGGGGCGGCTCGCCGAGGCGTCCTACGTCGAACGTGCCAGCAGCGACCGGCAGCGGGTGCTGCGCGCCGCGGACGTCGACGAGTCGCAAGTCCCGTACTTCTCGATCGCGATCGTGCCGAGCCCGTCCAACAACCCGGCCGCGACGCCGGTCGCCGAGGCCGGCAGTGTCACCGTCGTCGGACTGGGTCCGGGCGACGATGCGTGGACGACACCGGAGGTGCGGGACGAGTTGGCGCGCGCCACCGACGTCGTCGGGTACACCACCTACGTCAACCGGGTACCGGTACGCCCCGGCCAGAACGTGCACGCCAGCGACAACAAGGTCGAATCCGAGCGCGCCGCAATGGCATTGGACCTCGCCAAACGCGGCGCCCGCGTCGCGGTGGTCTCCTCCGGTGATCCCGGCGTGTTCGCGATGGCGGCGGCGGTGATCGAGATGGCCGCCGACGAGCAGTGGCGTGACGTGCCGGTCCGGGTGCTGCCCGGCATGACCGCCGCGCATGCCGTCGCCAGCCGGGTCGGCGCCCCGCTGGGGCACGACTACGCGATGATCTCGCTGTCCGACCGGCTCAAGCCGTGGGACGTCGTCGCTCGCCGCATCTCCGCGGTCGCGGCCGCCGACATGGCGATCGCCGTCTACAACCCGGCGTCGAAGTCCCGCACGTGGCAGGTCGGGGCGATGAAGGACCTGCTGCTCGAGCACCGCTCCCCCGAGACCCCGGTGATCGTCGGCCGCGACGTCGCCGGACCGGAGGAGAGCGTCCGCATCGTTCCGCTCGGCGAGCTCGAGCCGTCCGAGGTCGACATGCGGACCCTGCTCATCGTCGGATCGTCACAGACCACCGTCGTGGAGTCCGGCGGCAAGCGGAAGGTGTTCACCCCGAGGCGCTACCCCGGCTGACGCGCGGTCGCCGCGGCTGCGGCGTCAGTGCTCGTCGTAGTGGTCGCCGTGCTCGGCGTGCCGATGCCCGTCGTGCACGTAGTCGACGTGGTCGCCGTGTGGCACCGCGACGTGCCCGCAGCCGTCACCGTGGTGGTGCTCGTGGGTGTCGTGCACGGTGTGCTCGGACGACTCGCACTCGTCGACGTGGTCGCCGTGCACGCGGTGGAGGTGGCCGTCGTGGGCATAGTCGACGTGGTCGCCGTGCGGCACCGACACATGGCCGCAGCCCGGTCCGTGCACGTGCTCGTGGTCGGTGTGCGGATGATGCTCGGGGGTGGTCACGGGGCACTCCTCCCGTTTCGGGGTCAGGCCGTTCGATTTCGACGGTAGGCGCCCACACGAGACCCCACAACCGGCGACGCACCACGGCGGCGGAGCACGTTCTCGGAAATTTCCTCGCGGCCGTGTCGATTCCGCGGGGGTCCTGTTCGACTCACAGGTAGCACGGGGAAAGACCCCGTCCGCAGAATCCGAATCCGAGGAGTCGTCATGCCCCGCTACCTGTCCCTCATCAAGGTCGACGAGCGCACCGCCCCCGCAGACGGGCCGAGCCCCGAACTCATGGAGCGTATGGGCGCCCTCATCGAGGAGGTCACCAAGGCCGGCGTCATGCTCGAGACCCAGGGCCTGACCCCGAGCTCGGAGGGCACCCGCATCACCTGGTCGGGCGGCGAACTCAGCTACACCGACGGGCCGTTCACCGAAAGCAAGGAGGTTGTCGGCGGCTACGCGATCATGCAGTGCCGGGACAAGGCCGAAGCGCTGGAGTGGTCGCGCCGGTTCCTGCAGGTCCACGAGGACTACTGGACCGTCACCCTCGAAGTGCGTGAGATCGCGGAGGGCTGACGTCACCGCCCTTGACTGCGCCCCCACGACTTTGCTGTCATCGGAAGTCGTGGGGGCGCTGCCGGTGGACGACACGATCGAGACGGTCTTCCGAATCTCGTCGGCTCGGGTCGTCGCGGCCGCGGCCCGCATCGTCCGCGACGTCGGGCTCGCGGAGGAGATCGCGCAGGACGCCCTCGTCGCAGCACTCGAACAGTGGCCGGTCACCGGCATCCCGGACAACCCCGACGCCTGGCTGATCACCATCGCCCGCCGCCGCGCCGTCGACGTGGTGCGGCGCGAGCAGAACTACCAGCGCAAGCTCGCCGAGGTGGGTCACGGACTCGAAGACGTGGCACCGCCGACACCGGACCCCGACGACATCGACGACGACCTGCTCCGGTTGATCTTCGTCGCCTGCCATCCCGTCCTGTCCACGCAGGCCCGGATCGCGTTGACGCTGCGACTGCTCGGCGGCCTCACCACCGACGAGATCGCCCGGGCGGTCCTCGCGTCGCAGTCCACCGTGGCGCAGCGCATCGTGCGCGCCAAGAAGACCCTCGCCGCGGCGCAGGTGCCGTTCGAGGTACCGGTGGGTGCCGCACGCGCCGCTCGGCTGGCGTCGGTCCTCGAGGTCGTCTATCTGGTGTTCAACGAGGGCTACTCGGCGACCGCAGGCGACGACCTGCTGCGGCCCGCGCTCTGCGAGGACGCGCTGCGGCTCGCGCGAGTACTGGCGGCGTTGATGCCGGACGAGCCCGAGGTGCACGGACTGTTGTCGCTGCTGAGCCTGCAGGCGTCCCGCATGTCCACCCGCACCGACCCCGACGGCGCGGCGGTGCTGCTCGCGGACCAGGACCGTTCCCGCTGGAACCGGCTGCTGATCCGCCTCGGAATGGAGTCCCTCGACACGGCAGGGGGCGTCGGGCGGCGCCGCGGACCGGGCTGGGCGGGCCCCTACTGCCTCCAGGCGGCGATCGCCGCCTGCCATGCCCGCGCCACCGACTACGAGGACACCGACTGGCCCGCGATCGCGGCCCTGTACGCGCGGCTGTACGTGCTGACACCGTCCCCCGTCGTCGCGCTGAACCGCGCGGTCGCGGTGGCGAGATCCGACGGCCCGGAGGCCGCGTTGGTCATCGTCGACACGCTCGCCGACGACCCCGCGCTGCGCCACTATCACCTGCTGCCCAGCGTGCGCGGCGACCTCCTCGTCGAGCTCGGTCGCCCCGACGACGCCCGCGCCGAGTTCACCCGCGCCGCGGAGCTGACGCAGAACGCGCGGGAACGCGACCTGCTGTTGCGCCGCGCCGCCGACACCAACCCGGCGTGACGCTCGAGCAGGGTCAGCCCGCCGCGTCCTCCTGCAACGTGTGCGCGACGAGCGCGTTCGCGTGCCCGTGACCGAGTCCGTGCTCGGCCTTGAGCCAGGCGACCAACTCCATGTGCTTGGTCAGATCGGACGCGCGGATCAGCTCCTGCCATTCGCTGATCGGCTTGCCGTACTTCTTCTCGATCGACGGGAAGTACGACGCGGGGCCCTTCACCGGTTCTGTCATGACGCCGAGGCTAGCGGCGACCTCCGACACGGGCTCTCAGGCGCGGCCGGCCGCCCAGGCGGTCGCCTCGTCGATGTCCGCGGTCGACGCCGCGCCCTCGGGAATCGGGGTGCGGGCCACCATCGCCACCGGCAGGCCGAGTCGCCGGGCCGCGTCGAGTTTCGCCGACGTCAGCGCTCCCCCGCTGTTCTTGGTCACGACGACGTCGATGCGGTTCTCCCGCATCAGCGCCACCTCGTCGTCGACGGTGAACGGTCCGCGGGCGAGCAGTACCTCACCGTGCTGTGGTACCGCCACCGTCGGCGGATCGATCGCCCGGATCAGGAACCAGCCCGGCGAGTCGACGAAGGCGTCGACGCCCTGCCTGCCGATGGTCAGCAGCACCCGCGCGTCCGCGGGCAGGGCGGCGGCGGCGTCCTGGAGCGACGCGACCGTCGTCCACCGGTCCCCCGGTCCCGCCACCCATTCGGAGCGCCGCAGCACCAGCAGCGGGACATCGACACGGCGCGTCGCGGCAGCAGCGTTCCCGGTGATCCGCGACGCGAACGGGTGCGTCGCGTCGACCACGGCATCGATGTCGTTGTCACGCAACCAGTCCGCCAGCCCGTCGACACCGCCGAAACCGCCGACGCGTACCTCGCCGACCGGAAGCCGGGGGTTGCGCACCCGACCCGCCAACGACGACACCACCGTGACGTCCGGCTCCTCTGCCAGCGCGGTGGCCAGAGCGCGACCCTCGGACGTGCCGCCGAGAATCAGGACCCGCCGCATCAGTGCGTGACGCGACTGCGGGTGGCCGAGTAGAGGTAGCTGTCCGGGAAGCCGGCCGCACCGAGCACCCGACCGACCACGATGACCGCGGTCTTCGTGACGCCGGCGTCGTGGACCTGTGCCGCAATCGAATCCACGGTCCCGCGCAGCACGATCTCGTCGGGACGGCTGGCGAACGCGACCACCGCGACCGGGCAGTCGCCGCCGTACGGGCCGCGCAGCTCGTCGACGACCTGATCGATGCGGTGCGCGGCGAGGTGGATCACCAGCGTCGCCCCACTCGCGCCGAACGTCGCGATGTCCTCGCCGTCGGGCATCGCCGTCGACAGCGTCGACACGCGGGTCAGGACGATCGACTGCGCGACCCCCGGCACCGTCAGCTCCCGGCCCAGCGTCGCGGCCGCCGCCGCGAACGCGGGCACCCCCGGCACGATCTCGTAGTCGACGCCCGCCGCCTCGAGCCTGCGCACCTGTTCGGCGACCGCGCTGTAGATCGACGGGTCGCCGGAGTGCAGGCGCGCCACGTCCCTCCCGGCGCGGTGCGCGGCGACGAGACGGTCGGTGATCTCGTCGAGGCTCAGCCGGGCGGTGTCGACGACCTCCGCCCCGGCGGGGCACATCTCGAGCAGTTCGGTCGGCACCAGGCTACCCGCGTACAGACACACCGGGCTCTCCCCGATGATCCGCGCGCCGCGCAGCGTGATCAGGTCTGCGGCGCCCGGTCCGGCACCGATGAATCGAACCGTCACTGCATGTTCTCCTTCGTCACGACCCACTGGGCGACCGGCAGTTGGGGCCGCCAGGCGGTGAACCCGCCGAGCGCGGAACCCCGGTAGATCTGGAACTTGCGCAACGCACCGCCGTGCGCGGCGTGCCAGCGGAGCAGCAGCACCTCGGACTCGGCGGTGACCGCGTTGACGACCATCCGTCCGCCGACCGGCAGTGCGTCCCAGCAGGAATCGAACACGCCGGGCGCGGTGACGCCGCCGCCGAGGAAGATCGCGTCCGGCGTCGGTGCGTCTGCCAGAGCGTCGGGTGCGGCGCCGCGCACGTCGAGCCCCGGAACGCCGAGCCGGGACGCGTTGGCGGTGATCCGCGATCGCCGGGTCTCGTCGCGCTCGAACCCGATGGCCCGGCAGGTCGGATCGGTGCGCATCCACTCGATGGCGATGCTGCCCGAGCCGCCTCCGACGTCCCACAGCAGCTCACCGGGTTCGGGAGCGAGCGCGGCGACGGTCAACGCCCGCACCTCCTGCTTGGTCAGCTGACCGTCCGACTCGAACGAGTCGTCGGGCAGTCCGGGGGTGCGGGTGCGGCGGACGGAACCCGCGTCGCGGCGGCAGTCGAGGGCGAGGACGTTCAGCGGGTCCCCGGGCGCGCGGGTCCAGGTGTCGGCGGTCCCCGACACGACGGTTTCGAGCGGGCCGCCGAGCTGCTCGAGGAGAGTGATCTCGGTGTCGCGGAAACCGTTGTCACGCAACAGTTCCACCACGGCGGCCGGAGTGTGCTGATCGCGGGCGAGGACGAGCAGTCGGCGGCCCTCCGCGAGGTGCGGCAGTAGGGCGGCCACCGGCGCCGTCACCAGCGACACCACGGGCGTCTCGTGCAGCGCCCATCCCAGTCGCGCGCACGCCAGCGACACCGACGACGGATGCGCGATGACCCGCACCCGGTCGGCGCCGAGCAGGTTCACCAGGGTCACTCCGATGCCGTGGAACATCGGATCCCCGCTGGCGAGCACACCGATCCGGCGGCCGTCGTACCGCTCGAACAGGCCGGGCAGCGCGGGCACCAGCGGCGACGGCCACGGCACCCGCTCGGCGTCACCGGGAACGAGGTCGAGCTGACGGGCCGAGCCGAACAGCACCTCGGCGTCCTCGAGGGCGCGGCACGCGGACCGGGACAGCCCGTCCCACCCGTCGGCACCGATACCGACGACGGTGACCGGGTGGCCCATCAGCGCGGCATCCGGCGCCAGATCGCCTGCGGCAGGACGCGCATCACGACGATCGCGGGCCGCAGGAGACCCGGCACCCACACCCGAGAACGTCCCTTGCCGAGCGCCGCCGCGACGGCGTCCGCGACCTGGCCGGCCGTCCTCGACATCGGCGCCGGGCTCATCCCATCCGTCATCCGGCCGATCACGAACCCGGGACGCACCAACAGCAGCGACACCCCGCTTCCGTGCAGCGCGTCGGAAAGCCCGCTGGCGAACCCGTCCAGGCCGGCCTTCGCCGAGCCGTACACGTAGTTGGCGCGGCGAACCCGGGCGCCGGCGACGGACGAGAACACCACGATCCGGCCCGAGCCCTGCGCCCGCAGCAACTGGGCGAGATGCGTCAGCACCGACACCTGCGCGACGAAGTCGGTGTGCACCACGGCCACCGCGTGCTGCGCGTCGGTTTCGGCGCGAGCCTGATCGCCGAGAACACCGAACGCCAGGACCACCGTGTCGATCGGGCCGAGCTCCGCGATCTCCGACAACGCACGGGAGTGGTCGTCGAGGCGGTCCGCGTCGAATTCGACGGTGTGCACCGCGGTCGCGCCCGCCGCTTCCACGGCGGCGCGCTCGTCGGTGAGCTGATCGCTGCGCCGCGCGGCCAGGACCACCGGCCGACCCGACGCGAGCCGCGTCGCGACCTCGAGACCTATCTCGCTGCGCCCACCGAGGACGACCACCGATCCGATACCCATCCCTCCAGTGTGCGCGACTAGCCTCAGCGCATGGCTCGCACCCCCACCGACCCGACGGATCTGACTCCCGACGCACAGGGCTTCCTCACCGACCGACACCTCGCGTCGCTGACGACGCTGCGGCGCGACGGCACACCACATGTCGTCGCGGTCGGGTTCACCTGGGACCCCGAACGGTCGTTGGTCCGCGTCATCACCAACAGTGGGTCCCAGAAGGCCCTCAACGCCGAACGCGGCGGGTACGCCGCCGTGACGCAGGTGGACGGCCCGCGGTGGTTGACGCTGGAGGGGAAGGCGCGGGTCAGTTCCGATCCCGGCGACGTCGCGGAGGCGGTCACCCGGTACGCCGGCCGCTACCGGCAGCCGCGGGAGAACCCGACCCGGGTGGTCATCGAGATCAGCGTCGGTCGGGTCCTGGGCGTGGCGGGACTGCTGGGCCGCTGACGGCCCTCGACTCCGGCACCGCCGCGGGCATAGTGTTGAACGGATCAGTTGCGCAGATTGCGGGGAATCTCGACCCGAGGACGAGCAATGAGCATTCGACGCACGACGACACGAGCCTTCATCCTGGCCGGAGCGACCGTGGCGGGCCTGCTCGCCGCGGCTCCCGCGAACGCCCTTCCACCACACCCGTTCGGTCCACCAGCCCTGACCATCGGTTGCCCCAACCAGGGCAGCCTGATGTCGCTGACCGGCGCCACCGGACAGTCCGGGCCCGAACCGGGCATCAACCCAGGAGAGATCCGCTTCCAGACGTTCCCCGCCGCACCGCCGATTCCTGCGGCAGGCCAGGTGACCGTCGCATGGATCAACTTCGACACCGGGCAGAGCGGGATCGCGAACCTCGAAGGGGCCTACCCCTACTACTCGAAGACGGTGTACACCGGACGCGGCAACGTCATGGCCACGGTGTTCGGATCCATCAACCTCGGCAGTATGCCGCTGTGCCAGTCGAACCCGACGTTCGGCAACTTCATCGCCTGACGCGTCACTTCCGGGCGTCCGCGAACGCCGCCGCGTCCTCCTGCCCGAAGCGGTCCTCGAGAACCTCGGGGCTGTAGTCGAGGTCGATCTCCTCGACCGGGCGACCGCGTGCGGACTCGATCGCGCCGAGCCTGCGCTGCGCGCGGTCCGCGGCGTATGCGACGAACTCCTCGGGGTCGAGACCGAACGGCTGCACCTCGAACTGGGCGTTGTTCCAGTTGATCAGCCCGATGGCGAGGGGCATCAGCTCCGTCATCCGCTGCTGGACGACGTCCCAGTTGTGGTCGTCGGCGGCCACGTGCCTGCGGCAGGTGAACGTGCCCCACGCCATGTGACGCCGTTCGTCGGTGCCGATCAGCCGGATCAACTCCTGCATGCCGGGCAGGATGTCCCACTCCGTGCAGATCTTCTGCCAGCCGTAGTACCCGGTCAGTGCGAGGCTGCCCTCGATGACGTGGTTGTAGGTCACCGACGCCCGCACCTGGTTCGCCGGGCTGGGGTCGGCCTCCAGGACACGCAGACAGTCCGGCAGCTCCTCGTAGAACAGCTGCCGGTACGAGGGGTTGTCGGCGACGAAGTGGTGCAGGTCGCCCGTGAGGCCGACGGCGTCCATCCACAACCGGAAGATCTGCGTGTGCTTCGCTTCCTCGAAGCAGAACTGCGTCAGGTACATCTCGTCGCCGAGTCGGCCCTCCGCGGACATCGCCCGCATGAACGGCTGGATGTCCTCGGTGACGGCCTCCTCCCCGGCGATGAACTGGGCGCACAGTTGGGTGGCGCTGCGCTGCTGCTCGCTCGTCAGTCCGGCCCAGTCCTCGGCGTCCTGACCGAAGTCCACCGACATCGGATCCCAGAAGTGCGCGTTCCCCTTCGCGAACAGGCGCAGCGGAAAGGAATCCCAGTTCAGTCCGCCGGACCGGAGCGATCCGAAACCCTGGCGGTGCGGTGATGTCGTGGTCATGGCGGCACGTCCTCACGAGTATGGGTGTGGTCCAACTCACACCCTATGCCTCGTCGCGTCCGTCACCTCGTAACGGCGACCCTCAATTCGCGGGCAACACCGTCAGCCCGTGCGGACGGGTGTTCATCGGCTCGCAGCCATCCGCGGTCACCACCACGATGTCCTCGATCCGGGCACCCCAGACTCCACGGAAGTAGATGCCCGGCTCGATGCTGAACGCCATTCCTTCCGAGAGTTCGATGCGGTTTCCCGCCACGATGTACGGCTCCTCGTGCACCGACAGACCGATCCCGTGACCCGTGCGGTGCACGAACACCTCGGCCAACCCCTCGGCGGCGAGGACGCTACGCGCCGCCGCGTCCACCGATTCCGCCGTCACGCCCGGCCGCACCGCGTCCACCGCGGCCTGCTGCGCACGCTCGAGGATCGCGACCTTCGCCGCGACCTCCGCCGACGGCTCACCGATGCTGTACGTCCGGGTGCTGTCCGAGTTGTATCCCGGCGCAACGGGACCACCGATGTCGATCACCACCACGTCACCGGCCTCGATGACCCGATCCGACACCTCGTGATGCGGGTCCGCCCCGTGCGGGCCCGACCCGACGATCACGAACTCGGCACCCGTGTGGCCCTCCTCCACGATCGCCGCCGCGATGTCGTCGGCGACCTGCGCCTCCGTCCGCCCGGCGCGCAGCCACTCCGCCATCCGCGCGTGCACCCGGTCGATCGCCGCCCCCGCGCGCCGCAGCGCGTCGATCTCCGCGTCGTCCTTCACCATGCGGAGTTCCCGCAACACCCCGGTCGCAAGGACGGGCGGCGCACCCAGCGCCGTCGTCAACGGAATGACGTGCAACGCGGGCATCGCCTCCGCAACCGCCGTGCGCCCCGGCCTCGGCAGGAGCGACCCGACCACACCGTACGGATCGACCCCGTCCACCCAGTCGTGAACCGGCAACCCCAGATCCGCGACCGCCGACTCCCCGAGACCGGCGAGTTCGAGCGTCGGAACGACCACCGCAGGCGACGATCCGTCCGCCGGAATCACCAGACAGGTCAGCCGCTCGAACGACTCGGCGCCCGACCCCACCAGGTACTTCAGGTCCGGGCCCGGAGTGATGAGCAACGCGTCCAGCCCGGACGCGGCCGTCAGCTCCGCCGCGCGGCGCAGGCGGTCGGCGTAGACGGCAGTCGGAAAGCGTGCGGGGGACGCGCTCTGTGCACTCATGACAGTCAAGGTTAGTGGTCTTTGGCAGGATGGGCGGCATGACCGGACCCCTCCTGCTCCTCGACGGCGCGAGCCTGTGGTTCCGCGCGTATTACGCACTCCCCGAATCCTTCACGGCGAAGGACGGCCGACCTGTCAACGCCGTCCGCGGATTCACCGACATGGTCGCGTCACTGATCACCCGACACCAGCCCGGCAGGCTCGTGGTGTGCCTCGATCTGGACTGGCGCCCCCAGTTCCGGGTCGACCTCGTGCCGTCCTACAAGGCGCACCGCGTCGCCGAGGAGTTCACCGCGGGACCGGACGTCGAGGAGGTCCCCGACACCCTCACCCCGCAGGTCGACATGATCATGGACGTTCTCGCCGCGGCGGGCATCGCCACGGCCGGGGCAGTCGGATTCGAGGCCGACGACGTCCTCGGCACCCTCGCCGCCCACGAACGGGACGACACCGTCGTCGTCGTCAGCGGCGACCGCGACCTGCTGCAGGTCGTCGCCGACGAACCCGTGCCGGTCCGGGTGCTCTACGTCGGACGCGGACTGTCCAAGGCCGAACTGTTCGGACCAGCCGAGGTCGCCGAGAAGTACGGCGTCCCCGCCGATCGTCCCGGCCCCGGATATGCCGAACTCGCCCTGCTGCGCGGCGACCCGTCGGACGGCCTGCCCGGCGTCAAGGGCGTCGGAGAGAAGACCGCGTCGACGCTGCTCCTGCAGTACGGGTCGGTGGAGGCACTCCGCGCCGCCGTCGACGACCCGGAATCGGGTCTGGCCAAGGGGGTTCGAGCGAAACTCGCCGCATCCGCCGACTACCTCGACGCCGCGCTCCCCGTGGTGCGGGTGGCCGTCGACGCCCCGGTCGAACTCTCCGGACCCGACGGCCTTCCCGCGACACCCCACGACCCGGATCGCCTGGCCGCACTCGCCGACGACCTGAACATCGGAACCTCGCTCGGTCGACTCACCGCGGCGATGGCGGCGCGGTAGGCGTCACTTGGAGGTCGGGCGGCTCACCTCGTAGGTTCCCTCGTCGTCGGTGAAAGTCACCTTCACCTCCTGCGGAGTGCCCTCCACCGTCAGTGAACAGGTGAAACTCGCGCCCTCGACAACCTTCTGACCCGACGGGCAGTCGACATCCTCGATGCCGGTGAACTGGTATCCCGTCAAGACGTCCGTCACGCCCTGCTCCGCGGCGTCGCTGTCGAGCGTCTTGCTTCCGGAGAACACCCCGCTGACGGCGAGCGCGAGCACCACGACCGCGACCGCGGCGGCCGCACCGAGCCCGATCCACAGCGGCATCTTCGACTTCGGAGCGGCCGCCGGGAACTGACCCGGGTACCCACCGCTCGGGTACTGCCCGAATGCCTGCGGGAACTGACCTGGTTGCGGCTGTCCGGGATGAGGGGGGACGGGCTGCTGCTGACCCGGTTGCGGCTGGCCCGGGAACTGCTGGCCGTACGCGGGATACTGCTGCCCATAGGCGGGCGGCTGCTGCCCGTACGCGGGTTGCTGCTGAGGCTGCTCCTGCGGGTAGCCCTGGTACTGCGGTGCCTGCGGATACTGACCCGGCGCCGGGTACTGGCCCTGCTGGGGAGCCTGCGGATACTGACCGTACTGGGGGGCGCCGTACTGCTGCGGAGCTCCGTACTGCTGGGGCTGCCCCGGCTGGTCGGTCCACGCCTGCAGACCCCACGCCTGCTGCTGAGGCTGCTGCGCCGAGGGATTCGCCTCCGGGTTTCCCGCACCCTCCGGACCCGTCGTGTCGTCACTCATGTCCTGCCTCCACTTCCCGCTTCCCGCCGCTCACGCGTACGTCACCCATTACGCCGCCCCCCTGGGATCGCGGCAGAACAATTCGGAATACAACCACATCTTCACGGTTCGGGCGCCGCCGACCGACAGCCACCGCGTTCTGGCAGTGTCAACAGGCCACGATTTCGTTCAGGCCGCGTCCACGGCCACGACCCCGCGGCGGATCGCACCAACCGCCTTCGCCGCCGCCGACCGCACCTCCGGATCCGGCGCGGTCTGGTGAACCTGGTCCAGCAGGTCGATCACCTGCCTGCACCACCGCACGAAATCGCCCGCCGACAGCGCCTGGCCGCGATCCCCCGCGGCGAGAAGGGTGTCCACGAGCGGTTCACCGCGCGCCCACATGTGTATCGCCGTGACGAAACCGAAGTCGGGTTCCCGTGTCAGCGGCAGCTTGTGCCCGACCTCGTCGGTGCGCAGTGCCGACCACAGCCGCACCGTCTCCCCGAGTGCTCGCTGAAGCGGCGCCGTCGGACCCCGATCCGCTGTCGCCGCGTCCTGCCGGGACTCGAACACCAACGCCGACACCACCCCGGCGAGCTCTGCAGGAGCCAGCCCCTTCCACGTTCCGTGTCGCAGGCACTCCGCCACCAGCAGATCGCTCTCCGAGTACAGCCGCATGAGGCGGTGACCGTTCTCGGTGACGCCGCCGTCGGCGTCGGTGTAGCCGCGCTCGGCGAGCAGTCGCAGGATTCGATCGAACGTCCGGGCCAGCGAGTTCGTCGTCGCCGCGACCTTCTGCCGCTTGCTGTCGATCTCACGGGCAAGCCGGTTGTAGCGCTCGCCGATTCGGCTCAGCCGCTCCCGATCCGGTGCCGTGTGACCGGGATGATCCCGCAGCGCCCGACGCAACGTTGCCAACTCCCGGTCGCTCGCGGCGGGGGACTTGCGTTTCGAGTACCGGGTCGGCGCAACGATTCCCGTGCTACGCAGGGCCGACGCGAGATCGCGTCGGGTACGGGCGGTGCGGTGCTGCACGTGGCGAGGCAACCGCATGGTGCCCAACGCTTTTGCGGGCGTCGGGAAGTCGGCTGCGGAGATGCGTCCCGCCCACTTGTCCTCGGTCAGCACCAGCGGACGCGGATCGGTTCGGTCGTTGTCCGGTTCGAGGACGACGGCGAGTCCGGTACGGCGACCCGTCGGGATCCCGATGACGTCGCCGCGCCGGAGCGCCGTCAACGCCTCGACCGCCTCGCCGCGCCGGTCGGTCCGCCCTTGACGTTCGAGTTGCCGCTCCCGATTCCGGACCCGCTCCCGCAACTGCGCGTACTCGAAGAACTCGCTGTCGGCACCGCCGAGCTGCTCCCGCAGCTCGGCGAGCGCGTGTTCGTCCTTCTCGATCGAGCGGACCATCCCGACCACGGACCGGTCCGCCTGGAACTGCGCGAACGACCGCTCCAGCAGCGCGCGCGCATCGGAGGCGCCCATCCGGTCGATCAGGTTGATCGACATGTTGTACGACGGCCGGAAGGAGCTGCGCAGCGGGAACGTGCGGGTCGATGCGAGCCCGGCCACTTCGGTGGCTTCGACGCCGGGCTGCCACAGGACGACCGCGTGCCCCTCGATGTCGATGCCGCGGCGGCCGGCCCGCCCGGTGAGCTGCGTGTACTCACCCGGAGTCAACTCCGCGTGCGTTTCGCCGTTGAACTTCACGAGTCGCTCGAGGACGACGGTCCGGGCGGGCATGTTGATGCCGAGTGCGAGGGTTTCCGTCGCGAACACCGCGCGGACCAGTCCCTTGACGAACAGTTCCTCGACGGTGTGCCGGAACGCGGGCAGCATCCCCGCGTGATGCCCCGCGATGCCCCGCTCGAGGCCTTCCCGCCACTCCCAGTACCCGAGCACCGACAGGTCGTGTTTCGGGAGTGCGCCGGTGTGCTTGTCGATGATCGCGGCGATCTCGTCGGCCTGCTCCTCGGTCGTCAGGCGCAGCTTCGACCGCAGACACTGGGCGACCGCGGCATCGCATCCCGCGCGACTGAAGATGAACGTGATCGCGGGCAGCAGTCCCTCGTCGTCGAGCCGGGCGATCACCTCGGGCCGCGGCAGGGGTCGGCTACCGGAGCTCGGAGACGATCCGCGACCCCGCCCGCGGGGCTGCCACGATTCGTGCCGGTCGAGTGCCTGCCGCTGCTTGAGATACCGGACCAGCTCCCGGTCGATGACCAGCCGAGCCGCCGGATCCGCGTCCTGCGCGGTCGTGTCGAACAGGTCGAAGAGCCGACGGCCCACCATCATGTGCTGCCACAGCGGAATGGGCCGTACCTCGTCGACGACGACCTCGGTGTCGCCGCGGACGGTCTCCATCCAGGCCCCGAACTCCTCCGCGTTGCTGACCGTCGCCGACAGGCTCACCAGCCGAACATCGTCCGGCAGGTGCAGGATCACCTCCTCCCACACCGCGCCACGGAACCGGTCCGCGAGGTAGTGCACCTCGTCCATCACGACATGCGAGAGTCCGCGCAGGGTCGGCGAATTCGCGTACAGCATGTTGCGGAGCACCTCGGTGGTCATCACCACAACCGGCGCGTCGGAGTTGATGCTGACGTCACCCGTGAGCAGGCCGACGGAGTTCTTGCCGTACCTCTCGACGAGATCCGCGTACTTCTGGTTGCTGAGCGCCTTGATCGGCGTCGTGTAGAAGCACTTGCGGCCGGACACGAGCGCGAGGTGAACGGCGAACTCTCCGATCACCGTCTTGCCCGCACCGGTCGGAGCGCACACGAGGACGCCGTGTCCGGATTCGAGTGCTCGGCACGCCTCCACCTGGAACCCGTCCAGGGGGAAGCTCAACTGCGCGGCGAAGAGGTCGAGTTCCACCCCGTCAGGCTATCGATCGGGACGCACCGCGGCCGACAGGCCCGCTCCGGGTGCGCCGCCGCGGACTGCTACAGGGTGTCCGAGTAGTCGTTGACGCGGGTCGGGGACCCGATGTCCGACGTGGCGCCCACCGGGGACACCGCGGTGTCGAGCGGCGATGCCTCGTCGTCGTCGAGCTCGGCCCATTCCGCCGCCGCGGCCTTGCGTGCCTTGCGCCTGTCGTTGAGTCGGGCCACCTGGATCGCGACCTCCAGCAGGACGGTCAGTGCCACGGCCAACGCGAGCATCGAGAACGGATCCTGGCCGGGCGTGAACACCGCCGCGAAGACGAACAGCGCCATGATCAGTCCGCGGCGCCATGCCTTGAGCTTCTCGTAGCTGAGCACACCGACGAAGTTGAGCGCGACGATCAGCAGCGGGATCTCGAAGCTGACGCCGAAGATGATCAGCAGATTGATCAGGAAGCCGAAGTACTCGTTACCACTCAGTGCCGTGACCTGTACGTCGCCACCGATGGTGAGCAGGAAGTGCAGTGCCTTCGACACCACCAGGTAGGCGAGGAGCGAGCCGGCAACGAAGAGGGTGGCCGCCGAGGCGACGAACCCGATTGCGTAACGCCGTTCCTTGTTGTGCAGGCCCGGGGTGATGAACGCCCAGATGTGGTACAGCCAGATCGGGCAGGCCATCACGACGCCCGCGGTGAACGCGACCTTGAACCGGAGCATGAACTGCTCGAACGGCCCGGTCGCGAGCAGCCGGCACGCACCGTCGGACGTCAGCTCGGCCCGTGACTCCGGCGGCAGGGAACAGTACGGCCCGCGGAGGATGTCACCCAGGCTCTCGATGCCGAAGAGTTGGTGCGAGTACCAGAAGAACCCGAAGGCAGTGGTCACCGCGATCGCGAGAAGTGACCACAGCAACCGTGTACGCAACTCGTACAGGTGGTCGATCAACGACATCGTGCCGTCGGGGTTGACCCGGCGCCTGCTGCGCCGCGGGTCGAAGGGGATTCGCACTGATTCGGGCCCTGGTTCTGCTCAGCCGTGATCGGGGGCGCCGCGCGCCCCCGATCACCCGGTGGGTCTGGTTACGAGGCCTTGGTCTCGGTGACGGTCTCGGTGACCGCCGGCTGCTGCACCTGCGGGGTTGCGGGAAGCTGCGCGGCGGGAGCCTGCTCCGGCGCGGGCGTGCCGTCGTTCTGCATCTCCTTGACTTCGCTCTTGAAGATCCGCAGCGAACGGCCCAGTCCGCGGGCGGCGTCGGGCAGCTTCTTCGAGCCGAAGAGAACGATGACGACGACGGCCACGATCAGCCAATGCTGCCAGCTCATGGCACCCATTTTTACCTCCAGAAATCGGTTGTCTCGATGCTACCGGACCCAGTCAGGAGCGGCGCTGGGGAATGCTGTGAATCAACCCTCGATCGCCTGTTGGTACGCCGCGAGTGCCGCACGAGCTCGCACACGTACCGACTCGGACAATTCAGGCGGACCGAGGACTCGGATTCCCGCGCCGAATCCTGCCATGAGACGGGCCATCCAGGAGGGGGAAGCGAATCTCATCGATGCCTCGACACTGCCGTCGTCCCGCACGACGATGTCCGTCATCGGGTAGTAATCGAGCACCCAGGCGTGGTCGGGAGCGATCAGCAATCGCGCCTGCGGGAGCGTGTCGTCGTCCTGGAACAAGTCGAGAGACGACGAATCGTCGTAGGCGGATGCGGGGACGCTGGCAGCCTCGTCCAACTCGGTGGCCTCGTCGATCCGGTCGTACCGGAACAGCCGGACACCGTCGGCCTGCCTGCACCACGCCTGCAGGTAGCTGTGATTGTCGACCAGCACCACCCGGATCGGATCGACGACGCGACGCGTCACCGCGTCCCGCGATGCCGAGAAATAGGTGATGTCCAGCGCCCGCCCGTGCCGGACCGCCGCACGCACCGTCGCGACGACCGGGTTCTCCGGGTCCGTCTCCACAGCGGAACGCGTCACCACCCCGCCCGCCGCGACACCAGCAGCCGACTCGATCTTCGCGATCGCGCCCTGCACCGACGTCGGGTCCGCCGTCCCCGGCAGTTCGCCGAGGGCACGCAACGCCACCAGCAGCGCCGTCGCCTCCGTCGACGTCAGCCGCAGCGGACGGTCGATGCCCGCCGAGAAGGTGACCTCGATGGTCTCTTCTTCGAAGGACAGGTCGATGAGGTCGCCCGGCCCGTAACCCGGAAGCCCGCACACCCAGAGCTGTTCGAGGTCCGTCGTCAACTGCGCGACGGTGACGCCGAGCTCGGCCGCGGCCTCGCTCTTCGTGATCCCCGGGTTCGCGACGAAGTACGGCACCATGTTCAGCAGCCGCGTCAGCCGCAGGGACAAGCGCTGGCTCATCGGGTCTCTCCCGCGGCAACGGTCAGGCGCGCGATGACGTCGTCCCGAAGTGCAGCGGGCTCGATCACCACCGCATCGGCTCCGTATCCGGCGATGAGCCGAGCCAGCCAATCCCTCGACCGAACCGGTACCTCGAACACCACTCCCCCTTCGCCGCCGATCGTCGCCGGCCGCACCGGCTTGCCAAGGCGTCGCACACCCTGCGCGCGCCCGTCCCGCACCCACACCGTCGCCGTCCCCGACACACCGGCTGTCCCGACCGCCCGCCCGACGATGTCGCGCAGATCCGTCCCCGCCGGCTTGTGCACGACTCCGGCGGGACCGACCGGGACCACCGGCTCCGCGATCCGAGACAGCCGGAACGTGCGCGGCGCGCCGCGATCGACATCGTGCCCGACCACGTACCACCGACCGTCGTGAGTGACCACACCCCACGGTTCGACCGTGCGGGTCGCGAACGGCGCGTTGGGCGCCGGTCGATGCTCGAACCGAATGGCACGCCCGGCCTCGATCGCCGACAGCACGGTGTCGAGTGCGGGTTCGGACCCCCGGCTCCTGGCAGGCAGCGCGGTGACGAGTGCGGACGCAGACTCCTGGTCGACGACGACACCCGCGGCCCTGAGCTTGAGTACCGCTCCCTGCGCTGCCGACGTCATCTCCGGCGATTCCAGCAACCGCAGTGCGATCGCCACCGCGGCGGACTCCTCGCTCGTCAGATCGATCTCCGGCAGCGCGTACGCCTCCAGATTGATCCGGTACCCCTCGGCGGAGGTGAAACCTGCAGCGGGCCCCGTCTCGAGCGGAACCCCGAGGTCGCGCAGTTCGCTCTTGTCCCGCTCGAACATCCGACTGAACGCCTCGGAACTTGCCGAGTCCTGGTACCCCGCGACACTCTCGCGGATCTTGTCCGCAGTCACGAATTGCCGGGTCGCGAGCAGGCAGATGACAAGATTCATCAACCGTTCGACTTTGCTGGTCGCCACGGATCAGCAGCCTAACGGCACGCCCCTCACATCGACGCGATGAGCCTCTCCACTCGTTCGTCGACCGACCGGAACGGGTCCTTGCACAGCACCGTTCGCTGGGCCTGATCGTTGAGCTTGAGGTGCACCCAGTCGACGGTGAAGTCGCGCCCGGCGTCCTGGGCCGCCGCGATGAAGTCGCCGCGCAGCTTCGCCCGCGTCGTCTGCGGCGGCACGTTCACCGCGGCGTCGATCTGCTCGTCTTCGGTGACCCGCTTCGCGAGTCCCTTGCGCTGCAGCAGATCGAACACCCCGCGCCCGCGCTTGATGTCGTGGTACGCCAGATCGAGTTGCGCGATCTTCGGGTCCGCCAGCTCCAGGTTGTGCTTGTCCTGGTACCGCTGGAACAACTTGCGCTTGATCACCCAGTCGACCTCGGTGTCGACCTTCGCGAAGTCCTGCGACTCCACGGCGTCGAGCACGCGGCCCCACAGTTCCACCACCGCGGCCACCTGCGGATCGGGCTCACGGTTGTGCAGGTGCTCGACGGCCCGCGCGTGGTACTCGCGCTGGATGTCGAGCGCACTGGCCTGCCGCCCGCCTGCGAGGCGAACCGGCCGACGTCCGGTCAGGTCGTGGCTGACCTCGCGGATCGCGCGAATCGGATTGTCCAGGGCGAAGTCCCGGAACGAGACGCCCGCTTCGATCATCTCCAGCACCAGCGACGCCGTACCCACCTTGAGCATCGTGGTGGTCTCGGACATGTTGGAGTCACCGACGATGACGTGCAACCGGCGGTACTTCTCCGCGTCGGCGTGCGGTTCGTCCCTCGTGTTGATGATCGGCCGGGAACGGGTCGTCGCGGACGACACGCCCTCCCAGATGTGCTCGGCACGCTGGGACAGGCAGAACGTCGCGGACTTCGGGGTCTGCAGCACCTTGCCCGCTCCGCAGATCAGCTGACGCGTCACGAGGAAAGGCAACAACACATCGGAGATGCGGGAGAACTCACCTGCACGAACCACGAGGAAGTTCTCATGGCAGCCGTACGAGTTGCCCGCCGAATCGGTGTTGTTCTTGAACAGGTAGATGTCGCCGCCGATGCCCTCCTCGGCGAGCCGCTGCTCCGCGTCGACGAGAAGATCCTCGAGGACGCGCTCACCGGCGCGGTCGTGCGTCACGAGCTGCACGAGTCCGTCGCACTCCGCTGTCGCGTACTCCGGATGGGATCCGACGTCCAGATACAGGCGTGCGCCGTTCCTCAGGAACACGTTGGAGCTTCGTCCCCACGACACGACACGCCGGAACAGGTACCGCGCAACCTCGTCCGGACTCAGTCTCCGGTGACCGTGGAAGGTGCAGGTGACACCGAACTCGGTCTCAATTCCCATGATTCGTCGCTCCACACTTCGACAGTACAGCGCGGAACGCCTCAGTCACCTGGTTCGCGTACCCGGCAGCGCCGCCTACTGTGGGAACGTGGCCGAAGTGAGACTTTTCGCAGCGAGTACCGACCTGAAGGTAATGCGCCTGAGCACCGATCTGCCGCCGTCACCGCTCGACGGCGGCCTCCGACTACTGAGCGGGGCGGCGAACCACAGCGTGCTGTGGATGGGTACTGCCGCCGGCATGATGCTCGTCGGTGGGCGGGCCCGCCGCGCGGCCGTCCGCGGGCTGTTCGCGGTGGCAGGGGCGAGCGCGCTGTCCAACGCCGTCCTCAAGCCGCTGTTCCCGCGCCGCCGCCCTCCCGCGGGCACTCTCGAGTTCGCGCACCGCAGGGGCCTGCCTGCGCCCCGTTCGTCGTCCTTCCCCTCCGGGCACTCCGCATCCGCCGCAGCATTCGCCACCGCAGTCGCGATCGAGTACCCGGCGGCAGGACTGGCGATCGCGCCCGTCGCGGCGGCAGTCGGCTACTCGCGGGTGCACACCGGCGTGCACTGGCCCTCCGACGTCCTGGTGGGGGCGGGTGTCGGTGCCGCGATCGCCCTCGCCACCCGTCGGTGGTGGGCGGTCCGCTCCGAGGAACCCGCGACGCTCGGGCCGGACCATCCGTCCCAGGCGCTACCCGACGGCGAAGGCATGGCCGTGTTCGCCAACCCGGGCTCCGGCAGCGACGACGGCGACATCAGGGCCGACGTCGCGAAGCACATGCCGCAGGCGCGAATCGTCGAGTTCGATGCCGATCGCGACTTCACCGAGCAGATCGACGATGTTGTGTCGAAGTACTCACCGAAGGCACTGGGCGTGTGCGGCGGTGACGGAACCGTCGCGACCGTCGCCGACGCCGCCATCAGGCACGACCTCCCGCTCGCCGTGTTTCCCGGTGGCACCCTCAACCACTTCGCCCGCGACGCGGGGGCAGGCGATGTCCAGTCGACCGCGCAGGCGGTCGCCGAGGGGCAGGCCGAGCTCGTCGATGTCGGCGCGGTACAGGTCGACGGCGCGACTGCGTTGACATTCGTCAACACCGCCAGCCTGGGCGGCTATCCGGACGTGGTTCGGCTCCGCGAGAAGTGGGAACCACGCATCGGCAAGTGGCCGGCGGCGGCGCTCGCCATGGTGCGGGTCCTGGCATCGGCGGAACCGCTCGCCGCCGACATCGACGGCCGTCCGCACGCGGTGTGGATGCTGTTCGTGGGGAACGGCCGGTACTCGCCCGCGGATCAGGTGCCGATGTCGCGGCCCGAGATCCACCGCGGCATTCTCGACGTCCGGTACCTGCTCGCCGATCACCGCTGGTCCCGACTCCGGCTCGTCGGGGCCGCACTGACCGGAACCCTCGGAACGTCGCGTACCTACGTTCAGCGGCGCGTCCCCACCGTGTCCGTGACCATCGACGGCCCGAACGTCGCACTGGCGACCGACGGCGAAGTGATCGCCGACGGCCGCCAGTTCGAGTTCCGCAGTGAACCGCGGAAGGTGGTGCTGTACCGCCAGGTGTGAGCGGCGCTCACTCCGCCGTCGCGGTATCCCCCGGTTGCTCCGGCGCGGCTGTGGCACCGGGGAGCAGCGCTTCGAGAGCCGCGCCCGTGACACGGCGGAACGCCCGCCGCGGTCGACTCTGGTCGAGCACTGCGACCTCGAGACTCCCGACGCCGAGCACTCGGCGCTCCAGCTCACCGTTGCCACCGGTCGCGGTGCCGTCCTGCAACGCGTTCACCGCAACCGTAACCGCAGCATCCAGCGAGAGCCCCGGTTCGTACGACGTACGCAGTGCCGTTGCGATGGGCTCGGTCGCTCCGCCCATCACGACGAACTGCTGCTCGTCAACGATGGAACCGTCGTAGGTGATCCGGTACAGCTGCGCGTGATGAGGCTGGTCCGAACGCCCGACCTCGGCAACACACAGTTCCACCTCGTACGGCTTCGGCTGCTCGGTGAAGATCGTGCCGAGCGTCTGCGCGTAGGCGTTCGCGAGCGAACGGCCCGTGACGTCGCGGCGGTCGTAGGAGTAGCCCCGCATGTCCGCGTGCATGATGCCTGCACGCCTGAGGTTCTCGAACTCGTTGTACTTGCCGACTGCCGCGAAACCGAGACGGTCGTAGAGTTCGCTCACCTTGTGCAGTGACGACGACGGATTCTCCGCAACGAACAGCACACCGTCGGCGTAGGTGAGCACGATGACGCTCCGTCCGCGCGCAATGCCCTTGCGCGCCAGCTCCGAGCGATCCCGCATGATCTGCTCGGCGGAGGCGTAGTACGGCATCGTCACGGCGTGTCACCTGCTTCCTTGGTGCGATCGGCGATCACGGCGCGCGCGATCTCGGCGAGACGCGACGCATCGACGACGGCGGCGCCCGCGTCGGTGATCACCACCGCGGTCGGGTAGATCCCGCGGGTCAGATCCGGGCCACCGGTCGCGGAGTCGTCGTCCGCGGCGTCGTAAAGCGCCTCGATTGCCGCCCGCAGCGCGCCGGACTCGTCCGCGGCCGGGTTGAAGATCTTCTTCAGCGACGACTTCGCGAAGAGCGAACCCGATCCCACCGCGTGGTAACCGGCCCGTTCCTCGTAACGACCACCGACCACGTCGTACGAGACGATCCGGCCCGCCCGCGCGGTGTCGGAGGCGTCGAGGTCGTAACCGACGAGCAACGGCACCACCGCCAGACCCTGCATCGCGGCACCGAGGTTGCCCCGCACCATCGACGAGAGGCGATTCGCCTTGCCGTCGAAGGTGAGCGGGACGCCCTCGATCTTCTCGTAGTGCTCGAGTTCGACTGCGAACAGTCGCACCAACTCGATGGCGACGCCCGCGGTGCCCGCGATACCGGCTGCCGAGTAGTCGTCGGTGACGTACACCTTCTCGACGTCCCGGCTGGCGATCAGGTTGCCCATCGTCGCCCGGCGATCACCCGCGAGGACGACACCTCCGGCGAACGTCAGGGCCACAATCGTCGTGCCGTGCGGGGCGACGTCCGAGCGAGCTGTCATCGGCTCACCCCTTTCTGCAGAAGTTCCGAGGTCGAATCGGTTCTCCGGCAACAGTTCCGGCGCATGCAGACGCAGATGCTCGGCGAACGAGGAAAGCTGGGAATCGAAACCCATCCGAGAATCGAAACGCAGCATCCCGCCCCCCACCACCGAACGCGCCGCCGGGAAATCGGCCGTCACTGGCCGCCCTTTTGCACGTACGCGCGCACGAAGTCCTCAGCGTTCTCCTCGAGCACGTCGTCGATCTCGTCGAGAAGGTCGTCCGTCTCTTCCGCGAGCTTCTCGCGACGCTCCTGACCCGCGCCACCGTCGCCGGGGACGGCATCGTCGTCGTCGCCACCGCCACTGCGTGTCGTCTGCTCCTGAGCCATAGCCACCGACCTCCTCGTCATCTCGTTGCACCGCTGCACAGCGCGCGTGCTCGGACCTTCACACTACCGATCGGCAGCGACACCGGGAGGTTTCCCGTTCGTGTCGCAGGCGATCGCTTCACGTCGGCGAATCAGGTGGTCAACTGGTCGACCAGGTCTGCAGCCGACTCTGCCGAATCGAGGAGCGCACCCACATGGGCCTTGCTCCCACGCAACGGCTCGAGCGTCGGAATCCGGACCAGCGAATCCCGTCCCAGGTCGAAGATCACCGAGTCCCAGCTCGCCGCCGCGATGTCGGCGCCGAACCGTCGCAGGCACTCGCCGCGGAAGTACGCCCTGGTGTCGGTGGGCGGGTTGTGGATCGCTTCCAACACCTGCTGCTCGGTGACGAGGCGCTCGATCGAGCCACGGGCGACAAGTCGGTTGTACAGGCCCTTGTCGAGGCGGACGTCCGAGTACTGCAGGTCCAGCAGGTGCAGCTTGGGAGCCGACCAGGCCAGGCCCTCGCGCTTCCGGAACCCTTCGAGAATCCGAAGCTTCGCCGGCCAGTCCAGCAGGTGCGCGCACTCGAGCGGATCGCGTTCGAGCAGGTCGAGCACCAGCGCCCACTTCGAGAGGACGTCGGCGGCACGGACGTCGTCCGATCCCTCGCGCTCGACGAATCGGGCGGCGCGCTCGTGGTAGATCCGTTGCAGCGCAAGACCGGTCATCTCCCGGCCGTCAGCGAGCGCTACGGTCTGCCGCAGCGTGGGATCGTGGCTGATCTGATGGACGGCCGTGACCGGCCTGGCCAACTGCAGATCGGTCAGGTCGACTCCGGCCTCGATGAGGTCGAGCACCAGTGCCGTCGTCCCGACCTTCAGGTATGTCGACCACTCCGCGAGATTCGCGTCACCGATGATGACGTGCAGCCGGCGGTACTTCTCGGCGTCGGCGTGCGGCTCGTCCCGCGTGTTGATGATGCCGCGCTTGAGCGTCGTTTCGAGGCCGACCTCCACCTCGATGTAGTCGGCTCGCTGCGACAACTGGAAGCCGGGTTCGTCACCGGACTGACCGATGCCAACGCGACCGGAACCGCAGATCACCTGGCGGGACGCGAAGAACGGCGTCAAGCCGGCGATGATCGCGGTGAAGGGGGTGTCCCGAGAGCACAGGTAGTTCTCGTGGGTGCCGTAGGAAGCACCCTTGCCGTCGACGTTGTTCTTGTACAGCTGCAGGCGCGGTGCACCGGGGACGCTGGAGGCATGCCGGGCGGCCGCCTCCATCACGCGCTCCCCCGCCTTGTCCCAGATCACGGCATCGAGAGGGTCCGTCACCTCGGGCGCGGAGTACTCCGGGTGGGCGTGATCGACGTACAGCCGGGCACCGTTGGTGAGGATCATGTTCGCGGCGCCGACCTCGTCGGCGTCGATCACCGGGGCCGGACCGTTGAACCTGCCGAGGTCGAATCCGCGTGCGTCCCGCAGGGGCGACTCGACCTCGTAGTCCCATCGCGTCCGCTTGGCCCTCGGGACGCCCGCGGCGGCGGCATAGGCCAGCACCGCCTGTGTGGAGGTCAGGATGGGGTTCGCCGTCGGTTCCGACGGGGACGAAATCCCGTACTCGACCTCGATACCGATGATGCGCTGCATGGCGTCGAGCCTAGAACCTCGCTGCCACTTGCACGCGTATCAGCAGGTGGACGGCCCGGCCGACCCCGCCCGTCAGGGCGGGGTCGTTGGACGAACTCGCTTTGCTGCCCGACCCCTAAATGCCGATAAGTTGCGTTATGACATTATTGCAGGGTGACAAAACAGCAGGTCACCGCTCGATTTCGAGGTCCAGGTAGTCGGGTGCCCCGATTCTCTTCAGCACGAAACGAACTGGAGGTGACGCCCAACTCGCGTTCGAGTCCTCCCCCACAGCCGGATTCACCAGCCTCCGCAGCCGCCCTCGCGTCACCACATCCGCGAAGCCGGCGGCCTCGACGTTGCGCACCCAATCGCTCCCCTGCCCATAGGACAGGGCGATTCGGTAGCCGTCACCGTGTCGGAAGATGTTGACGGGAGTGCGGTACAGACGTCCACTGCGGCGGCCCCGGTGCAGGACGATCGCGCAGCCTGGAAGCCATCCGTGAACGAACAGCGCAACGCGATTCGTCACCACCCGGTTGAACCTTGCGAGCCGACGGGGAAGGGGCACGGTTCGAGCCTAACGCTGCGTGCCAGGATGGACCGATGGTTGATACGCCCGGCAGTCCGCCACCTGACCGGGGCGACGAGATCGTCACCGTCTACGACGCCGACGGACGCACCACCGGGACGGCGCCTCGCTCACGCGTGTACGCAGAGGGCCTGTGGCATGCCAGCGCAGGCGTACTTCTCCGGTCGGTCGACGGCGACCGAATCTACGTGCATCGCCGCGATCCCGGAAAAGCGGTGTTCGCGGGAATGCACGACTGCCTCGCGGGTGGTGTCGTCGATCCCGGCGAGACCCCCGAAGTGACCGCGGCTCGAGAACTCGGCGAGGAACTGGGTGTCCTCGGTGTCGCTCTCGAGCCACTGGCGTACGTGCCTTGGGACGGCGAGTGGAACGGAGCGCCACTGCGCTGTCACCTGTTCGCCTTCGAGGGCCGCTGGGACGGCCCGATCGTCCACCAGCCGGGCGAGGTCGTCGCCGGGTGGTGGTGGACGGTCGAGGAACTGCGCGACCATCTGGCAGATCCGTCGTGGCCGTTCGTGCCCGACACCCGGGCCCTGCTCGCAGGCACCGTCCTGTGACGCGAGCGGCGTACGCGCTTCAGTCGATCCAATTCCCGTGAAAGCCTGCAGGCACCCGCTGCCGAAGCCGTACCGCGGCCACGTCCTCGAGCGTCTGCGCGTCCAGGATGAGCAGATCCGTTGAGCTTGCGGCCAGGTCCGTGACGAAGCCGAGGACCACCCCGTCCCCCTCGGGCGCGGTCGCCGACGACGGCGCGAAAGTGAATTCCCCCACGGAGGAGGCTGTTCCGAAGTCTCGCTCGACCACGACACCCTCCGCGCCCGCCGTGCGTACCAGCTTGCGCTCCCCCATGTCGTCGTCGCTTCCCCCGACGGCCCAACCCTGTCCACTCGCGCTGGTGGCGAATCGGTCGTCCATACGCGGAAACTCGAGGTGCTCGTCCGACAACCTGGTGCGGCGAACAGTCCGCGCACGCAGGTCCACACACCAGCGTTCGAGACGCGGCTTGCCTTCCGTCGGACCGGATGGGTCCTCGTCGAACACCCGCTCGTGCACCACGAGGTCGACGGTGACGGACCGATCGTCGTTGTGTGCGTTCATCGGATGGAACACGTAGCACGGGCGATCGAGTTCGATCCAGGTGATCGAGGACGCATCCGTGGCCGATCTCGGCAGCAGTCCCACTCGCGCGGGATAGTCGGGGTTCCACCGGTAGGGGAACCGCCCGGCGGGGACCGGAGGAAGGCGGTTCAGGATCGTCCGCGGCATCCTGACCTTGCCGACCGTCGCGTCCAACGCCAGACGCGCGATCGGACGCATCGGTCGAGGTAGGTCGATCACCGCGGCATCGGCATCGAAGGTGACGGGCAGGTCGTAGAGGACGACGTAGTCCTTCGTCAGGGAGAAGGCGTGCATCATCGGGCTCCCGCCGACCGGGACTGACATCTTCCGCCTGAGGCGGCCGTCGGGTCCGATCACCGTGTACTGCACGGCGCTTCCCCGGCCGAAGTGGTACGCGACGGCGTGCAGTTCGCCGGTACGCGGATCTACGAGGGGGTGCCCGGAGTACCCACCGCGGACCGCACCCTCGAAGTCACACACATCGACGGTGTCCAGCTCCGGCGACAGCTCGGCAGACGCCGCGCCGCCTTCGACGAGCGCGAGCAGACGACCGCCGAAACCGATGACGTTCGTGTTGGCCGACGGTCCGTGCAGCGGCGACCGATGGCGTTCGTCCGGGTGTCCCCGACCCAGCGAACGTGATGTGACCTCGGAGTCAACCCAGCGATTGCGGTACCACAGGGCGTCGCCGCCACTCAGTCGGACGCCGTGCACCATCCCGTCACCCGTGAACCAGTTGTGGTTCTCGGCCAGGAGCCCGAGGACCGGGTTGGGGCCGTTCCGGACATAGCGGCCGTCGAGCCAGTCGGGGATCGTCCCGCGCACCTCGAGGTCGAGTTGCGTTACCTCGCGGCGCACCGGCTCGAAGCGTCCGGTCAGGAAACTCACCACGTCGAATCCCCCTCCAGAACCAGGTATTACATTGTTATCATGCGAGAATATCAATGTTATGGATGAGCCGACAGACGTAGCGCCGAACACCCGGGACGCCGTACTCGCGGCAGCGCTGGAGATCGTCGTGGACGAGGGACCGAACGGACTCACCGTCCGCAGGCTCGCGACGGCGGCGCGGACGTCGACGATGTCCGTCTACACACACTTCGGCAGCATCGGCGGCGTCGCGGGGGCCGTTGTCGAGCACGGCTTCGGCATGCTGGGCCGGACGTTGGCCGCCGCACCGCGGACGGGCGACGCCCTGTCCGACCTCTTCGGGATCGCGCTGACCTATCTGACGTTCGCGCGCGAACACCCCCGGCTCTACACGATGATGTTCCAGCACTCGGCAGCCGACTGGAGTCCGGGACGCCGTAGCGACGTCGTCGCCACCGGATCACCGACGACGTCGGCACAGGGACGGGCCGCGTTCACTCTGTTCCTGGGCGCGTTGACGCGCACGGACTCCGATTCCACCGACTCCCCTGCTGCGCCCGACGGCCAACAGCTCGCCCTCGCAGCCGAACTGTGGAGTGCGTTGCACGGCAACGCGATGCTGCGGATAGCCGGCCACCTCGACACGGCCGACGACTCGGTCGCACACTCGCTGCTCATTGCGCTCGCCGTCGGCAACGGCGTGGATCGGGCGTCGGCTGTCTCCGCCCTCACCCGAGCCCGCACGGAAGCGCCCGAACACTGACACAGATGACGGTGGGGTGCCGCGAATCCGCTGCACCCCACCGTCATCTGCGCGTACTACAGGTACTGACCCGTGTTGGATTCGGTGTCGATCGCACGGCTGGCGCTGGCGTTCTTGCCGGTGACCAACGTGCGGATGTACACGATCCGCTCACCCTTCTTGCCCGAGATACGTGCCCAGTCATCGGGATTCGTGGTGTTGGGCAGGTCCTCGTTCTCGGAGAACTCGTCGACGATCGAGTCGAACAGGTGCTGAACCCTGAGACCGGGTGCGCCGGTCTCGAGGACCGCCTTGATCGCGTACTTCTTGGCACGGTCCACGATGTTCTGGATCATCGCACCGGAGTTGAAGTCCTTGAAGTACAGAACCTCCTTGTCTCCGTTCGCGTACGTGACCTCGAGGAAACGATTCTCGTCGCTCTCGGCGTACATACGATCCACGACGCGTTCGATCATCGCCTTGACACACAATGCGCGATCGCTGTTGAACTCGGCGAGGTCGTCGGCGTGCACCGGGAGCGTTTCCGTCAGGTACTTCGAGAAGATGTCCTGAGCGGATTCCGCGTCCGGCCGTTCGATCTTGATCTTCACGTCGAGCCGGCCCGGACGAAGGATCGCGGGATCGATCATGTCCTCACGGTTCGAGGCGCCGATGACGATCACGTTCTCGAGCCCCTCGACACCGTCGATCTCGCTGAGCAGCTGCGGCACGACCGTCGTCTCCACGTCGGACGAGACGCCGGACCCACGGGTCCGGAAGATCGAGTCCATCTCGTCGAAGAACACGATCACCGGTGTGCCCTCGGACGCCTTCTCACGCGCACGCTGGAAGATCATCCGGATGTGCCGTTCGGTCTCACCGACGAACTTGTTCAGCAGCTCGGGGCCCTTGATGTTCAGGAAGTAGGACTTCGCTTCCTTCGCGTCCTGACCGCGGGCCTCCGCAATCTTCTTCGCGAGCGAGTTGGCGACGGCCTTGGCGATCAGCGTCTTGCCGCAGCCCGGCGGGCCGTACAGCAGGACACCCTTCGGCGGACGCAGCGCGTACTCGTGGAACAGGTCCTTGTGCAGGAACGGCAGTTCGACGGCGTCGCGGATCTGCTCGATCTGCCTGCCGAGACCGCCGATGTCGCCGTAGTCGACATCGGGGACCTCTTCGAGCACCAGGTCCTCGACCTCGGCCTTGGGGATGCGCTCGAAGGCGTAGCCCGCCTTGGTGTCGACGAGCAGCGAGTCGCCGGGGCGGAGCTTCCGATTCGGGGAGTCGATGTCCTCGTCCTCCGCGTGCACCGTGGTGTCCGAGGCGGCGAGCGCCAGCGGATGCGCGAGCCACACGACGCGCTCCTCGTCGGCGTGCCCGACAACGAGTGCGCGCTCGCCGTCGTCGAGGACTTCGCGCAGCGCGCAGATCTCACCGATCCGCTCGAACGATCCCGCTTCGACGACCGTCAGGGCCTCGTTCAGCCGGACCGTCTGGCCCGGCTTCAGCTCGTCTGTGTCGATGTTCGGCGAGCAGGTCAACCTCATCTTGCGACCGGAGGTGAACACGTCGACCGTCTGATCCGCGTGAGCGCACACCAGAACGCCGTATCCGCTCGGGGGCTGGCCGAGGCGGTCGACCTCCTCGCGCAGTGCGATGAGCTGCTGACGTGCTTCCTTGAGTGTGTCCATCAACTTGGAGTTGCGGATCGACAACGAGTCCACGCGCGATTCGAGTTCACGCACCTGTTCCGGTGACTGGGCAAGTTGCCGGCGAAGGGCCGCGGCCTCGAGCTTGAGGGCGTCGAGCTCAGCCCTGGCAGCCACCGAGTCCGGATTCTCTGTTGCGCTCATGTGCGACTCCTCCCAGTTCGTTCCGTCAACGCTACCGCCGAGCCAGTGAAACTGCGTTGCGACACTTGAGAGATCGCATACTGCAGGACTTTTCTCGGAAGCCGGACCGATTTCTTCCCATGTTAGCCTCACCTACATCCACGCCGGTTTTCGAGGAAAGGCCAACCCCCTGTGATCACTCGCACGCCACTCATCGCCGCCGGAGCCGTCGTCCTCGCCGTCGGCCTCGTCGGGTGCAGTTCGGACGACTCCGACGACACGGCCACCGCGACGACCACTGCTGCTGCCGCGACCACCACCAGCGCAGATACGACCGCAGCCGGTTCCGCGCCGGCAGCAAATGCGCCCTCGGCCGAGGAGTTGAACGCCACACTGACGACGTTCTTCGATCCCGCGGTGCCCGCCGCCGAGAAGGTCGTACTCGTGGAGGACGGCGAGAAGCAGGCCGCGGTCCTCGAACAGTTCAACGGTGTGCTGCAGGGATACCAGCTGACGGCCCAGGTCACCGAGGTCACACCGGTCGACGAGGACACGGTGAAGACGTCGACGACCATCGCCGGACCGCACGGCGGTGCTCCGACGACGGTCGTCTTCGAGGAGGAGAACGGCGCCTGGGTGATCTCCCCGGAGTCGGTCTGCACGATCCTCGGCATGGGCCGCCTGACCTGCGTGCAGTAGGCGGCCAAACCCTCGGGAATTTCCCACCCTCGGACGAAGCCTCGGGCAGTCCCCACTCTCGGGCGAAGCCTCGGGCAGTCCCCACTCTCGGGCGAAGCCTCGGGCAATCCCCACCGCGCCGCCGTCTCAGCCCTTGCTGGGGCGGCGCTGCGGCTTGGGTGTCACGGTGCCCTCGGCCAGGCGTCGGGCACTGACGAGGAACGCGGTGTGGCCCTGCATCCGGTGCTCCGGGCGCACCGCCAACCCGACGACGTGCCAGCCGCGGACGATCGACTCCCAGGACCGCGGTTCGGTCCAGCACTCCTGCTCGCGCATCGCCTCGACGACCTTCGACAGCTGCGTCACCGTCGCGACGTAGACGATCAGCACCCCGCCGGGGACCAGCGCCTTCGACACCGCGGGCAGGACGTCCCAGGGCGCGAGCATGTCGAGTACGACGCGATCGACCTCGCCGTGGACGTCGGCGTCGTAGTCCGCGAGGTCGCCGATGGTCAGGTCCCAGTTCTCGGGGCGTCCGCCGAAGAACGTCTCCACGTTCCGCACCGCGTGCTCGGCGTGGTCTTCACGCACCTCCCACGAGGTGACCTTGCCCTCGGGGCCGACCGCGCGCAGCAGCGAGCAGGTGAGCGCGCCCGATCCGGCCCCCGCCTCCAGCACCCGGGCCCCCGGGAAGACGTCGCCCTCGTGGACGATCTGCGCGGCATCCTTCGGATAGATGACCTGGGCGCCGCGCGGCATCGACAGCACGTAGTCGACCAGGAGCGGGCGCAGGGCGAGGTACGGGGTGCCGTTCGTCGACGTCACGACGCTGCCCTCGGGCGTGCCGATGAGGTCGTTGTGCAGGATGCCGCCGCGGTGGGTGTGGAACTCTCGCCCCTCTTCGAGCACGACGGTGTACTTGCGTGCCTTCGCGTCGGTGAGCTGGACGCGATCGCCGACCCGGAACGGTCCAGTCGGGCGGCCGTGCAACGCTGACATCTCGTGACTCCTGTAGTTGTTGTGCCCGGCGACCGGTGCGCCGGTCCCGACGGCGTGTCGGACCCTCGGCATAGCCTGCCAGGTGTGAGCAGCCCCGCGACGACGCCCCCCGCCGAATCCGACGAGGGCGTGGCCCGGACGAGGTCACGCCCCGCGTTGTCACCGTCTCGGGCGGCGGACTTCCGACAGTGTCCGCTCCTGTATCGCTTCCGCGCCGTCGACCGTCTCCCCGAGGCCAAGACGACATCGCAGGTAAGGGGGACGCTCGTCCACGCGGCACTCGAGGACCTCTTCGGTCTGCCCGCACCGGAGCGGATTCCGGCCACCGCGACAGCGCTGGTCGAGCCCGCGTGGATCCGGCTGATCGAGGAGACACCCGACGTCGCGGATGCCGTGCCGGACGACGACCGGGACGCGTTCCTGGACGCCGCTCGCCGCATCGTCGCCGACTACTTCCTCCTCGAGGACCCCACGACGTTCGACGCGGAGGCGTGCGAGGTCCGGGTCGAGACCGAGCTGCCGGACGGGGTGCCGCTGCGGGGTTTCGTGGACCGCATCGATGTCGCACCGACGGGTGAGATCCGCGTCGTCGATTACAAGACCGGTCGCGCGCCGCGCGAAGGATTCGAGCGGGCTGCGCTGTTCCAGATGAAGTTCTACGCGCTGATGCTGCTGCACACTCGTGGTGTCGTGCCCGCGCAACTCCGGCTGATGTACCTGTCCGACGGCGAAATCATCACGTACGCACCCGATCGCGACGAACTGCACCGGTTCGGCGGAACCCTGAGTGCAATGTGGCAGGCGGTCCTCGAGGCAGGTCGCACGGGCGAGTTCGAACCGAGTCCGGGTCCGATGTGCCGGTTCTGCGATCATAAGGCGATGTGTCCCGAGTTCGGTGGCACACCGCCGCCCTATCCGGGCTGGCCGTGGCCCGGCGACGACGGGCAGGAGAGTGAGGATTCTGCCGGTGAGTGACGCGGCGATGTCAGCCTATTTCGTTCCGCTGGAGCCACTTCCGGACGGCACGGAGAGGTTCGAGCCGACCGATCACACGGTGAGCACCTGGTCGACCGACATGCAGCACGGGTCGCCGCCGTCGGCGCTCCTCGCCCGGGCCGTCCGCCGCTGTGAGCATCGTTCGGACACCCGTGTCACCCGGGTGGTGATCGAGATCCTCGGCCCCATCCCCCTCACCGAAATCCGGGTTCGATCCTGGGTCGAACGGCCCGGCCGCCGAATCGAACTGGTCGTGGCCGAACTGTCGGCACAGGCGCCGGACGGCTCGTGGCGCGTCGTGGCGCGCGGGTCCGGCTGGCGCATGGAAACCGCTGACACCACCTCGATCGCGAACCCCGCCGACGCCACGATCCCGCCGAGATCCGGCGCACTCCCCCTCCCCGAGGACAGCTTCTGGCGTTCCGGATTCATCGACACCGTCGACTGGTGCTGGCTCACCCCGATCGGCGCACCGGGCCTCTCCCACGCGTGGGGAAAGCCGAATCCCGAACTGGTGGAGGGCGAACCGCTCGACCCGCTCGACCGGCTGTTCCTCATCGCGGACACCGCGAACGGAGTCGGGACCAAACTGGACCCGGCGTCGTGGACGTTCCTCAACACCGACGTGACAGTGCACATCTTCCGGGTACCGGACGGCGCGTGGGTCGGTGTGTCCGCGGAGACGTCCTACGGCCCTGACGGTGTGGCGATGTCTTCCGGTGTCCTGCACGACGACTCGGGTCCCGTCGCTCGGGTCACGCAGACGGTGCAGGTCCGCGCCCGCTGAGACACGAGTGGCCCCCACCGATCGGGTGGGGGCCACTCGCGTGTGGATCGTAGGTCAGAACGCCCGGCAGGTGCGGATGTCGGTCGCGAGGATCGCCTTGGCGCCGATCTCGGCGAGCTCGTCCATCACGTCGTTGCTGACCTTGCGCGGCACCATCGAGCGGATCGCGACCCAGGCGTCGTCCGCGAGCGGGGCGATGGTGGGCGATTCGAGTCCGGGAGTGATCTGCAGCGCCTCCTGCAGCCGATCGCGCGGGCAGTCGTAGTCGAGCATCACGTACTGCTGGGCGCGAACCACGCCCTGAACGCGAGCGATGAGCTGGTTGCGGGCCTTGTCGTCCTGGTCGGAGCCCTCTCGCTCGATCAGGACGCCCTCGGAGTCGCACAGGGACTCGCCGAACGCGACGAGGTTGTGCTGACGGAGCGTGCGTCCGGAGCCGACGACGTCCGCGATGGCGTCGGCGACGCCGAGCTGGATGGAGATCTCGACGGCACCGTCGAGGCGGATGACCGTGGCTTCGAGGCCACGGCGGGCGAGGTCGGCGCGGACCAGGTTCGGGTACGACGTCGCGATCCGGAGCCCGCCGAGGTCCTCGGGCGCCCAGGTCTTGCCCGCCGGTGCGGCGTACCGGAAGCTCGATCGTCCGAAGCCGAGGGAAAGCCGTTCGGCGACCTGAGCACCGGAGTCGAGCGCGAGGTCACGCCCGGTGATGCCGAGATCCAGTTCACCCGACGCGACGTAGATCGCGATGTCCTTGGGCCGCAGGAAGAAGAACTCCACCTGGTTCGACGGATCGAGGACGGTGAGATCACGGGAATCGGTGCGGCGCCGGTAGCCGGCCTCCGACAGGATTTCGGCAGCGGACTCGGACAGGGAGCCCTTGTTGGGAACTGCAACGCGCAGCATGGTGGTCCTTCCTTCGAAGGCGAGAGGTGGTCTACACGGGAGTCGGAGTCGGACGACTCACAGATGTCGGTAGACGTCCTCGAGCTTGAGTCCGCGACCGATCATCAAGACCTGCACCCAGTACAGGAGCTGGGAAATCTCCTCGGAGAGTTCCTCGTCGCTCTGGTACTCGGCGGCGATCCACACCTCGCCGGCCTCCTCGATCACCTTCTTGCCCTGGGCATGGACGCCTGCGTCCAGTGCGGCCACGGTGCCGGAACCCTCGGGGCGGGCGGCGGCGCGGTCGGACAGCTCGGCGAACAGCGAATCGAAGGTCTTCACGGGTGACCATTGTTTCACAGCACCCTGCTCACTCCGCCACCGAGTCCGGGGCGCCCGAGTCGGTCGACAGGGTGCGTCTGCTCGTGAACTCTCGGGTCTCGCCGCTGATCGGGTCCGTGAACCGCACCCGTCGAGCGAGGAGGCGCAGCGGGTCGGTGAAGTCGCCCTGTGCCCGGTTCCGCAACACCGGGTAGAAGTCGTCGCCGAGGATCGGCGCGCCGAGGGACCACATGTGCAGCCGCAACTGGTGGGTCCGCCCTGTCGTCGGCAGCAGGCGGTAGCGCGCGTGGTCGCCCAACACCTCGACCACGTCGACGTCGGTGTGCGCGTTCGGCTCCCCCGGTACCTCGCGGGCGGTCGGCTCACCGTGGATCTTGTCGATGCGACTGCGTACGGTCCGCGGGAACGGGGTATCGCGCAGGTTCGGGGCCACCGCCTCGTACTCCTTGGTGACCTGGCGCTGCTCGAACAGCTGTTGGTACGGCCTGCGCAGCGCCGGGTCGGTCGTGCAGACGAGCACACCGGCCGTCATCCGGTCCAGTCGGTGCGCGGGCACCAGGTCGGGAAGGTCGAGGGCGCGGCGCAACCGGACGACCACGGACTCCCTGATGTGCCTGCCGCGCGGGATCGTCGCGAGGAAGTGCGGCTTGTCCACGACGAGCAGTCCGTCCGCGTGGTGGAGGACGTCGAGGTCGAACGGGACCGGAATCTCGGGGGCGGGGTCGCGGTAGAAGTGGATCGCCAGACCCGCACGACACGGGTGGGCGGGGTCGAGTGGCGCGCCGTCCCGGTCGACGACCTCGCGCGCAGCGAAGCGTGCGTCCCAGTCGTCGTCGGGCCAGGCGGCGAGGAGGAAGGCGCGAACCGTTCCCGGCGGGTGCCCCGGAGGCACCAGCACTCGATCCGGACCGAGGCCGTCACGCAGCGGCAGCGGTGACCGGGTCGCCACTCGCCGACGGGTCATCGCGCGTCAGTCCGGAACACAGGTGTCGCAGACCAGGGTCTGCTCCCGGCCGTTGACGTCCGGGTGGTTGCGGTACCGGGAGGTCGGTGTTCCGCACAGGGTGCAGACACCGATGACCGTGGCGCGGTCCGAGAACTCGACGTTCATCCGCCCGTCGAAGACGTACAGCGACCCTTCCCAGAGGCCGCGGTCGCCGAACGTCTCGCCGTAGCGGACGATTCCGCCGTCGATCTGGTAGACCTCGTCGAAACCGCGGGCCCGCATCAGCGCGGACAGCACCTCGCACCGGACCCCGCCGGTGCAGTAGGTGACGACGGGCTTCGACTTGAGGTGGTCGTACCGTCCGCTGTCGAGTTCCGCGACGAAGTCGCGGGTCGTCGCGACGTCGGGGACCACGGCGCCGCGGAACCGTCCGATCTCGGCTTCGAAGGCGTTGCGGCCGTCGAAGAAGACGACGTCGTCGCCGCGTTGCTCGACGAGGTCGTGTACCTCCTGAGGCGACAGGTGCGTGCCGCCACCGACGACACCGTCGGCGTCGACCTGCAACTCGTCGGGCGCACCGAACGTCACGATCTCCGACCGAACCTTCACCGACAGCCGCGGGAAGTCGGCGCCGCGGCCGTCGGACCACTTGATGTCGGCATCCTTGAACGGCGCGTACTCACGTGTCCCGCGGACGTATCGCTTGACGGCCGCGATGTCCCCACCGACTGTCGCGTTGATCCCGTGCTCCGACACAAGGATTCGCCCGGTGAGCCCGTTCGACGAGGCGAGGGTGTGCTGCCACAGCCGGATCGCCTCGGGGTCGGCGAGCGGGGTGAACCGATAGAACAGGACGATCTTCGGGACTGCCACTCAGACCGCCACGAGTGCGTGCATCGAATGCAGGTCGTCGGCGGACAGGCCGACGAGGGTGTCGCGGAAGATGCGGAGCGGACCGGCCGGAACCTCGATGAGGGAGGGCACGACCAGCACCGGACAACCCGCCGCCTCGGCGGCCGCCGCACCGGTCGGCGAGTCCTCCACCGCGAGGCAGTGTCGCGGGTCCACCCCGAGCAGCTCGGCTGCCCGCAGGTACGGTGCCGGATCCGGCTTGCCCGCGGACACCTCGTCGCCGCACACCGAGAAGTCGAAATGTTCGCGGCCGAGGGTGTCGAGCGCGACGTCGCCGAGTTCGCGTTCGGTGTTGGTCACGAGCGCCGACCGCAGACCCAGCGACCGCACCAGCGCGAGCGCATCCCGCGCGCCCGGCCGCCACGGAAGACCGTCCGCGAACATCTCCGCCATCCGCGCGTACAGCCACGTCCGGGCCTGCAGGAGTGCGTCCGGCGTGCGTTCGAGTCCGAGCGAGTCGAAGACGATCGCCAGGGCGCCCGGCGTCGAGGCACCGATGGTCGCCGTTCGGGTCTCCTCCGTCATCGGTCCCCCGAGATGCACGGAAAGTTCCCGAACCCCGATGTCCCAGAGTTCTTCCGACTCGAGCAGCGTGCCGTCCATGTCCCACAGGACGGCACGCAGCCCGGACGTGTTCATGATGTCGCGATCAGGCATTGCAATTCTCAGACGTTGAAGTACTTGGCTTCCGGGTGATGCAGGACGAATGCGTCGGTGGACTGCTCGGGATGCAACTGCACCTCTTCCGAGAGCGTGACGCCGATGCGTTCCGGTTCGAGCATCGCGACGAGCTTGCGTCGATCCTCGAGATCGGGGCATGCGCCGTAACCGAACGAGTAACGGGCACCGCGGTATTCGAGCTTGAAAAAGTCCTCGACATTCGCCGGGTCCTGCTCCGCGAGGTTGTGGCCGCCGGGCAGCACCAGTTCCTCGCGGACCCGGCGATGCCAGTACTCGGCGAGCGCTTCGGTGAGCTGCACACCGATGCCGTGCACCTCGAGGTAGTCGCGGTACGAGTTCGCGGCGAACAGTTCGTTCGCGAAGTCGGCGATCGGTTGACCCATCGTCACCAGGTTCATCGGCAGGACGTCGACCTGCCCGCGGCTGCGGGCGTCGGCGCGTGAGCGCACGAAGTCGGCGATGCACAGGAAGCGGTCCCGCTCCTGGCGCGGGAAAGTGAACCGGAACCGCTCGGCCGCGTCGGGCTCGGGCGACTCGAGGACAACGACGTCGTCGCCCTCGGACACGACCGGGAAGTACCCGTACACAACGGCGGCGTGCTGCAGCACACCCTCGGTGCTCAGTCGGTCCAGCCAGTACCGCAGGCGCGGACGGCCTTCCGTCTCGACCAGCTCCTCGTACGTGGGTCCGTCACCCGCCCGCTGACCGCGCAGCCCCCACTGGCCGAGGAACAGTGCCCGCTCGTCGAGCAGGCCGGAGTACTCGGCGAGGGCGATGCCCTTGACGACCCGGGTGCCCCAGAACGGCGGCGCAGGGACGTCGAGATCGACGGCGACGTCGGAGCGCTCCGGAACCTCGACCGGCGCCGCCTCCGCCTTCCGCTTCTCGGCGATCCGCTTGGAACGTTCGTGCCTGGCCTTGCGCTCGGCCGCCTTCTCCTTGGCCGCCAACGCCTCCGGGCTGTCCGGCGCAGGCCCCTCGCCACGCTTGGTCGCCATGATGGTGTCCATCAGGTGCAGGCCCTCGAACGCGTCACGCGCGTACGACACCTCACCCTCGTAGACCTCGGCGAGATCGTTCTCGACGTAGGACCGGGTCAGCGCCGCACCACCGAGGAGCACCGGGAACTGCTCGGCAACGCCCTTGGCGTTGAGCTCCTCCAGGTTCTCCTTCATCACGACGGTCGACTTCACGAGCAGACCCGACATGCCGATGACGTCGGCGCGCTTGTCCATCGCGACGTCGAGGATCGTGGCGATCGGCTGCTTGATGCCGATGTTGACGACCTCGTAGCCGTTGTTGGACAGGATGATGTCGACGAGGTTCTTGCCGATGTCGTGGACGTCGCCCTTGACCGTGGCGAGGACGATACGGCCCTTGCCTGCCTCGTCGGTGGCTTCCATGTGCGGTTCGAGGTGCGCGACGGCGGCCTTCATCACCTCGGCGGACTGGAGCACGAACGGCAGCTGCATCTGCCCGGACCCGAACAGTTCGCCGACGGTCTTCATGCCGGACAGCAGGGTCTCGTTGATGATCTCGAGCGGCGGACGCTCGACCATCGCGGCGTCGAGATCGGCGCCGAGCCCGTCGCGCTCACCGTCGACGATGCGTCGTTCGAGGCGCTCGAACAGCGGCAACGCCGCCAGCTCCTCGGCACGCGAGGCTCGAGCGGAGGCCGCGGAGACGCCTTCGAACAGCTCCATCAGTTTCTGCAGCGGGTCGTAGTCGCCCTCGCGGCGGTCGTAGACCAGGTCGAGCGCCGTCTGCCGCTGCTCGTCGGGGATCCGCGCCATCGGCAGGATCTTCGACGCGTGCACGATCGCGGTGTCGAGGCCGGCCTCGGTGCACTCGTGCAGGAACACCGAGTTCAGCACCTGACGGGCGGCCGCGTTGAGGCCGAACGAGATGTTCGAGATGCCCAGCGTGAAGTGCACCTCGGGGTGCCTGCGCTTGAGTTCGCGGATCGCCTCGATGGTCTCGATGCCGTCGCGCCGCACCTCCTCCTGACCGGTCGAGATCGGGAAGGTCAGCGCATCGATGATGATGTCGGACTCCCGCAGGCCCCACGTCGTGGTGATGTCCTCGATGAGCCGCTCGGCGATGCGGACCTTGTGCTCGGCGGTGCGGGCCTGGCCCTCCTCGTCGATGGTCAGAGCGACGACGGCCGCGCCGTGCTCCTTGACCAGCCGCATGATCCGCTGGTAGCGGGAGGTCGGGCCGTCACCGTCCTCGTAGTTGACGGAGTTCACCGCGCAGCGGCCACCGAGGTGCTCGAGTCCCGCACGCAGGACCTCGGGCTCCGTGGAGTCGAGCATGATCGGCAGCGTCGACGCCGTCGCGAACCGGCTCGCCAGTGCGGCCATGTCCGCGGCGCCGTCCCGGCCGACGTAGTCGACGTTGAGGTCGAGCATGTGCGCGCCGTCGCGGGTCTGGTCCTTCGCGATGTCGATGCACTTCTGGTAGTCCTCGGCGAGCATCGCCTCGCGGAATGCCTTGGAACCGTTGGAGTTCGTACGCTCACCGATCATGAGGATCGACGCGTCCTGATCGAACGGCACGTGCGCGTACAGCGACGAGGTGCCGTCCTCCGGCTGCGGAACGCGCTTCGCCTTCTCGACGAGACGCACCGCATCGGCGACCCTGCGGATGTGCTCCGGCGTGGTGCCGCAGCAGCCGCCGACCAGTCCGAGTCCGAACTCGCGGACGAAACCGGACAGTGCGGCGGCCAGTTCGTCCGCGCTCAGCGGGTATTCGGCGCCGTTCGGGCCGAGTTGCGGCAGACCGGCATTCGGCATCACCGACACCGGCAACCGCGAATGCTTCGACAGGTGCCGAAGGTGCTCGCTCATCTCGTCCGGCCCGGTGGCGCAGTTGAGACCGATCATGTCGATGCCGAGCGGCTCGAGTGCCGTCAGCGCGGCACCGATCTCGCTGCCGAGGAGCATCGTTCCGGTGGTCTCGACCGTGACGTGCGTGATGATCGGGATGCGTCGTCCGGCCTTGTCCATGGCGTTCTGGCTGCCGATGATCGCGGCCTTCACCTGAAGCAGGTCCTGACAGGTCTCGACGAGGATCGCGTCGGCGCCGCCGTCGATCATGCCGAGCGCGGACTCCATGTAGGCGTCACGCAGGACACCGAACGGCGCGTGACCGAGTGTCGGGAGCTTGGTGCCCGGACCCATCGATCCGAGCACGAAGCGGGCCATGCCGTCGCGGCCCGGCCCCATCTCGTCGGCGATGTCGCGCGCGATGCGGGTGCCCCGCTCGGACAGGTCACGGATCCGGTCGGAGATGTCGTAGTCGGCGAGGTTCGGAAGGTTGCAGCCGAAGGTGTTGGTCTCGACGGCGTCGGCGCCGGCCTCGAAGTAGGCGGCGTGGATGTCGCGCAGCACGTCGGGGCGCGTCTCGTTCAGGATTTCGTTGCAACCTTCGAGGCCGAGAAAGTCGTCGAGCGTGAGATTCGCGGCCTGCAGCATCGTTCCCATCGCACCGTCGCCGATGACAACGCGCTCCGAGAGCGCATCCAACAGGGCGGAATGGAATGGGGCAGACATGCCGTCCAGAGTAGTGGGCGCCTCGGACAGGGCTGGCCGTAGGCTAGGCAGGTGAGTCCAAGCGAACAATTCGGCGTGCCCGGTCCCGAAGGAACCGACGCCTTCGACACTGCCGCGACCGACGACGAACTCGTCCTCCGCGACCCGATTCTCGTGGCCGCGTTCGAAGGCTGGAACGACGCCGGCGACGCGGCCAGCGGCGCGGTCGAACACCTCGAACTGATCTGGGATGCCAGACCTCTCGCGGAGCTGGACTCCGAGGACTACTACGACTACCAGGTGAACCGTCCGCAGGTTCGGCAGGTCGACGGGGTCACACGCGAGATCCAGTGGCCCGCCACCCGGATCTCGGTGTGCTCCCCGCCCGGCAGCGACCGCGATGTGCTGCTGCTCCGCGGCATCGAACCGAACATGCGCTGGCGCAGCTTCTGCGACGACCTCCTCGAGATCATCGAGGAACTGGGCGTCACCACCGTGGTGATCCTGGGTGCACTGCTCGCCGACACCCCGCACACGAGGCCCGTCCCGGTCACCGGCACCGCGTACAGCGCCGAGTCCGCCCAGAAGTTCAACCTCGAGCAGACCCGATACGAGGGTCCGACCGGTATCACCGGCGTGCTGCAGGACGAATGCGTCAAGGCGGGGGTGCCCGCGATCTCGTTCTGGGCGGCCGTCCCCCACTACGTGTCGCAGCCCCCGAACCCGAAGGCGACAGTCGCCCTGCTGCGCCGCGTCGAGGACGTCCTCGACGTCGAGGTGCCCCTCGGCGAGCTCCCGGCGCAGGCCGAGGACTGGGAGGAGTCCGTCACGGAGATGACGGAGGAGGACGACGAGATCTCCGAGTACGTGCGCACGCTCGAGGAGCGCGGCGACGCGGAGGTCGACATCTCCGAGGCGATCTCCAAGATCGACGGTGACGCGATCGCCGCCGAGTTCGAGAAGTACCTGCGCAGGCGCGGACCGGGGAGCTTCGGCGGGCTGTAGTTCCTGTGCCCACGCGTGACCGGTTCCAGCGCGGCGCTCTGTACGCGGGTGGATTCCTCGGCCCCTTCGGCGGTGGCGTCGTCTCGTCGATGCTCCCGGAGCTCGGCGACTCGTTCGGGGTGAGCACCGCGCAGGCGGCATCGTCGCTCACCTCGTATCTGCTGCCGTTCGCGGCGCTCATGCTGGTGTCGGGGACATACGGTTCGCGCTGGGGTGGCCTGCGGACGGTTCGCGTCGCCTACGGCGTGTACGCCGCCGCGGCCGCGCTGTCGGTGCTGGCGCCGACGTTCGCCCTGTTCCAGGTCAGCCGCGTCCTGCAGGGCTGCGCGAACGCGTTCACGACGCCGCTGCTGCTGGCGGCGCTCGCCGCCGTGACACCAAGGGCGCGGCTCGGGCGGGCGCTCGGCGTGTTCGGTGCGTTGCAGGCGGCCGGGCAGACCAGCGCTCCTCTCGTCGGCGGCGTCGCCGCGGAGGTGAACTGGCGTCTCGCGTTCGCGGTGATCGCCGCGGTGGCACTGTGCCTCGGCGCGGTCGGGCTGCCCCGGACGGCGGCGGTCACGCAGGCAGGCGCGCCCGCGCGACTGCGGGACGCCCTCGACCCCTCGGTACTGCGGATCGGGCTCGTGGCGCTGCTCGGGTGGGGCGCGCTCGGCGGCCTCGGCTTCCTGGTGGCGTTCCGCGCCGAGGACGCCCTCGGCCTCGACTCGGCGCACCGCGGTCTGCTGCTGACCGGTTTCGGTCTCGCCGGGATCCTCGCCGCCCGCCCGGTCGGGGCCGCGATCGACCGATGGGGTGCGCGGGCCGCCGTCATCACGGGTGCGGTCGGCGGCGCCGTGCTCGTCGCCGCGACGGGTGCGCTCGGGACGGTCGGTGCGGTGGCGGTGACGTGGGCGCTGTCCGGGGTGGCGGGGCAGTTCGTGCTCGTCGGCGTCAATTCCGCGATCCTCGGGTCCGAGGGAGCCAACCGCGGCGGCGCGGTGTCGGTGGTGCAGGCGATGCGGTTCGGGGGTGCCGCGCTCGCGCCCCTCGCCCTGACCCCGCTGTACTCCGTCGATCCGGTTGCGGCATTCGTGCTACCGACCGCCATGCTCGCGGTCGCGGCGCCGCTGCTCATGCCGAAGTCCCGCCCGTCCTGAGTGACGTGGCCGAACCCTAGGCAGGAACCTCGACAACCAGCCACTGCACGGTGCCGCCCACATTCCAGAGCGCTCTCGGATTGTCGAGTGCCGCGAGGTGGACGACCCCGGCCCGGTCGCCGGTGATCACACCACTTTCCCCTGACGGTGGGCTCGGAGCGAGAAACTCGGACGGGTCCGGTCCCTGCCACACTGGCAGGTCGACAGCCGAGATGTCCGTGTCGATCAGCCCGGGTCGTTGTACGAGAACCCGATCGGGATGAGGTGAGCTCTCGGCGGCCGGGGTGATGCCGGACCCCGCGACAGCGCCACCGGCACTGCTGCACCCCGCGACCGCGAGAACAAGTCCGGTCGCCGCGAACCCCGCTACCGCGCGACGTACCTGCACTTTTCCTCCCCAGTGACCTCGACCCCGGAACACATCCAGCATCGCACGCATCTGTGACTCCTGACCGTGAATCACGACCGCAGCGCTCGGTCGATCACCGAAATTGGGGCAGATGCCCCATGCCCATCGACTGCGATCGGCCGAGGATTTCGGTCATGACCAGCCACCAGACTCCCCAAGAGGCCGCCCTCGCCACGGTGCGCGACGCCGCGCCGTGGCCGGGGACCGACGAACGCTTCGTCGGCTACGGCGTGATGGGCTTGCCCTTCCGCAACGGCCACTACCTCGCACTTCGTCACTATGTCGCAACCACAATCGGTCCGGGATATCGGACCGTGTGGCATCGCGACCCCGGCGGTGCGTGGTCGTTCTACTCCGGCATCGAGCCGGAGCAGAGCTGTCCGCGCTACTTCGCCGACTCCCCCACCACCCACACCGTTCACGCGAACATCGACCTCGACTGGGTCGGGCCGTACGAACTCAGGGTCACGATCCCCGATGTTCTCGACTGGCGACTCGAACTCGCGTCGACCCCCGCGACGGCGACGATGTCGGCGATCGGGCGCCGACTTCCCGTCTCCGCGTGGCGCAGTCAGGCGTTCCTCAAGGCGATGGAACACACGGCACGACCGCTGATGCGCACGGGCCGTATCGGACTGTGCGGCTCGGTCCCCAACGGCCAGCGGTTCGGCCTCGCGCCGCAACGGCTGTGGGCGGTCGCCGCGAGCAGCGCTCGTCTGCACGGCTCCGACCTGGGTGACCCGGGCCCGCTACCCCGTCAGGATCGCCTCGGCGACTTCTGGCTTCCCCAACGTGGCCTGTTCGCCGTCGGCAACGCCGAGTTCGAGACCTTCGACCCGACGCGGCATCGCACGGTGGTCACGAGCGATCGTCGCGGGTGAATCGCCGGATCGCGGTACCGCCCCACCAGACAGCGAGAAGCGCGACCACCCCACCGACGACGAGTGGCACGCCCCGCCCGGCAGTCAACCGCGTCCATGCGCTGATGCGTGCCGACGACCCCGACGGCTCCCGCGGAGGCCCGTACACCTGCTCGGTCACCGCTCGGACGTCGACATCTCCCCCGCTGCTCGGCCCGCAGACGTTGCCCTCCCATGCAGCATCGACGTCGTACGGCCTCGAGACGAACAGGAGGTACTCCTGCCCCACTTCGTAGCGGGTTCCGCAGCCGTTGCCGTTGGACAGGGTGCCGACCGTCGTCGTTGCTCCGACGTCACCCTTGAACACCTCCGAGACCTCGAACTCGTAGATGTCGGTGAAGCCGGTGGAGACCTTGTCGGTGGCGCGTCCCACGAACACCCCCGACGCGTGGGAAACGGCCGCTTCCGGCGTCTCGGAGACGGCGCACGAACAGGCACACGCTGTGCCCGGCATGGCGACGGCAGCGGATCCGGCGACGACGAGTGCCGCCACCCCGAGGACCACGGGCCGCAGACCGCCCTGGAGTCGCTGCGCGCGCATCCTCACATCGTCAGGCATCGGATCCGCCGACCGGCCCGGACTGTCGGAACGCATACGAGGGTGGCATACCCAGAAGTCGGTTTTCTCGTGTCGCCCGTTACGAGCGGGCAGCACGACGGCCTCCCCACGGAATGCTGTGCAGGCTACGAGCCCGCGACGGGCAGCCCCGCCAGCCGCCACTCGAGCATGCCGCCGTCGAGGCGGGTGATGCACATTCCCGCCTCGCGGGCGATGCGGACCGCATCGGGTGCCATCACGCAGTAGGCACCACGGCAGTACGCGACGATCTCACGGCCGGCCGGCAGTTCGCCGAGGCGACGCGCCAGGTCGGCGAGCGGGACGTTGATCGAGCCTGGGATGTGGCCCGCGGCGAATTCCTCGCTTGGCCGCACGTCCACGAGAGTGATCTCGCCGGCATCGCGGCGCCGAATCAGCTCCTCGCGGGTGATGGCGTCGTCCGGCGATCCCAGCACCTCCGCGGCAGACGCGGCAACCTCGGCGAGATGTGCCCGGGCGACGTCCTGGACGAGGACCAGCAACCGGGCGACGTCCGGCCCCGCCAGGCTGTAGATCTGACGGGTGCCGTCCCGCCGAGCGACGACGAGGCCACTCGCCTTGAGAGCCTGCAGGTTCGCCGATGCAGTCGTCACGTTCATCTCGGTCGCGGTGGCGATGGCATCGACCGTGCGCTCGCTCTGCGCGAGCAGGTCCAGGATGCGCAGCCTGCCACCGTGACCGACGGCCTTGCCGACCCGGGCGATCTGGTCGTAGAGCTCCGCTCGCGTACCCGACATGCCACCCACCTCCTGTGTTCGATCAGCTCGTGAGAATCGCTGCCGCGCTACCCATCAGCGGCGAGCCCGGAACAGGACCGGCACCAGCAGCAGCGCCAGGACACCACCGCCGAGAGCCAGGGTCGCGTAGTCGGTTGCAGACATCACGACACCGGACAGCGCGCCGCCACCCGCTCCGGCGAGGGCGATCAGGACGTCGATGGAGCCCTGCGTCCGGGGCCGGTTCTGCGGGACCGTGGCGTCGACAACCAATGCAGTTCCCGAGATCAGGCCGAAGTTCCAGCCGAGCCCCAGCAACGCGAGTGCCACGATCAGCAGGGTGAGCGAATCCGCGGGGGCAACCGCGGCGGTGACTCCGGCGAGCAGGAGAGTGACACCCGCCGCGGCGGCCATCGGCAGCCGGCCGACCTTGTCGACGAGGACACCCGTGACCAGGGACGGCAGGTACATGGCGCCGACGTGGACACCGATCACCAACCCGATCTCCCCCAGCCCGTGACCGTGCGCACGCATGTGGACCGGGGTCATCGTCATGATCGCCACCATGGCGATCTGGGTCAGAACCATGACGGCGGCGCCAACATAGGCACCGATGCCGGGCGGCGGCGCCGCATCCGTCGCGACGGCCGCGTGCTCGGCGGATTCCAGTCGTCGGGCAAGGAGGTACGGGTCCGGCCGCAACAGCGCGAAGAGAACCGTCCCCGCGGCGAGGTACGCCGCCGCGGCCAACAGGAACGGCCCCGACAGCGCGGGCAGCCCGAGCCGGACCGCCCACTCTCCGAGCGGCTCGACGAGGTTCGGCCCCGCGACCGCCCCGAGGGTGGTCGCCACCATCGCGACGCTGACGGCCGTCCCGCGCCCTGCGGCGGGCGCGAGATCCGTTCCCGCATACCGTGCCTGCAGATTCGTCGCGGTGCCTGCGCCGTAGACGAACAGGGACACGAGTAGCAGGGGCACACTTCCGGTTGCGGCCGCGACGACCACACCGATGGCGCCGACGCCGCCCGCCCCGAATCCGAGGGCCAGGCCCGTCCGCCTGCCGCGACCCGCGGTGATCCGGCCGACGAGAAACGCCGCCAGTGCCGACCCGAGCGTGAAGAGCGCGGTCGGCACGCCCGCGAGGCCGTCGGTGCCGAGCATGTCCTTGGCGAGGAGCGCTCCGACGGTGATCCCGGCTGCCAGGCCGGCGCCACCGAGAATCTGGCTGGCGACGACGACCATCAGCGTGCGCCGCTGCACCCGGCGGCGTTCGGCGTCGTCGATCGCGGGAGTGCCGACCTCTGATTCACCGCTCGCGACCATGGCTGACCTCCCCGCCCCCTCCGATTACCTCGCTATTCCATAACTTCATGGAATAGTAGCGGAGGTCGACGGAAACCCTTACAACCGGACGCGCGACTCGGTGAGCACTTCCTGATTGCCGCGTAACGTCCCGGCAGCGATTGCGTCACCCGATGCCCGCACCCTCGACGCATGGCGAGCACAGGTGAGGCGAAGAGGCGACTGCTGGTCGTCGGCAACGGCATGGCAGGCGCCCGCACCGTCGAAGAGATTCTCGCGCGCGGCGGTCGGGACATGTTCGACGTCACGATGATCGGCGACGAGCCGTACGGCAACTACAACCGCATCATGCTCTCCCACGTCCTGTCCGGTGAGGCGACCGCGGACGACGACGACATCATCCTCAACCCGATGAGCTGGTACCGCGAGAACGGTGTGACGCTCTACGCGGGCGACCGCGCCGTCACCCTCGACCGGTTTGCGAAGACCATCACCTGCGAGAGCGACCGGGTCGTCGACTACGACGTCCTCGTCGTCGCGACCGGCTCGAACACCTTCTTCCCCAACATGGACGGACTGCGCGAAGCGGACGGCAGGCTCGGCCGTGGCGTCTTCGGTTTCCGCACCATCGCCGACACCAACGGCATGCTGCAGATGGCGCAGTCCCGGGACGGTGTCTCCGCGGTCGTGATCGGCGGCGGACTGCTGGGCCTCGAGGCCGCGTACGGGCTCCGCACGCAGGGCCTGACGGTCAACGTCGTGCACTCGCCCGGACACCTGATGAACCAGCAGCTCGACGAGCGCGGCGGCCAGGTGCTGCGCGCGAAGATCGAGGCGCTCGGTGTCGGCGTCCACACCGCGATGCGCACCACAGCGGTGCTGCGCGACGACAGCGGAAACGTCACGGGTGTCGCGTTCAATGACGGCAGCAGCCTGCCCGCCGACATGGTCGTCGTCACCGCGGGCATCCGCCCCAACGCCGAACTGGCGCGCGCGGGCGGCCTGGTCGTCGAGCGGGGCATCGTCGTCGACGACCAGATGCGGTGCGAGGACGAGGGTTCGGTCTACGCGGTCGGCGAATGCGCCCAGCACCGCGGCGAGTTGTACGGACTGGTCGCGCCGGTGTGGGAGCAGTCGGTGGTCCTCGCCGAGCATCTGACGGGATCGAATCCCGCGGCCGCATACCAGGGTTCGTCGTCGACCACGAAGCTCAAGGTCGCGGGACTCGACGTGGCGGCGATGGGCGTCAAGAGCCCGGAATTGGAGACCGACGAGTTCATCCAGTTCTACGATTCCCGAACCGGGGTCTACAAGAACATCGTGGTGCGGGACGGCAAGCTGGTCGGTGCGACGCTGATGGGCGAGATCGGCAAGGCGTCCCTGCTGACACAGGTGTTCGACGGCAAGGTCGAACTCCCCGAGGACCGCATGTCGTTGCTGTTCGACCTGGCCGGCGCCGCGGACGCCGCGTCGGCGGCGGACCTGCCCGACGACACGCAGGTGTGCAACTGCAACGGCGTCACGAAGGGCGACCTGGTCGCGTGCGTGCACGGCGGCGCCGCGACGCTGACGGAGGTGTGCGCGAAGACCCGCGCAGGCAAGGGGTGCGGCTCCTGCAAGGGACTCGTCACCGACATAGTCGCCTACGCCGCGGGCGGCTCGTTGGCCGCGGATCCGGCGGCCGACTGGTACGTGCCGTGCATCCCGATGACGAAGACCGAGCTCGTCGCCGCCATCCGGGAGCGCGATCTGCGCGCGGTGTCACAGGTGTTCGCCGAACTCGCCACGGACGGCCTCGAGCAGGCACCCGCGAAGATGCCGCTGGCGTCGCTGCTGCGCACCGTGTGGGGTCCGGACTGGGTCGACGAGCGCGGAGCCCTCTTCATCAACGACCGCGTCCACGCGAACATCCAGCGCGACGGCACGTTCTCGGTGGTCCCGCAGATGAAGGGCGGCGTCACCACACCGGATCAGCTGCGCCGCATCGCCGATGTCGCCGACAAGTACGCGGTCCCGCTCGTGAAGGTCACCGGCGGACAGCGCATCGACCTGCTCGGCATCAAGAAGGAAGACCTGCCGAAGGTGTGGGGTGACCTGGACATGCCGTCGGGCTACGCCTACGGCAAGAGCATGCGCACGGTGAAAACGTGTGTGGGAAGCGACTTCTGCCGCTTCGGACTCGGTGACTCCACGAACCTCGGCATCGCCCTCGAGGAGCGGTTCCAGGGTCTCGAAGCCCCCGCGAAGCTCAAGCTCGCCGTCGCGGGGTGCCCCCGGAACTGTTCGGAGGCACTGTGCAAGGACTTCGGAGTGGTCGCAGTCGGCGACGGGCGTTGGGAGATCTACGTCGGGGGCGCCGCCGGCGCGCACATCCGGAAGGGCGACCTGCTCGCCACCGTCGAGTCGGGTGAGGAGGTGATCGACCTGGCCGGACGGTTCATCCAGCACTACCGCGAAGACGCGAAGTGGCTCGAACGCACCTACGACTGGGTGCCGAGGGTCGGCCTGGAGCGGTTGCAGGCGCTGTTGGTTCGAGACGAGGAGGGCATCGTGGCCGGACTGGACGAGAGAATGGCGACCGCGGTCGCCGGCTACAGCGACCCGTGGCGCGAGCGCAGCGCCCCGAAGTCGCCCGCGCAGTTCGCGCCCGCGCTCCCGCTGCTCCCGCTCCCTCAGGTGCCGGTCCGATGACCGCGACGATGGACCGGCAGGTCGCGGTCGGGTCCGTCACCGACCTGACGCCGGGCGAGGGTCGCACGTACGTGGTCGACGGTCACCAGATCGCCGTGTTCCTGCTGTCCGACGGCACGGTGCGCGCGATGGATGCGGTGTGCCCGCACAAGGCAGGGCCGCTCGCCGATGGACAGATCGACGGTGCGGTGGTCACCTGCCCGCTGCATCAGTACGCCTTCCGCTTCGACTCCGGCGCCTGCACCACGGAGACGGTCGCTCCGGTGCGCGTGTACCCGGCGCACGTCGCCGACGGGGCGGTGATCGTCCAGGTCTGACCGGCCAGCTGACCAACTCAGAGGCAGGACTCGCTCTGTCGCACTTCGTCTTCGAGAGGTACTCATGACCCCGACCACCGGGACCCCGACCACCGGAAAGCTGGATGCAGACGCCCTGCTCCGCTTCGGTAAGCACTTCCAGCGCGGTGAGGCGTCCGCCGACATGCGCACCCTGTACCAGATCGGCGGCCGCACGTCCGACGACTTCTACCGCGATCGGATGTCGTACGACAAGGTCGTGCGGTCCACCCACGGGGTGAACTGCACGGGTTCGTGCTCGTGGAAGATCTACGTCAAGGACGGCGTGATCACCTGGGAAGCGCAGCAGACGGATTACCCGTCGATCGGTCCGGACAAGCCGGAGTACGAGCCGCGCGGCTGCCCGCGTGGCGCTTCCTTCTCCTGGTACACGTATTCGCCGTCGCGGGTGCGCTACCCGTACGTCCGCGGGGTGCTGCTCGAGATGTACCGCGAGGCCAAGGCCCGGCTCAAGGATCCGGTGCTCGCGTGGGCGGACATCGCCGACGATCCGGAGAAGTCGAAGACGTACAAGGCGGCCCGCGGCAAGGGCGGCTTCGTCCGCGCCGAGTGGTGGGAGGCCGCCGAGATCGTCGCGGCCGCGCACGTGCACACCATCAAGCGGTACGGCCCGGACCGGGTCGCCGGCTTCTCGCCGATCCCGGCGATGTCGATGGTCAGCCACGCGATCGGCGCCCGGTTCATCTCGCTCATCGGCGGCGCGATGCTCTCGTTCTACGACTGGTACGCCGACCTGCCCGAGGCGTCGCCGCAGGTGTTCGGCGACCAGACCGACGTCCCCGAGTCCGCGGACTGGTTCGACGCCGGCTACCTGATCATGTGGGGTTCCAACGTCCCGGTGACGCGTACCCCGGACGCCCATTACATGACCGAGGCCCGCTACCGCGGCCAGAAGGTCGTCGTGGTCTCCCCCGACTACGCGGACAACACGAAGTTCGCCGACCAGTGGTTGCCCGCGCGCCCCGGCACCGACGGTGCCCTCGCCATGGCGATGGGTCACGTCATCCTCACCGAGTTCTTCGTCGAGAAGCAGGTTCCACGCTTCGTCGACTACGTCTCGAAGTTCACCGACCTGCCGTACCTGGTGACTCTCGAGCCGCGGCCCGTCGACGCGACGACCAACGGCCACGGCCCGACGTACCTGCCGGGAAAGTTCCTCACGGCAGCCGATCTCGGCGACACCGGTGAGGGCGCCGTTCACAAGACGGTGCTCCTCGACTCCGCGACCGGCGAACCGGTCGTCCCGAACGGGTCGCTCGGCGACCGCTTCACCGAGTCCGGCAAGGGCAAGTGGAATCTCGACCTGGAGGGCGTCGAACCGGTACTGAGCCTGCACGGCGAGGACGGCGACGCGGTCACGGTCGACCTGCCCCGCTATGACACCGCGACGCCCGGAGTCCTCCATCGCGGGGTACCCGTGAGAACCGTTGCGGGACGCCTCGTCACGACGGTCTTCGACCTCATGCTTGCCCAGTACGGCGTCGTGCGAGACGGACTGCCGGGCACCTGGCCGACGGGCTACGACGACGCCGACGAGCCGTACACTCCGGCGTGGCAGGAAGGCATCACCGGTGTCCCCGCGGCCTCCGCGGCGCGGGTGGCGCGCGAGTTCGCCGACAACGCCGATCGTTCCGGCGGCCGGTCGATGATCCTGATGGGCGCGGGCACCAACCACTGGTTCCACTCCGACCAGATCTACCGGTCGTTCCTGACGTTGACGCTGCTCACCGGCTGCCAGGGTGTCAACGGCGGCGGCTGGGCGCACTACGTCGGGCAGGAGAAGTGCCGGCCCGTCACCGGGTGGTCGACCCTCGCGTTCGGCTCCGACTGGGCCAGGCCGGCGCGGCAGATGCAGGGCACCGTGTTCTGGTACCTGGCGACCGACCAGTGGCGGTACGACCCGTTCACCTCGGAGGCGATGGCGTCGCCGCTGGCGTCCGGGGCGTTCGCGGGACGCACCGCCGCCGACAACATCGCGCTCGCATCCCGGCTGGGTTGGATGCCGAGTTACCCGACGTTCAACCGCAACCCACTCGATCTCGCGGACGAGGCGGAGCGACTCGGGAAGAATCCGGCCGACCACGTCGTCGACGGCCTGAAGTCGGGCCACCTGCAGTTCGCGGTCGAGGACCCCGATGCGCCGGAGAACTTCCCGCGAACCCTGATCGTGTGGCGGTCGAACCTGCTCGGTTCGTCGGCGAAGGGCAACGAGTACTTCCTCGAGCACCTGCTGGGAGCGGGATCGAACCTGCGGGCGTCGGACTCGACCGGGATCCGGCCGGAGGAACTGATCTGGCGGGACGAGGCGCCCGCCGGCAAGTTGGACCTGCTGACCACGCTGGACTTCCGCATGACCAGTACCACCCTGTTCTCGGACGTGGTGCTGCCCGCGGCGACCTGGTACGAGAAGCACGACCTGTCGAGCACGGACATGCATCCGTTCGTGCACGCGTTCTCGCCCGCGATCTCCCCACCGTGGGAGTCGAAGACCGACTTCGACGCGTTCCACCGCATCGCCCGCGGTTTCAGTTGGCTTGCCGAGAAGCACCTCGGCACCCGCAAGGACATCGTCGCGGTCCCGCTGCTGCACGACACCGTCGATGCCACCGCGCAGCCGGGCGGCAAGGTCCTGGACTGGAAGCGCGGTGAGTGCGAGCCGATTCCGGGCAAGACGATGCCGAAGCTGGTGGTCGTCGAACGCGACTACACGACCATCGCCGAGAAGATGGGGGCACTCGGCCCGCTCGTCGAGGAGCTCGGTCTGACGACGAAGGGCGTCACGACGTTCCCGACCGAAGAAGTCGGCTACCTGCGCTCCGTCAACGGCGCCGTGGCAACCGGACCCGCTGCGGGACGCCCGTCACTTGCCAAGGACAAGCACGCCGCGGAGGCGATCCTCGCGTTGTCGGGCACCACGAACGGGCGCCTGGCCACCCAGGGATTCGAGCACCTGCAGGAACGCACCGGAACACAGCTGGTCGACCTGGCCGCCGAGAACGAGGGCACCCGGATCCGGTTCTCCGACACGCAGGCTCGGCCCGTTCCCGTCATCACCTCGCCCGAGTGGTCCGGCAGCGAGACCGGTGGCCGACGCTACTCGCCGTTCACCATCAACACCGAGCGCCTCAAGCCCTGGCACACGCTGACCGGTCGCCAGCACTTCTACCTCGACCACGACTGGATGTCCGAACTCGGTGAACAGCTGCCGATCTTCCGGCCACCGCTGGACATGACGGCGTTGTTCGCGGAGCCCGCGGTCGGTGAGACCCACGGCAACGGCGTCGGCGGCAGCGTCACGGTCCGCTACCTGACCCCGCACAGCAAGTGGTCGATCCACTCGGCGTACCAAGACAACCTGCACATGCTGACCCTCTCGCGCGGTGGTCAGACGATCTGGATGTCCGACGTGGACGCCGCGAAGATCGGTGTCGCGGACAACGACTGGATCGAGGCGACGAACCGCAACGGCATCGTCGTCGCCCGCGCGATCGTGAGCCACCGCATGCCCGAGGGCACGGTGTTCATGTACCACGCCCAGGACCGTGCCGTGGACGTGCCGAGAACGGAACGCACCGGCAAACGCGGCGGCATCCACAACGCGCTGACTCGCGTGATGATCAAGCCGTCACACCTGATCGGCGGTTACGCGCAGCAGTCCTTCGCCCTGAACTACCACGGCCCCACCGGAAACCAGCGCGACGAGGTCACCACGATTCGTCGCCGCGACCAGGAAGTGACGTACTGACATGAGAGTCATGGCACAGATGGCCATGGTCATGAACCTGGACAAGTGCATCGGCTGCCACACGTGCAGCGTCACCTGCAAGCAGGCATGGACCAACCGTGGCGGCGTCGAGTACGCGTGGTTCAACAACGTGGAAACCCGTCCCGGACAGGGCTATCCGCGGCAGTACCAGGACCAGGAGAAGTGGAAGGGTGGTTGGACGCTGAACAAGCGCGGCAAGCTCACCCTCAAGTCCGGCTCGCGTATGAAGCGGCTGCTGAACATCTTCGCGAACCCGGACCTGCCCACGATCAACGACTACTACGAGCCGTGGACGTACGACTACGACAACCTGCTCGCGTCGGCGCCGATGGACACCACCCCGGTCGCGCGGCCGAAGTCGCTGCTGACCGGCGAGGACACCAAGGTCACGTGGGGCGCGAACTGGGACGACGACCTGGGGTCGGGACCGGAGCAGGTCGGCAAGGACCCTCTACTGGCGAAGGTGTCGGACAAGGTCAAGCTCGAGTTCGAGCAGACGTTCATGTTCTACCTGCCGAGGATCTGCGAGCACTGCCTCAATCCGGCGTGTGCGGCGTCGTGCCCGTCGGGCGCGATCTACAAGAGGTCCGAGGACGGCATCGTGCTCGTCGACCAGGACAAGTGCCGCGGCTGGCGGCAGTGCGTCACCGGCTGCCCGTACAAGAAGATCTACTTCAACCACAAGACCGGCAAGGCCGAGAAGTGCACGTTCTGCTACCCGCGGATCGAGGTCGGCATCCCGACGATCTGCTCGGAGACATGCGTCGGTCGGCTCCGCTACATCGGTGTGATGCTCTACGACGCCGACGCGGTGCTGGACGCGGCGTCGGTCACCGACGACAAGGACCTGTATCCGTCGCAGCTGGGTGTGTTCCTCAACCCGCACGATCCCCGTGTCATCGCGGAGGCGGAGCGGGCGGGCATCTCCTCGGAGTTCATCGAGGCGGCGCAGAACTCTCCCGTGTACAAGCTGATCGTGGACTACCAGGTGGCGTTGCCGCTGCATCCGGAGTACCGGACGATGCCGATGGTCTGGTACATCCCGCCGCTGTCGCCGATGGTGGAGGCGCTGTCCGACACCGGTCACGACGGTGAGTCCGCCGACAACCTGTTCGGTGCGATCGACTCGCTGCGCATCCCGATCGAGTACCTCGCGGAGCTGTTCACCGCGGGCGAGATCGGACCGGTCCGCGCGTCACTGCAACGTCTGGCCGCGATGCGCGCGCACATGCGTCAGGTCAATCTCGGTGAGGCGATCAAGCCGGAGGTGGCGGAAGCCGTCCGTCTCACGCCGGACGAACTGACCGCGATGTACCGCCTGCTCGCCCTCGCGAAGTACGAGGACCGATACGTCATTCCCACCGGCGCCGGCTCGGATGCCCACCGCCTCGATGCGCTCGCCACCGGCTGCAGCCTGGAGGACGAGGGCGGACCCGGCATGGGCGGTCCGGACGCGGGCGGCGCGGGTATGACGGCGTTCGAGGTGATGGCCGACAAGTTCCACCTCGTCGGGGAGGACACCAACGGCGCAGCACCGGAGAACAAGGAACGCCGGATCAACCTCCTCAACTGGGACGGCCGCAGCACCGACGGGCTGGTTCCGGTCGGCTCACGGGAGGAGTCCTGATGGGTGTGCTGAACCTGCGCCGGAACAAGCGCGCCGCGTCCGCGGCCGATGCCCTGACCGAAACCCAGCAGCGCCTGGTGTGGCGCATCGCGGCCCTGGTCCTCGACTACCCGCACCAGTCCACGCTCGACCTGCTGGACGATCTGCACACCGCCGCGGCGCAGATCCCGGACCCTGCCGGACCAAACCTGCTCGCGTGTATCGAGCACATGCGTGAATCGGATGCGATCGCACTCGCCGCGCGCTACGTCGAGACGTTCGACCTGCGGCGGCGGTCGAGCCTGCACCTCTCGTACTATGCGTACGGCGACACCAGGAACCGGGGAATGGCGTTGCTGCGCTTCAAGACCGCGTACCGCAACGCCGGCCTGGAACTGGGCGACCACGAGCTGCCCGACTTCCTGCCCGTGGTGCTGGAGTTCGCCGCGACCACCGACCCGACCCGGGGACGACGCCTGCTGATCACGCACCGCGCCGTGATCGAAGTGCTCCGACTGTCGCTGCACGACAGCGGGTCTGCGTACGCGAGCGTGATCGACGCCGTCTGCTCGACGCTGCCGGAACTCGACACCGACGATCGCGCGCAGGTGGTCAAGCTCGCCGCGGAGGGTCCACCCGAGGACGCCGTCGGCCTCGACACCTACGCGCTGGATCCGGCGCTGCACCCCCACATCGACGACCACCCCGGCTTCGGCGACCCCACCCGCGTCGCCGATACCGCCCAGATCGGAGCCACCCGGTGAGCAATCTGCTCTGGCTGACACTGCCGTACATCGCGCTGACCTCGTTCGTCGTCGGCCATGTGTGGCGGTATCGCAAGGACCAGTTCGGCTGGACGACACGGTCGTCGCAGATGTACGAGTCACGGCTCCTGCGCCTGGGCAGTCCGCTGTTCCACTTCGGGATCCTCGCGGTTCTCGCCGGGCACGTCGGCGGCGTGCTGATTCCGGCGAGTTGGACCAGTGCGCTGGGGATCTCCGAGGGCGCCTACCACGTCATGGCCGTCGGTATGGGCGTCCCTGCCGGCATCGCGACCGTGGCCGGGCTGGCGATCCTGGTGTATCGCCGGACCACCGTGGTGAGTGTGCGCAAGGTGACCACCGTCAACGACAAGATCATGTACGGCCTGTTCATCGTGGTGATCGCCACCGGCATGTTCAACACCCTCGGCGAGAACGTGATCCTCGGTCACTACGACTACCGTTCGACAGTCTCGCCGTGGTTCCGCAGCCTGTTCTCCCTGAGCCCGCAACCGGAACTGATGGTGGGCGTTCCGCTGAGCTTCCAACTGCACGGCCTCACTGTGCTCGCGCTGCTGGCGATCTGGCCCTACACGCGCCTCGTTCACGTGTTCAGCGCCCCACTCGGGTACCTGGGCAGGCCGTACGTCGTCTATCGCAGCAAGGACGTGAAGCGGCCGGGCGGAAACCGGTACGACCGCGCCTGGGAAACGGCAAACCGGACGCGCGCGTGAACACGACGTGTCTACGCGGTAGAAAACTGCTCGTTCGCCGACACCATCCGATAGCGTTCGAGGTGGTTCGGGGATGTTTGCCCACGCCGGTGACCGGGTGCGTGCCCGCATCCGGGTGACAACCCAACGGATGAGGTGTTCATGGACGTCAGTCGTATGGAACGTCGGACTCGTCGAAGTACCACCGCGTCGGCCCCTCGTGCGGGCCGACACCGCTCCCGGGCACTGGCCGTCGCCGGTGTCGCTGCCCTCGTCGTCGGACTCGGAACCGGCACCGCCGGCGCCGTCGTCAACAACTACAGCAGCATTACCGACGGGTCCGACAACCTCGTCGAGATCAGCCAGGGCGACACCTCGATTGTCGGGGTCCCGCCGCTGGACAGTTCGCCGCTGAGCCGCGAGTTCTTCCACAGCGGCTATGCGGAAGCCCGCATCAGCGGGCCGAGCGCAGCGTCGATGGCAGGCAGCAAAATCTCCTTCGGATACCAGGTCGGATACCCGATCGCCCTGGGCGGCGCGACTGTTCAGTTGAACACTCCCGGACTCGGATTCGAGTCGGAAGGCACCAGCGGCATCATCTTCGGTGACATCTTCGACGAGAACAACATCGAGATCGGGTTCGAAAACCGCAACATGCTGGCGGGCGACATCATTCCCCAGCAGAACCTGATCTTCGATCTGGAGCCGGGCGGCATCACCGATGTCCCCGTCGTCGAGGACAAGGAGTTCGGCGGTCCCTTCGCGAAGATTCGAATCGGCAACGTCCACGGCAGCGTGTCGGGCGCCATCGGTCCCGTCACCCTGCGCCCGTACGCGAAGGTCGAGCTCGCGTCCGGGGACATCGTGATGACGTACGGGGCCCCGGTCCCGATCTGATCGCAGTTCCCTCACCACCCGCATCGGGCGGGATCCGGCACCGGATCCCGCCCGACGTGTGTCGCGGCCCGGTCAACTGGGTCCAGGGTCCCGACTCCCCTACCCTGTCACGGTGAGTGAATCCGGCCCGGCACCCAACGACGAGCGCGAAGGCGGTCTCCAACAGGCCGACGAGCGCGACGGCGCTCTCCATCCGGCCGATGACCCGTTCGTGGCAGCGGACCGGCTGCGGATGTTCGCGTTCGCGACGGCGGACAAGCGCACCGATTATCTGACGGTGCTGCGTGCGTTCGACCACGCCAGGGCCAACTACGTGGTGCTGTTGCACGCCGGTGACGTGGCCGACACGCTGACCAGGATGGGGACGCGGGCGATGTCCGCCGCGGAGATCACTCCGCTCCTCGACCAGCTCCATCAGTGGGGCGTTCTCGAACGCAGCTACGACGGGTCCCGGGCCGCGACGCTGGCGGAGTACCGCAACCGGCACTTCGTCTACCAGTTCAGCCGGCTGGGTTATCAGGCGTTCCGCGCGGTCCGGGACGTGCTCGCGCTGCGCCTCGACGAGGCCGCCCTCTCCCGTCTCGCCCTGCCCGATCTGCTGTCGGATCTGCAGCAGTTGGCGGAGGCGAACCGCCGCGGCGACGGCGAGTTGATCTATCGCACGCTGCGACGCCTCGACTCCACGCTGTCCGACATGGCGACGCGGGCGTCGCAGTTCTACCTCACGCTCGGTGACCTCGTCCGCACCACGGAGATCACCCCGGAAGCGTTCCTGGTGCACAAGGACGCGCTCCTCACCCACATGCGGGAGTTCAGCTCCGACCTCGCGCGGTACGCGCCGAAGCTGGCGTCGGCGATCGCCGACGTCGAGGAGAGTGGCGTGCGCGACCTCCTCGGGCGGGCCGCGATCGCCGACGAACGCCTGTTCCTGACCGTGGCGGAGCGGGAGGCCGACTGGACGCAGCGGTGGTCCGGGCTAACGCAGTGGTTCGTCGCCTCCTCCGACGGTCCGAGCGAGTCCGAGCGGCTCCGAGAGGGCACGATGGCCGCCATCTCGGCGGTGCTGGCCCTGCTGCGCCGTGTCACGGAGACGCGACGCGGCGGCGTCAGCCGGGAGAGTCAGCTGCGACACCTGGCCGGCTGGTTCGCAGGCGCCCCCACCGAGGATGCCGCCCACGCGCTGTTCCAGGCGGTGTTCGACCTGGGTCGGCCGCGGCACCTGTCGGCGGTCCATCCGGATGCCGACGTCATCCCGGATTCGCGGTCGTGGTGGGACGCGCCGCCGGTGGAGATCTCCCGCACCCTCGCCGAGACGGGAAAGCCTGCCGCGGCCGGGGCACCGGGCCGCGTTCAGCGCAACGAGGCGAGCATCCGCCGGTTGCGGGACGCGCAGCTCGCGGCGCAGCGTGCGCGCGCGGAGGCGGCGCGCTCCCTGGCCGCGGGCGGTGCCTACGACCGCGTCCTCGGCGAGGAGGAGACCGATGTGCTGCTCGGCTTGTTGACCGCCGCGTTGACCGCACGGGTACCGGTCAGTGGCGTCGTACGCGACAGCACGGGTTCCGAGAACGGGGTGCGCCTGACCCTGTCGCCGCACGAGGAATCGACGACCGTCGAGACGGCCAGGGGCCGACTGCACCTGGACCGGCTGCGGGTGAGCGTCCAGTGAGGGCGCGCGAGATCTCACCGCTGATGCTCGAGTCCTATCAGCGGGCGGCACGGGTGATCCTGGCGAACCACCTGGTGACCACGACGTACCCGGATCCGCTGGCCCTGCCGCTGCTGCGACGGTGGACGACCGAGCTGCGGGACGACCTCCTCGAACTGTTCGGGTACCGCCTGGAGGTGACGGAGACGACGGCCCGGCTGTTCACGGCCGCGGACCGCCTCGATCCCACAGCTCCGGCCACGTCCGGGGATCGGCCCTTCGACCGGAGGCGCTACGCGTACCTCGCGCTGGCACTGGCCGCGCTCGGTCGCGCCGGGAACCAGATCACCCTGTCGGAGTTGGCCGATCACGTCGCGGCGGAGGCCACGCAGGTCCCGACGGTCGACCTCTCGACCGAGCGGTTCACGGACCGCAGCGCGCTCGTCGACGCGATCGGGTGGCTCACCGCCCGAGGTGCCATCCGGCTCGCCGACGGCGACGCGACCGGCTGGGCGTCGAATCCCGATGCGGGCGAGGCGCTCTACGACATCGACCGGTCGGTGGTGATCGCCCTGTTCCGTCCACCGCGGGCGCTGCAACACCTGACGTCGGTGCGCGGACTGCTCACCGTGGTCGACGAGACCGCCACCACACGGGAGACTGCGCGCCGGGTTCGGCGCGCGCTGGTGCAGCATCCCGTCGTGTACGCGGACGACCTCGACGAGGACGAGCGGTTGCAGCTCGCGTTGCCCCGGACCGCAGCCGACGTCGCGATGCTCACCGGCCTCGTCGTCGAGCGCCGCGCCGAGGGCATCGCGCTGATCGACCAGTCGGGCCGCCTCTCGGACATCCGCTTCCCCTCGACCGGGACGATCGCGCAGGTCGCGCTGCTGCTCGCCGGGGAAATGGCGGACCGCGTTCAGGATCCCGACGCTCCGGACCCGCTACGAATCCCCCTGCCGAACAACAGAACCGACGACCTGATCGCGCAGCTCGACGGCGCGATCCCGGCGGCCGGAGTCCTGCGCGAACTCGCGGACGATTCCGCGGAGTCCCGGCCCGAGGCACGCTTCGACGCACCGCAGGAGACGGAGGCGACCTATCCGCTCGTCGAGGACAGCTGGATCGACGGTGTCGTCACCGACCTCGGAGTGCGTTTCGGCCGCACGTTCGCCGCGCAGTGGCAGGCGGATCCCGCTGGACTGCGCAGGCGGTCGGTCGACCTGCTCGACGCGCAACGCCTCGTCCGCAAGGTCGACGGCGGCGTCCTGGTGCTCCCGGCGTTGGCGCGCTACCGCGGTGTCGTCGTCACTGTCCGCGAACGAGAACCCCAACTGGACCTGTCGACCGAGCTCGTGAACTCCGATTCGTCGGACCCTGAGGAATAGAGGCTGACTTCGCATGGCAAGTGCGCGTTTTCGACCGACCCGCGCCGGGATCGTCAACCTGTGGGACTACCGGGACCAGGAGTTCTCCTTCGCCGACGGCCGCCTCGTCCTGCGTGGCCCCAACGGCTCCGGTAAGACCAAGGCACTCGAGGTGCTGTTCCCGTTCGTCCTCGACGGACGCATCGAGCCCCGCCGGCTGAATCCGTTCGCCGGTGAGGAGCGGACGATGAAGTCGAATCTGCTCTACCGCGGCGACGAGAGCGCCCACTCCTACGTGTGGATGGAGTTCGCGCGCGGAAACCCGGACGATCCGGAGGCAGTGACCGTCGGGATCGGCATGCGTGCGAGCCGGCAGAACGACAAGGTGACGCGCTGGCACTTCGTCGCGGACGGCCGCGTCGGCGTCGACTTCTCCCTGATCGGCGCGGGCGACCAACCGTTGACGAAGAAGCAGCTCGCCGAGCAGATCGGCGGCGACGCCATCACGGACCGGCCGGTCGATCACCGTGCCGCGATCGATGCCCGCCTGTTCGGGCTCGGTGCGCAGCGCTACGACCAGCTGATCACGCTGATTCTGACGCTGCGGCGACCGCAGCTCGCGAAGAACCTGGACCCGAAGGGACTGTCACAAGCACTCACCGACGGTCTGCGGCCCATCGACGACCAGCTGGTGCTGGAAGCGGCGCGCTCGTTCAGCGACATGGAAGAGGTCGGGCGGGCACTGGAGGGCCTGACCACCGCGGACCAGGCCACCCAGGACTTCGTCTCGGTCTACACGAAATACCTCCGGCAGCAGGCCCGGACGGACGTCGAGCAGGTGGCGCGGCGGTTCGAGTCCGTCGAGGCCGCCACCGCCGCCGTCGCCGATACCGTTGCCGCTCAGTCGAACCGCCAGGAGGAACGCGCGGCAGCGGAGGAACGACTGACCGCCGCCGAACGCGCACTCGACCTGGCCCGCGCCGAGCTCGAGACCCTGCAGCGTTCGAGCGCCTACGAGGGCAAGCAGCAGCTCGACGACCTCGGTGCCGTCGTGGCCGATCTGCGCCGCTCCACCGACCAGCAGGCGGACAAGTCGGTGAAGGCACAGGCGGCGTTGGCTCAGCGCGCCGAGGAGGCCGCCCAGTCGCAGGCGCGGGTGACGCGCGCGACCGAGGCGTTGGCCCGCGCCGAGGCCGACCTGCAGGAGGCGGCGGGCGACGCAGGCATCACGTGGGCGGCACTGCCCGACACTGCTCGCGGCGACGAGATCACGTCCGCGGTCCGGGGGCACGCCGAGGAGCGATCCGGTGACGTTCGCGCCGTGCGGGACGCTCTGACCGTGGTCGAGCGTGCGTCCGCCGAACGCGTTCGCGCCGACCGGGCCGCGGACCGGGGACGCGAGCAACTGGACGCAGCCGCCGCCGCGGTGAAGGAGGCCCAGGCCGCTGCGGCGCTGGCCCGCACCGAGTGCCAGGGATCGCTCCGCCGGTGGTGGTCGACTCACTCGTCGCTCTACGCGCGGGTCGGGGTGTCGAGCGCGATGTTCGTCGCGATGCACGATGCCGTGTCCACCGTCGGCACCGACGACGCACCCGGGTTCCCGGAGATCCTCGCCGACCACACCACCGAACCCCTCGACACGCTGCGCGGCCGACGTCGCGACGCCGAGGTCGCCGCCGAACGGTCCGCGGCCGCTGCAGCCGAGTTCACCGCGGACCGGGTGCGGGTCGCGGCCGAACACGACGACGCACCGCCCGCGCAGCCGGCCCGCACGGGTTCTCGGTCGGGTCTGGCCGGAGCGCCGCTGTGGCGGTTGGTGCGGTTCGCCGACGATGTCGACGCGGCAACCGCAGCCCGCATCGAAGCGGCGCTGGAAGCGGCGAACCTTCTCGATGCATGGGTCCCGGACGGCGACGTCCCCCCGGCCGAGTCGGAGTTGTTCCTGATGTCGCTGCCCCCGGATGAGCGGCCGCGGGGACGCACCCTGGCCGACGTGCTGGTCGTGGAGCCGGATGCGGGCGTACCGGAGAACCGTGTCGCGGATGTGCTGGCGTCCATCGCAGTGGCAGACGATGCGGCGACCGCGACCGTCGCCATCGGTATGGACGGCCGCTTCCGCCAAGGCGTCCAGGTTGGTGTCCACACCAAGTCGGACGCCGAGTTCATCGGCGCGACGGCACGGCAGCGTCGCCGCGAGCTGCGTCTGGCCGAGCTCGATGCCGCAATCGAGCTCGCCGAGTCGGAACGGTCGGCGGCTCGGGCGGAGCAGGCGGCTGCAGCCGACCTGCTCGTCCAGCTCACTGCGGCAGGCAAATCCCTGCCCCGCCCGACCGGTGTCCTCACGGCCCTGCGTGGGGTCGCGGAAGCCGCGGGCGCCCTGCGTACCAGGGACGAGGCGGCATCGACCGCACAGCGTGAACTGGACCAGGCGATCGCTGAGCTGTCCGCACAGGAACGCACACTGCGGGAGACGTCCGTCCGGCATCGCGTCGCCGATCCGGCGCGCGGCATCGACGCCCTGTCCGCCGCGATCCGGCACTTCGAGGCATCCGGCGATCACGTCGTCCGATGCCGACGCGACCGCGAGAAGGACATCGAACGCAGCCGCGAGGCCGACGACCGCCACGCCGAGGCGAGGGACGTCGCGGAGGAGTTCGCGGAGGAGTCCGCAGCGGCCCAGGAGAACCTGGAGCAGCAGGTCCAGCGTCTCGCGACCCTCCGGGAGGCGATCGGAGCCGGCGCCGACGACATCGAAGCCGACATCGACCGGGCCCGCGCCCGTATCGACGCGGCCACCACCGAGCAGCGCGCAGCGCGCAAGGCAGGCGACGGCGCGGTCGAGGCGATCGGCAAGGCGGCGGGCGCGTACGGCGCCGCGGTCGAGTCGCTGCGGGCCGCACTCACCGAGACCCGTTCCGATGCGGGCCGCCTCGCGCCGTATGCGCAGCGCGACCTCCTCGACCTGCTCGGCGTCACCGACGCCCACACCTGGCCGGCGTCGGATGCCGCCTGGCTCACGACCGAACAGCTCGTGTACCGGATCGAGAACGAACCCGGCGAACCCGCCCCGGTGGTGCCGGACGAGGTTGCCGCACTGCACGCGGCCATCGACTCCGCCACGGCCGCGGTGAAGGTGTCGGAGGCGGCGGGCAAGTCCACACGCTCCGCGCTGACGAGTGCGCTGCAGGAGTTCGACGCCCGACTCGCCGCCGCGGGCCAGGACTACCGGTTGCGTTGGGACGCGGCGGACGGCGTGACCACCGCATCCGTGCAGCACGATCAGGGGCAGTCCTCGATCGCCGACTTCGCGGCGATGATCGGCCGTGCCCGCGACGACCAGCAGCAGCTCCTCACCGATTCGGAGCGGCGGATCCTCGAGGACGCCCTGCTGACCGGGTTGGCGCAGCAGATTCACGAGCGGACCGTCGACGCCCGCGACCTGATCACCCAGATGGCTGCCGAGATGCGTGGCAGGCGCATGTCGTCCGGCAACACGATCGGTGTGCACTGGGTCCTCGCCGACAACCTCGACGACGGGTCGCGGGCGGTGTCGAAGCTGCTCGACCGGGACGCGTCCGCGCTCGGCCCCGACGAACTGGCCACGATCCGAGCGCATTTCGCGACCCGGATCCGGACACTGCGCGCCGCACATCCCGAACGCGCGTACCCCGAGATCCTCACGGAGGCACTCGACTACCGGCGGTGGCGGGTGTTCTCCTTCACCCTGATCGGCGGCGACGGCAGCGAGGACAAGCTGACGGTTGCCCGGCACGGCGCACTCTCGGGTGGCGAGCAGTCGGTGTCACTGCACCTGCCACTGTTCGCGGCCGCGCACGTGATGCTCTCGTCCGCCGACCCGCACGCGCCGCGTCTGCTCGGCCTGGACGAGGCGTTCGCGGGTGTCGACGACAACGGTCGAAGCGAACTCCTCGGCATGAGCGTGCAGTTCGATCTCGACCTGTTCATGACCGGCTACGACCTGTGGGTCACGTACGGCGGCGTCCCCGGTTGTGCGCACTACGACCTGTCGCACTCGACCCCCGAGCATTCGGTCAGCGCCACGCTGATGGTGTGGGACGGCGGCATGCTGATGCAGGAACACGACGGGTCCGACCTCGCGAAGGCGCTCGGGTCGCCCGGGCGCCGTAAGACCCTCGAACCCGGCGGGCTGGAGTTCGCAGAGGTGTGATGCGGCCGGCCCCGGGGTGTCGTCTCCGGGCAACGCCCTGTCGCGTGCTGGTGCGCGGTCTACCCTGAATTTCCAGGAGGCCGCATGCTGCACGTCACCTTCCTGGGCGAGCAGGCGATCATCGACTCGGAGACCGGCGACGCCGTCTCCCCGTCTCCCCGTGCGCTGGCGCTGCTCGCGTTCCTGGTCACCCATCCCGGGATACCGCAGGCGCGGGCCCGGCTCGCCGCCCTGTTCTGGCCGGATTCGCCGGACGGTCAGGCGCTGACGAATCTGCGTCGGGAACTGCACAGCCTTCGGCGTTCCGTGTCGGACACCCCCGATCTGGTGGTCACCACAGCGGATCTGTGCTGGAGGGACGGCGAGTGCGCCGTCGACGTGCGAGCGTTCGACACCGAACGCGCGCAGGCTCTCGACGCCGGCGACGACGCGGCGTTCGAGGCACACGCGACGTCGGCCCTACGCGCCTACCGCGGCGCATTCCTGCCCGGCTGCGAGGACAACTGGGCCACCGCCGTGCGTGGGGAACTCGAGCAGCGATGCGTAGACCTGTGTGACCGGCTTGCCGCCGTGCGCAGGCGGCTAGGGGATCTCCCGGCCGCGGCCGAGGTGATCCGGCGTCGGATTCTGTTGCGGCCATCGGAGGAAACCGGGTACCGGACGCTGATGGAGCTCCAGTTCGAACTCGGTGACCGCTCGGGTGCCGTGCGCACCTTCCACCACTGCGCCGCGGTGCTCGAACGCGAGCTCGGAGTCGAGCCCGACCAGGTCACCCGCGACGTCTTCGAACAGCTCCTGCGTGACGGGGACACAGCCACAGATCATCAGCATCTCGGTACGCAGGCCCGGGTTCCAACGCCGCCTCTCGTCGGCCGCGATCGGTCGATCACCGCGCTCTCCGACGCGTGGAGCCGCGCGATGACCGGTCGGTCCGAGCTCGTCGTCGTGTCGGGCGATGCCGGCGTCGGGAAGACGCGCCTGGTCGCCGAGTTCGGACGGAGCGTCCGCCGTCGCGGTGCGATCGTCGCGAGGGCTCGGTGCCTCGCCGGAACCGGGCGGCTGCCGCTCGCGCCCGTCGCGGACTGGTTGCGCGATCCCGCCCTCGCCGACGCGGCACGACAACTGGCACCGGAGTGGCGGGCAACGGTGGATCGGCTGCTGTCGCCCGGCCGAACCGAACCCGATGTGGAGGGCGCGGCCGGGGCGTGGCGGCGGGCCCGCTTCGTGGAGGGCCTGGCTCGGGCGCTTCTCGCGCCCGGCGCGCCGACGCTGCTCGTCCTCGACGACGTGCAGTGGTGTGACGGAGACACCCTCGACGTGCTCCATCATCTGCTCGGCGCGTTCCCACGGTCGCCCGTCCTGGTCGCGGCGACGATGCGCAGCGACGGCACGGAATCGACGCGCCAACTCGGGCGAATGGCCTCGACGATCCCGGTCACCACGGTGCCTCTCGGCCCGCTGGACGCTGCGTCGGCGGCGGCGCTCGCCGACGCCCTGGCAGGGCGAGTGTTGTCCGAGACGGAACACGCTCTGCTGCTGGCCGGGACGGGAGGATTCCCCTTCCATCTCGTTGCGGCGCTGCACTCCGGGGTCGTTCCCGGAAGCGGCGACCAGCGCGCCGACCGCCTTCGGGATCTGTTGGGGGCACGGCTCGCCACGCTCGGACCGGACGCGGCGGCGATCGTCGCCCTCGTCGCGGCGGCGGGCCGGGACGTCAGCCTCGACCTGCTGGTGGAAGCCGGCGATCTGGACCCGGTCGCGACCGTACGCGCCGTGGACGTCCTGTGGCGGCAGCGCATCCTGCGGGAGACGGGACGCGGCTACGACTTCGCGCACGACCTGCTGCGCGACGCCGCGTACGCGCGGATCGACCCGCCGCAACGATGGCTGCTGCATCGACGGCTCGCGCACGGCCTCGAGTCGGTGCACGGCGACGACCTCGATCCGTACAGCGCTCAGCTCGCACGCCAGTACGACCGGGGTGGACGCCCCGACCGCGCACTCCCCCACTACCTCCGCGCCGCCGAACTGGCCACCGCCACATACGGTTACGACGAGGCCGTGCGACTGCACCGGGCCGCGGTCACCGCGGTGCGTTCCCTGCCCGACAGCATCGGCACGCGCCGACGCGAACTCGCCGTCCTTCAGGCATCGGCCGCGCCGCTGACGGCGTCGCGGGGATACGCCTCCCCCGACCTGCAGGCGACACTCGAGCGTGCCATCGACCTCGCGGAGCAGTTGGGGCAGCGGGAGCAGTGGGCAGCCGGGCTCGTCGGCCTGTGGTCGTCGAGGTTCGTCCAGGGCCGCAACCTCGATTCCGAACGGGTTGCGGCACGTGCACTCGAGGTCGCGGACGGAGTCGGCGACCCCGATTCGCTCGGCGCCGCCCACTTCGCCTACGGCGGGTCTGCCGTGAGTCTCGCCCGACCCGAGGAGGCGCTCACGCACTTCGAGGCGGCGGACGCACTCACCGACGGCGGCCGCACCCTGTGGGTCGGCGCCCGGTACGACGTGCACGGGCGGGCGTGGTCGGCGCACGCGCTGTGGTTGTGTGGCCGGTTCGACGAGGCCCAGGTCGCCGCCGACTCGGCCGTCTCGCTGGCTCGGACGGACGATCAGCCGTACACCCTGACCGTCGCCCTGGCCTACGGGGCGGTCACGCAGCAGATACTCGGCGACACGGACGCGTTGCGCCGCGCGGTCGATGATCTGGGTGAACTCTGCGACCGGTACGGTTTCGCCTACTACCGGGAGTGGTGGATGGTGCTGGACGGGTGGGTCCGCTCCGACGCCGAGCTCGCCGCGAAAGGCGTCGACAGGCTCCGCGCCACCGGCGCGTTCGCCCGGATGCCGTACTGGCTGTACCTGCTCGCCGACATCCATGCCCGTGCCGGACGTACCGGGAGCGCGCGAGCGATTCTCGACGCAGCGCTCACCGCGGCTCGCACCCGCGCCGACCGCTGGTGGCTGCCGCAGATCGAACGCGGCCGCGACGCCCTCTCCTGACGTCGGGCGTGCCCGCTCGGAACGGGCTACCGTCGATCGTGCGCGCCGCACCTGCTCCGAGAACCCGTCACATGACGACGAGAGGCCGACAGATGGCGAAGATCCTGTTCGTGATGACCGGTGCCGACGGGTGGACGCTCGCCGACGGCACGAAACACCCCACCGGATTCTGGGCGGAAGAAGCGGTCCTTCCCCTCCGAGCGTTCACCGCCGCCGGCCACGAGGTCGTCGTGGCCACTCCGGGAGGTGTGGTGCCACCGGTGGACCCGGCGAGCCTCGCCGCCGAACCCGGCCTCGCGGACGCCGTGGCCTCGGCTCCCGAGTTCGCCGCACCCGTTGCGCTCGCAGACGTGCGGTTCGCCGACTTCGACGCGGTGTTCGTACCGGGAGGGCACGGCCCGATGGAAGACCTGGCCGTCGACGCCGATTCGGGCCGCATCCTGACCGAGGCACTCGGCAGCGGCAAACCCGTCGGCGTCGTGTGCCACGGACCTGCGGCACTTCTCGCCGCGACGACACCCGACGGCACCAACGTGTTCGCCGGCTACCGTGTCACCGCGTTCACCAACGCCGAGGAACACGCTGGCGGGCTCGCGGACAAGGCGAAGTGGCTGCTGCAGGACCGCCTCACCGACGCCGGGATGCAGGTGGAGGTCGGCGAGTCGTGGAGACCGCACATCGAGGTGGACCGCACGGTCGTCACCGGTCAGAATCCGGCGTCGTCGGTGCCGCTGGCCACCGAGCTCCTGAGCCGGCTCTGACCAGGGCGAACGCACACCGAACGCGAATGCGAACGGTTCCCGAACGCCCCACTCCTAGCGTCGAAACCATGACCACAACACCTGCCCTCGACTACTCCGACCTGGCGGCCGCGATGCGCGGCCACGTCGTCACCCCGGACCACCCCGACTACGACACGTCCCGCGCCGTCTACAACGCGATGATCGATCGCCGCCCCGCTGCGATCGCGTACTGCCGGGACGCCGCGGACGTCATCGCCGCCGTCAAGTTTGCCCGCGACCACGACATCGAGATCGCCGTGCGCGGCGGCGGCCACAACGCAGGCGGACTCGGCGTCTGGGACGGCGCCCTCGTCGTCGACCTGTCCGAGATGCGCAGCGTCACCGTCGACCCCGAACAGCACACCGTCCGCGTCGACGGCGGCTGTGTGTGGGGCGACGTCGACCACGCCACCGTCGCGTTCGGGATGGCGACCCCGTCCGGGTTCCTCGCGTCCACCGGCGTCGGCGGCCTGACCCTCGGCGGCGGCATCGGCTATCTGTCCCGGCGGTTCGGATTGACGATCGACAACCTGCTCGGCGCCGACGTCGTCCTTCACGACGGCACCTTCGTCCGCACCGACGCCGACCGGCATCCGGACCTGTACTGGGCGCTGCGCGGCGGCGGCGGCAACTTCGGCGTCGTCACCTCGTTCACGTTCCGCTGCCACGACATCGGCGAGAACGGCATCGTGCTCGGCGGTCCCGTGCTCTACGACATCGCGGACACCGCCGACGTGATGCGCTGGTACCGCGAACTGGTTCCCGCCCTGCCGGAGGAACTCAGCGGCTGGATCGGGTTGCTGACGGTGCCGCCCGCGCCACCTTTCCCGGAGGAACTGTGGGGGCGCAAGGCGTGCGGCATCGTGTGGTGCTACACCGGCCCGCACGATCGCGCCGACGAGATCCTCGAACCTATCCGCACGTTCGGCGACCCGCTGCTGTACGGGGTTCACGACCTCCCGTTCACCGCACTCCAGCAGGCGTTCGATGCGCTGTATCCGGCTGGGCTGCAGTGGTACTGGCGTGCGGACTTCTTCGAGGAGATCTCCGATACCGCGATCGCCGTCCACGAGAAGTTCGGCGAACAGCTGCCGACCGGGCATTCCACGATGCACATGTACCCGATCGACGGCGCCGCGGCCCGCGTCCCCGAAGGCGACACCGCGTTCGCCTACCGGAACGGCGGGTGGGCAGGCGTCATCGTCGGCGTCGACCCCGATCCGGCGAACGCGGACGCCATCACCACCTGGGCGAAGGACTACTGGACCGAGCTCCATCCGACGTCGGCCGGCGGCGCGTACATCAACTTCATGATGGACGAGGGGCAGGACCGGGTCCGGGCGTCCTACCGCGACAACTACGACCGCCTGGCGCGGATCAAGCGGGACTACGATCCCGGCAACCTCTTTCACATCAACCAGAACATCGAGCCCGCACGAGCGGAGTGACGCGAACGCGGTGTCCCAGGCGGAGCCGAGTGCGATCCTGACGGGATGTCGTATCTCGTGAAGCCCGACCACCGGGCTCCTGCCGTCACCGCCAGCGTCCCGGTGGATCCGACCCTGCCCCGAACCTGCGTGATCGGGGCAGGGTCGTCCGGTATCGCCGCGGCGAAGGCCCTGTACCTCGCCGGCATCCCGTTCGACTGCTTCGAAAAGGGCAGCGTGATCGGCGGGAACTGGGTCTACGACAACCCGAACGGGCAGTCCGCCTGCTACGAGTCGCTGGAGATCAACACCTCCTGCGCGAGGATGGCGTACTCCGACTTCCCGATGCCGGACGAGTACCCGCCGTACGCTCGCCACGACCAGATCCGCGCCTACTTCGAGGCGTACATCGATCATTTCGGGTTCCGCCACACCATCACGTTCGGCACCACCGTCGAGCACGTCGCCCGCACCGAGGACGGCAGGTGGGCGGTGCGCACGTCAGGACACGACGGCGAACACACCCACACCTATGACGCCGTGATCGTCGCGAACGGGCACCACTGGGATCCACGCTGGCCCGACCCCGCCTACCCCGGCACGTTCGCCGGTGAGCAGATCCACGCCCACGACTACCGCAACGCCGAGCAACTCTCAGGCCGCGACGTCGTGGTCGTCGGGATGGGGAACTCCGGGCTCGACATCGCGGTCGAGGCGTCGAAGGTCGCACGCAGCGCCACGATGTCGGTGCGCCGCAGCCACTACGTGCTGCGCAAGTTCCTGTACGGCGGCGCGGCCGACCGGTTCTCGATGCCGGGCTGGGCGCCCGGATGGCTGGTCTCGGCCGGGCTGCGGAGTGCCGCCCTCTCCTCCGGTGACCTCACCCGCTACGGACTTCCGCGCCCGACGCACAGGCCCGGTCAGGCACATCCCGTCCAGTCCGAACAGATCCGCGCACGACTGCAGGCGGGCGCGATCACGCCCCGCCCGGGCATCGACCGATTCGACAACGACACAGTCGTTTTCACCGACGGCAGCCGCGCGAAGGCCGACCTGATCGTGTGGGCCACCGGCTACCACGTCACGTTCCCATTCCTCGACCCCGATCTGGTCGCCGCCCCCGACAACGACCTGCCGCTCTGGAAGCGCGCGGTGCACCCGGACCTGCCCGGCCTCTACTTCGTAGGCCTCCTCCAGCCGCTCGGCGCGGTCATGCCGCTCGCCGAGGCGCAGAGCGCATGGATAACCGACACCCTCACCGGCCGCTACCTCCCGCCGAGCGCCGACGAGATCCGGTCGCAGATGACCGCCGACCACGAACGCACCAAGCGGCGGTTCTACGCGTCGCCTAGGCACACGATGGAGGTCGACTTCGAGCACTACCTCTGGGACCTCGCACGCGAACGCAGGCGAGGCGCCCGCAGAGCGCGATAGCACCGGCGCACTCGGAGAGGTTTCGCACAACCCTGGCCGGGGAACCTCGAAGGCAGGGATCTGCGGTCGCAGAACCGTGTCCGGGGGCGCAGATCCCATGACAAGGAGTCGAGATGAACACCGATACCGTCATGTGGATCGTGATTGCGGTCGTCGCAGTGCTGGTCGTGGCTGCGGTTGTGCTGGCCCTGATGCGCAGACGGGCCACCCAGCACCGCAAGCAAGCCGAGGAGATTCGTACCGACGCGCGACAGAAGTCGTTCGAGGCGGGTCGGCAGGAGGCACTCGCGAACGAGTCCGCCGCCGAAGCCCGTATCGCCGCAGCCGAGGCGGACGCGAAGAGGGCGGAGGCGCAACGCCTGCAGCACGAAGCGGGCGCGGCAGGCGCCGAGGCCACGACCGCACGCGCAGAGGTCAACGAACAGTGGAATCGCGCGGACGCACTCGATCCGGACCACAACGCGAAGAACGCGGACGACACACACCCACGGGAGGTACCGGACGCCGGTGGTCAGACTCCCAGGCACCGCGACGGACACTGAGGACTCCGGTTCCGACGGCGGCGAGTGGCGGCGAGAATGCCCGACCGTGTCAGCGCAAGGAGACACCCAGCAGCGCGTCGACGGCGTCGGAGAACAGTCCCGGCGCCGCGGCGTCGTGACCGCCGTGGTCGACGGCGCGCTGCGCCCACCCGTCGAGGGCGTCGAGTGCCTTCGGGGTGTCCAGGTCGTCGGCCAGATGCTGGCGCAGTCGCGCGATGGTGTCCTCGACTGCCTGCGCCGTCGGCAGCGCGGCGGCGCGGCGCCACAGCGCCACCCGATCCTGAGCAGTTGCCAGCACCTCGTCCGTCCACGGCCGGTCGACGCGGTAGTGCCCGGACAGTAGGCCGAGGCGGATCGCCATCGGATCGACGCCCTCACCGCGAAGCTTGGACACGAAGACGAGGTTGCCGCGGCTCTTGGACATCTTCTCGCCGTCCAGGCCGATCATTCCCGTGTGCACGTAGTGGCGGGCGAAACGCCGCTCGCAGACAACCGATTCCGCGTGAGCGGCGGAGAACTCGTGGTGCGGGAAGATGAGGTCGCTTCCGCCGCCCTGCACGTCGAAACCGGAGCCGATGCGGTTCAGTGCGATCGCCGAGCACTCGACGTGCCAGCCGGGCCTGCCCGGTCCGAACGGCGACGGCCACGACGGCTCACCGGGCCGGTTCGCGCGCCACACCAGCGCGTCCAGCGGGTCCTGCTTCCCGGGGCGGGCCGGGTCGCCGCCGCGCTCCGCGAACAGGCGTTCCATCGTCTCGCGGTCGTAGCCGGACTCGTATCCGAACTGCTCGGTCGCGTCGACCCGGAAGTAGACGTCCGGGTACTCGGCGTCGTCGACGACGTACGCGGCGCCCGCGGCGAGCATCTTGCCGACCATCTCGACGACCTCGTTCACCGATTCGACGGCGCCGATGTAGTCGCGCGGCGGCAGGACGCGCAGTGCTTCCATGTCCTCCCGGAACAATGCGGTCTCCCGCATCCCGAGAACAACCCAGTCCTCGCCGTCTCGTTCGGCCCGCTCGAACAGCGGATCGTCGACGTCGGTGACGTTCTGGACGTAGTGCACGTCGTGGCCGGAATCACGCCAGATCCGATTCACGAGGTCGAACGCGAGGTACGTCGCGGCATGACCGAGATGCGTGGCGTCGTACGGCGTGATCCCACAGACGTACATGGTCGCCGTCGGCCCGGGTGTGACGGGCCGCACGCGGCGATCCGCGGTGTCGAACAACCGCAACGGCGGCCCCTGACCGGGTACGGGCGGGACGGCGATGTCGGACCAGGACTGCATGACGGCGAGCCTATCGGAGACGGTGAATCAGCCGCATGGACGGGATCGGGTCAGGACGCCGACTGCCCCGACCGGCCGCTCAGAACGCGGGCCAGGGGATGGGGCGGTTCGTCGTCGGCTGCGGCATCACGGGGTTGGCCAGAAGATCTCGGGTGCGCATCCGCAACGCTTCGACCTCCTCCGACGTGACGTGCTCGGCGAGCCGGTCCGCCAGGTCGCCGCGCAGTGCCACTTCGAACGACTCGACATCCACGAGCAGGTCACCGCCGATGCGCTGTCCCGCCCACCCCCACAGCACGGTCCGCAGCTTGTTCTCGGCATGCAGGCAGATGCCGTGGTCGACGCCGTACACCGACCCGTCGGTTCCCTCCAGTGCGTGCCCGCCCTTGCGGTCCGCGTTGTTCAGGAGCACGTCGAGAACGGCCACGCGCTGCAGCCGGGGATCGTCGGCGTGGATCAGGGTGACCTCCTCACCCTCCCCGTCGTAGGCCTGCAGGATGCGGAACCAGCCGTCGGGCACACGGTCGGGCGGACAGATGTCGACGAGGTCGAGTCGTTCGCCGCGGTCACCGACCGACTCAGGGGTCGGTACCCAGCGCTGCACCATTCCGGGTCCGTACGGCCCATCGCGGAGGATCGTCCGCGGGATCACACTCCACCCCAACGCCTCCGACACCAGGTATGACGCGACCTCGCGGCCCGCGAGGGTGCCGTCGGGGAAATCCCACAGCGGCTGTTCCCCGCGGATCGGCTTGTAGACGCATCGCACGGTGACGCCGTCCACCGTCGCCTCACACACCAGAGTCGCGTTGCTGGCCGAGACGATGCGACCGAGGACGGTCAGTTCGCCCGTGGCGAGGACGTCGGAGGGAACGGGATCGTGGTCGCCCGGCTCGGATGCTGCGAAGGTCACCTGGTCAGCTCTCGTCGTCGGCGGGATCGCCACCGGGTTCGTCGACGGGTTTCGCGAAAGTCGACCCGCGCCGGTACCCGTTGGTCCGGACACACATGTGACCGCCCGGGGTGAGCGGCTCCCCGCACAGTGGGCACGGTGACCGGCCCGCTGACACGACCCGCTCGGATCTGGCGGCGAATTCCCTGGCCTGTTCCGGGGTGAGGAACACCCGGACCGCATCGGGCCCGTCCTCGACGTCGTCGAGGACCATCGACTCGTCGACCTCGGATTCCGAGACCGCCAGCAACTCGACGACGACGGCGCCCGCGTCGGAGTCCCAGCCGAGCCCCATCGTGCCGACCCGAAACTCCGCGTCGATCGGCATCACCAGTGGACTGATGTCCCTCGGCTGCGCCTCGTGCGGCGGAACCTCGGTGCCGAACCGGCGGTGCACCTCGTCGAGCAGGAGACCCACCCGATCGGCGAGCACTTGTACCTGCTGCTTCTCCAGCAGCACGCTCACCACCCTGGTGGCATGGACGGCCTGCAGGTAGAAGGCGCGGTCGCCGGGCTCGCCGACGGTGCCCGCGACGAAGCGGTCGGGGGTGCGAAACACGTGAATTGCCCGAGACATTCAGCACCTCCGCCTGATCGAACTGCTGTTTCCCGTCCTGTCAGCTCCCATTATCCGCCCTTCCCCCGGTTCCGACCTCGCCACCGGGAACGGCCTCGGAAGCGGCGACTCCCGCGGGTTTCCCGCCGTGCCCACGCAACCCACTCAGGTCCGAACCCGTGTCGTTCATCTTCAGGACGAACGGGCGGGTCGGGGTGTAGCGAACGACGCTCACCGATGCCGGCTCGGCCACGATCCGCTGGAAGGCGTCCAGGTGTGTTCCGAGCGCGTCGGCGAGCACCGACTTGATGACGTCACCGTGGCTGCACGCGATCCACAGGACGTCTCGTTCGTGCTCGGCGGCGAGCCGCGCGTCGTGGGCCCGAACCGCGGCGACGGCACGTGCCTGTACCTGCGCGATGCCCTCCCCTTCCGGGAACACGGCGGCGGACGGATGCTGCTGCACGACCTTCCACAGCGGTTCGCCCAGCAGGTCCTTGATGGGACGACCCGTCCACTGCCCGTAGTCCACCTCGACCAGCGCGTCGTCGACCAGCGGCACCAGCCCGAACTTCTCGGCAAGCGGTGCCACCGTCCGTTCGCACCGCAGCAGCGGCGAGCGGACGATCGCCGCGATGTCGAGATCGGCGAGCCTGCCTACGAGGCCCTCCGCCTGCTCACGTCCGAGATCGTCCAGGTCGATGCCGGCACTGCGGCCCGCGAGCGTGCCCGACGTGTTGGCCGTCGAGCGGCCGTGCCGGACCAGGATCACCGTCATGGGGCCAGCCTAGCCACGACGCGGCGGTCAGGTCGCGGCGACGACACCGGTCCCCAGGAGCACCATCAACACGACGCCGAGGATGATCCGGTAGCCGACGAACCAGTACATCGAATGGTTGACGACGAACCGCAGCAGCCAGGCGATCGTGACGTAGCCGATGACGAACGAGATCGCGGTCGCGACGAGCAACTGCGCACCGCTGGCGTTGAGTCCCTCACCCGCTGGCGCGAACGCGTCGGGCAGCGAGAACAACCCGGCCGCGGTGACCGCGGGGATCGCGAGCAGGAACGAATAACGCGCCGCCGCCTCACGGGTGAGCCCGAGGAAGAGGCCCGCGCTGATGGTGCCTCCCGAACGCGACACTCCGGGGATCAGTGCGAGGGCCTGCGCGGAACCCATCAGGATGCCGTCCTTGAGTGTCAGCTCCTCGATGGGTCGCTGCTTGCGCCCGAAGTGCTCGGCGGCGGCGATGACGAGTGCGAACACGATGAGCATCGCGGCGACCAGCCACAGGTTGCGTGCGGCGGTGCGGACCTGGTCCTTGAACAGGAACCCGAGGATGCCGACGGGGATGGTGCCGATGATGACGTACCAGCCCATCTTGTAGTCGTGGTCGCGCAGATCCCGGTCGAGCAGCCCACGGAACCAGGCCACCGCGATGCGCCAGATGTCGCGGGCGAAGTACACCAGGACCGCGGCCTCGGTGCCGAGCTGCGTCACCGCCGTGAACGACGCACCGGCATCCGTCTCCCAGAACAACTCCGACACGATCCGCAGATGCCCGGACGAGGAGATCGGGAGGAACTCGGTCAGGCCCTGGACGATGCCGAGAACGATCGCCTGCAGCCAGGTCATGGACTCCCCGATCACCGCGTACGCCTTTCGGTCTCGGACGAGCAGCGGGCCGGCAGGTGGGCCATCGACATGGCGGAGTGACGCATCACGCAGTGCACCGTACCCGGCGAGTCAGGAGCACACATATCGCCGTCCGGCACTACCCTGTCGCAATTGTGGTGATCGAACTATGAAGCAGCGCACGGTCGGACGTAGTGGACTGCGAGTGTCCCGTCTCGGCCTCGGCACCCTGTCGTGGGGCCGGGACACCGACGGGGACGAGGCGGCCGCACAGCTGCTGGGGTTCGTGGAAGCCGGTGGCACACTGGTCGATTCGTCGCCGTTCTACGGCGGAGGTACGGCGCAGCGGATACTCGCGGAACTGCTCGACGACGTCGTGCCCCGCGCCGACCTGGTGATCTCGAGCAGCGGCGGCGTCCACCCGGGCGGAGTGGACTGCTCGCGGCGGGCGCTGCTCGCCCAACTCGACGACACCCTCCGCGAACTCGGCACCGACCACCTGGATCTGTGGCAGGTCGCGACGTGGGATCCGCAGACTCCCGTCGACGAGATCGCCGCGACCCTCGCGTACGCCGTGGAGTCGGGCCGGGTGCGGTACGTCGGCGCCCGCGGGCACCTCGGGTGGCAGCTGGCGACGGCGGCGACGTCCCGGGCACTGGGGTCGGCGCCACTGACCGCGACGCAGGCCGAGTACTCACTCCTCGCGCGCGGTGTCGAGGAGGAACTGATTCCCGCTGCGCAGCACCATGCGATCGGCATGTTCGCGGCGGTGCCGTTGGCCGGGGGTGTGCTGACCGGCAAGTACCGGGGCGGCGTTCCCGCGGATTCCCGCGGGGCGGCCGACGCGACGGCGGAGTCCGTGTCGCAGTACCTGACCGCCGACGCGGGGCTGGTGGTCGACGCCGTCATCACCGCCGCCGACGGTCTCGGTGCGTCACCGCTCGCCGTGGCCCTGGCCTGGGTTCGGGATCGCCCCGGCGTCGCGAGCGCGATCGTCGGTGCCCGTGACTACGCACAGGTGACCGGGGTGCTCGCGTCGGAGGAGCTCGAACTTCCCGCTGCGATCGCGGCGGCGCTCGACGACGTGAGTGCCTAACCTCGACTGTGTGAAGGAGAACGTCGCGCGGGAACGCTTCGCGGCCGCCCGTGTCGCGACCCTGGGCACGGTGACCGCGGACGGCCTACCGCACCTGGTGCCGGTGGTTTTCGCCGTGTCCGGCGACCTGATCGTCAGCGCCGTGGACGACAAACCGAAGTCGACGCGGCGGCTGCGCCGACTCGACAACGTGCGCGCCCACGGCCGGGCCAGCGTCCTCGTCGACGAGTACGCCGACGACTGGACCCGGTTGTGGTGGGTCCGGGTCGACGGTCCGGCGGAAGTGGTGGACGCCACCTCGGCGGTCGGAGCGGCCGCCGTTCGCGCGCTCGCGGGGAAGTATTCGCAGTACAGGGCGGTACCGCCGGGTGGCCCCGTCATCGTGGTGCGTCCGGAGAAGTGGGTGACGTGGGTCGCCCGCACGCACGACGACTGAAGGGCAGGCTAACCTGTTTGAGACACGGTTACCGACAACGTGTTTCCATAATGGTCCGTGTCCAACGACAAACCATTCCTGACAGGGGTAACGATGACAGTGCTCGACCCGGCGGCAGCGGCCACACCCGGTTTCGCCGAGCGGATCAAGGTGCAGACCGACGCCGCACACCGCAACACCGAGCAATCCCGTTTCGTCGGCGAACTGCTGGCGGGCAAGCTGTCCCCCGCCGCTCACGCGGCCCTGATCGCGCAGACCTACCTCGTGTACCGCACCCTCGAGGAGGCAGGCCGCACTCACGCCGACAACCCCCTCGTCGCGCCGTTCCTGGGTGACGAGCTTCTCCGCACCGAAGCTCTCGAAGCCGACCTCGAGTTCCTGCTCGGCGAGCAGTGGCGAGACCAGGTGACGGCAACGCCCGCGACCCAGCGGTACATCGACCGCCTCACCGAGGTCGCGTACGACTGGCCTGCCGGCTTCGTCGCGCACCACTACATCCGCTACCTCGGCGACCTGTCGGGCGGCCAGATCATCCGCCGGATGCTCGAGCGCGCCTACGGCTACGACACCGATGGACTTCGCTTCTACATCTTCGACGCCATCGAGAAGCCCAAGCTCTACAAGGACGCCTACCGCGCGAAGCTCGACGCGGCGCCGCTCACCGACGAGGAGCAGCAGCGGCTGATCGACGAGGTCAACCTCGCCTACGAACTCAACAGCAACCTGTTCGCGGACTTGGAAGCCGACATCGACACCTACCTGGTCAAGTGATCTGTTCGATGTCCATGCGTACCCGGACGGTGTTCCGCGCCGCGGTGGCCGTTCTCGCGGTCGCCGTGGTGTCCGCGGGATGCAGTTCCCAGGACGCGGCGTCGGCCGACCAGTCGGGCCGAACCACCGCCGCCCTGGACAATCTCGACCCGACGCCGATCGCGGACGACCCGACACCGGCGCTGCCGGTCACGGTCACCGGTTTCGACGGCGCGCAGGTCACCGTCACCGACACCAGCCGCATCGTCGCCGCCGACCAGTACGGCACGCTCACCGAGACGGTGTACGCGCTCGGGCTCGGCGATCGTCTTGTCGGACGTGACGGTGCCGCGACGTTCCCGGCTGTCGACGGGGTCACGAACGTGACCCCGTCGGGGCACTCGATGTCGGCCGAGGCGATCCTCGCGCTCAATCCGACGGTGGTCCTCACCGACACGAGCATCGGCCCGCGCACGGTTCAGGACCAGCTGCGGTCGGCCGGCATCCCCGTCGTGTTCTTCGATCCGACCCGGACGCTCGACGGAGTGCCGGGCCAGATCGAGGCGGTCGCCAACGCGCTCGGCGTCCCGGAGCAGGGCAAGGCGCTCGCGGCACGCACCACCGACGAGATCGAGGCCGCGACCGCGATGGCCCCACAGGGCGGAACCCCCCCGAAGGTCGCCTTCCTGTACATGCGGGGAACCTCGATCACGATGATGGCCGGTCCGGGTTCGGGTGCGGACTCGCTGATCGAGGCGCTCGGCGCCGTCGATGCGGGCACCGCCTCCGGTCTGACGCAGCAGTTCACCCCGATCACGAGCGAAGCGATGATCGCGGCGGCACCCGACGTGTTCCTCATGATGACCAAGGGCCTCGACTCCATCGGCGGCCTCGACGGTCTCGCGAAGATTCCCGGGATCGCCCAGACGCCCGCGGGCCGGAATCAGCGCGTCGTCGACATGCAGGACGGTGTGCTGCTCAGCTTCGGCCCGCGGACCGGTGAGGTGCTGCAGGCGCTCGCTGTCGCCCTCTACGGCGCCGAGTGACCACCCGCGCCGCCGCCCCGGTCGAGAGCGGCGAGTCACGGCGGCCGCGTCCCGCCGTCGTGCTCACCGCCCTCGCCCTCGGGCTGCTCGTCCTCGCGCTCGTCTCGGCATGTGTCGGCCAGGTGCCGACCTCCCCCGCCGAGGTGCTCGGATCGATCGCGCATCGCATCGGTCTCGACATCGGGCCGATGCCTGCGCACCCCGTCGGCGAAGTCACGCTCTGGGAGGTGCGGTTCCCCCGGGTGATCCTCGCGATCGTCGTCGGCGCGGGCCTCGCCTGCGCGGGTGCACTGCTGCAGGGCGTGTTCGCCAACCCGCTCGCCGAACCCGGCGTCATCGGTGTCTCCGCGGGCGCGGCGGTCGGCGCGTGCGCGGTGATCCTCACCGGCGGCGCGTTCGTCGCGGGCACTGCCGTCGCCGCCGCCGCATTCGCGACCGGCCTCGTGACGACCATCCTCGTGTACCTGCTGGCGCGATCCGAGGGCCGAACCGAAGTGGTCACCCTCGTCCTCACCGGCGTCGCGATCAACGCGTTCGCGGGTGGGCTGATCGCGTTCTTCACGTTCGTCGCCGATCCCGCTGCTCGCGATCAGATCGTCTTCTGGCAGCTCGGCAGCCTCAACGGCGCCACCTGGCAGGCCGTCGCCGTCGTCACCCCGATGGCGGTGCTCGGCATCGCCGCCACGATGCTCATCGCCCACCGGCTCGACCTGCTCGCCCTCGGCGAGTCCGCCGCCGCGCACCTCGGCGTCAACGTCGAGCGACTGCGGCAGATCGCGGTCCTGATCGTCGCACTGCTCGTGTCGGCGTCGGTGGCGTTCACCGGCATCATCCTGTTCGTCGGTCTCGTCGTGCCGCACCTGATGCGCATGATCGTCGGCCCGGGACATCGGATACTGATCCCCGCCAGCGTGCTGTGCGGTGCCATCGTTCTGCTCGCCGCCGACCTCGGCGCCCGCACACTGGTGCCGAACGCCGACCTCCCGCTCGGCATGCTGACCTCGCTGATCGGCGGACCGTTCTTCTTCTGGATGCTGCGCCGCACGCGCAAGCAGCAGGGAGGCTGGGCATGACCGTGTCCACCCGGCTGCGCGAGATGTTCGTACGCGATCTGCCCGTCCCCACCCGTCCCGGAGACGGCGACGTCACGATGCGAGCGGTCGGCGTCGCCGTCGACCGCGGCTCCCGGCGCGTCCTCGACTCGGTGTCCCTCGATGTCCGGGCAGGCGAGGTCCTCGCCCTCGTCGGCCCCAACGGTGCGGGCAAGTCCACCCTTCTGGCAGCGTTGTCCGGCGACACCGCCGTCGCGGCAGGCCACGTCGAGCTCGCCGATCGCCCGCTCGGCAAGTGGACCGGTGCGGACATGGCTCGGCTCCGCGCCGTGCTGCCCCAGCAGCACACCGTCGGATTCTCGTTCACCGCATCCGAGGTGGTCCGGATGGGCCGCACCCCCTGGGCTCGGACCGTGCTGCGGGACGAGGACGACGAGGCGGTCGCCGAGGCGATGGCGGAATGCGACGTCGAACGGTTCGCGGCACGCCCCTTCGCGGCCCTCTCCGGCGGCGAGAAGGCGCGGGTCGCGCTGGCGCGGGTGCTGGCGCAGCGCACCCCGACACTGCTGCTCGACGAACCGACCGCGGCACTCGATCTCGGGCATCAGGAGGCGGTGATGCGGCTGGCCGCGCAACGCGCGCGGGAGGGCACCGCGGTCGTGGTGGTCCTGCACGATCTGGCGTTGGCCGCCGCCTACGCGAATCACATCGCCGTGCTCGCGGACGGCGGCCTCGCAGCACTGGGAACACCTCGCGAGGTGCTCGAGGAGGACCTGCTCGGGCGGGTCTACGGCCACCCCGTCGAGGTCCTCGATCATCCGCGCACCGGCGCCCAACTGGTGTTGCCTCGACGCGACGCGCGCTGACGCGAACAGAACAGCGAGCGAACGGACCGGCACGGCGTTACGCTGCCGCTGCGATGACCGAGACGCAGGCGGTGCCCGCGGCACCGACACCGCTCAACGCCGTGCACCTGCGGGTGCACGGCTCCCTCTCCGCGACCGTCGCGGGCGCCCCGGCTGCGCTCGGGGGCCCCGGCGCCCGGTCCGTCGTCGCGCGCCTCGCGGCCGCGGCGGGGCGGGTGGTCTCGACGGATCTGCTGATCGACGATCTGTGGGCGGGTCAGCCGCCGCCGAAGGCGCTGGCCGCGCTCCAGGTTCACGTGTCGAACCTGCGCCGCGTCCTCGAACCGGCGCGGGCACCTCGAACGCCCGCGTCGGTGATCGTCAGTGCCGCACCGGGTTACGCGCTCCATCTGCCGGCCGAGTCGGTGGACGTCTGGCAGTTCGAGAACCTGGTCACCGACGGCCTGCGCCGCGCCGACTCCACCGAGCGCGCCGAAATCCTCTCCGCTGCACTGTCACTCGCGACCGGAGAGCCCTACCACGAGTTCGTGGACGCGCGGTGGGCGCGTGCGGAGAACGCCCGACTGGCGGAACTGCGCTGCACCGCGCTCGAGGCGTGGGCCCAGGCCCACCTCGAACTCGGCAGGCCCGACCTCGTCCTCGACACCGTCAGCAGGCACACGGCCGAGCACCCCGGTCGCGAGGGCGGTGTCCGACTGCACGCGTTGGCGCTGTACCGGACCGGACGACAGGCGGACGCGCTGCAGGTGCTGCGCCGGACGCGGAACTATCTCGGTGACGAACTCGGCGTCGACCCCTCCGCCGAACTGCAGGAACTCGAACGCGACATCCTGCGCCAGGACGCGGCTCTCACCCCGACGGCGCCAGACGACCGCGCGCCGGGACCGGTGCCGGATCTCCGGTGGGGCGACTCCCGCGCGACCGGCATCGACGACCTCCTGGGTGGCGTGCGGGCCGCCTCCCGTCGTGCCGCCGAGTCGGGCCTGCAGATGGTGTGGGTGGGCGGCGATGCCGGCGAGGGCAAGAGCACCCTCGCCCGAACGTTCACCGACGAAGCCGCTGCGGCGGGCTGGCAGGTGGCTCGGGGCAACTGCCCCGAGGTCGACGGCGCTCCCGCGGGATGGCCGTGGATCGAGGCGCTGCGCGATCTCGGCGACGACACCGCTGCTTCGGATTCACCCTTCCGGATCGGGCAGCGGGTCACCGACCTGCTCACCCGGCCGGGGACCCGCACCGTCGTCGTCCTCGACGACGTGCACCGCGCCGACGAGCCGTCGCTGCAGGTCCTGAGGCACGTCGCGACAACGGGATCACGATCGATCACGGTGCTGCTGTGCACCTTCCGTCCCACGGAGGTCGGCTCGGACCTGGAGGCGACGTGGGCTGCAACGGCAGCCGTCCCCGGCACACGACTGACCATGCACGGCCTCGGTCGCGAAGGCGCCGCCGCCATCGCCCGCGAGACCGGGCTCCCCGACCTCGACGACGCTCTGCTGTCGGAACTGCTGGATCGAACCGATGGCAATCCGCTGTTCCTGCGCGAGTACACCCGACTCCTCGCCTCGGAAGGCGTCGACGCGTTCCGGACGCGCGTCCCGGACGGGGTCCGGGACGTGCTGCGCCGACGGATCTCCCGACTTCCCGAGCGCACCGTCCTCGAACTGCGACGAGCGTCGGTGCTCGGACGCGAATCGGATCTGGGAACCCTCGCCGGGCTGGGGCAGACCGACGACGACACCCTGCTGGACGCTCTCGAACCCGCCCTTCTCGCGGGCATCATCACCGAACCGACCCCGGACCGGGTGCGGTTCAGCCACGACCTCGTCCGCGCCACGCTCTACGACGAGCTGTCGCCGATGAGACGCAGACGACTGCACGCGTCGGCGCTGTCCGAGTTGGCGATCCGCAGGCCCGGCGACACCGCCGTCCTGGCACACCACGCGGCCGCGGCGGCCACCCCGGACACTGCCGCCGACCTGCTCGACTTCGTGCGGGCGGGTGCCCACGACGCCGAAGCCAATGCCGCACACCGTGACGCGATGGCGCTGTGGGAGTCCGCGGAGGCACTGTCCACCATGGCGACCACAGCCGATCCGCGCGTGACCGCCGACGTCGTGACCGCGCGGGTCGGTGTGCAGGCGCGCACCGGAGACGTCGTCGGTGCGCGGGCACTGCGGCGGCGTGCGATCCACCTCGCCCGGGACCTCGGCGATCGGGACGCCCTGCTGCGTGCCGTGACGTCGTGGACGGCGCCCGTGGTGTGGACGATTCAGGTCGACGCGGCGCCGGATACCGAGATGCTCGACGCGATCGACGCCTGCCTCGCTCACGACGACCTGACTGCCGGCGACCGGGCACTGCTGCTGACGACGCTGACGTTCGAACTGGAGGGCCACGACGACCGGCGCTACCTCGAGGCCGCGGTCGCGGCGCGGGACGCGGCGGCCGAATCCGGGGACGCACGAGTCCTCGTGCGGGCACTGAACGCGTTCGGATACGTCGCGTTCGGCCCGGATCTGGTGTCGGAACGCACCGCCAACGCGGCGGCGCTGCTGGTCGCGGCCGACGAGGCCGGCGACGAGGGCTTCACCTCCCTCGCCTACTTCCAACGCTTCCTCGCGGCCACCGCGGTGACCGACCTTCCCGCTGCCCAGGAGAACGCCCGGCTGGCGATGAAGCACGCCGCCGGGCACCAATTGGGTCAGATGCTCGGAGTCCTCTCCGTGTTCGACGCCATGACCCTTCTGATGGCGGACCGCGTCGAGGAGGGCGTCGCGGCGTACGACGCGGTGTCCGCGGCGATGGCCGCGCAGGGTGTGGCGTCGGCGCAGTGGATCGGGCTGATCGGGTGGATCGGCGCCGCCGTGCGGGCGGGCGACCTCGCGCCGCTCGTCCCGGTGCTGGAGGAACTCGAGTCGCTGCGCCCGCAGTCGGTGCGGTTCCCGCTGATCGTCGCGCTCCTGGACGCCGGTGACGCCGACCGGGCACGAAGCCTGTGGGCGTCGAGCGTGCCGTACGGCCGCGACTACTACTGGCTCGCGATGACGACGTTCCAGGCGCACGCCGCGGCCCGCCTGGGCGAGCTGGACACGGCTCGGCTCCTGCACGACGCCCTGCTGCCGTTCCGCGGCCGAATCGCCGGCCTGGACTCCGGATCGTTCTACGCCGGACCGGTCGACGCCGCGCTCGGTGCGCTCGCCGACGCACGCGGAGACGTCGAGGCGGCGGCCCGGTTTCGGGCCGCCGCCTCGGACCTCGTCACACGGACAGCGCACGAGCTTCGAGTCCGACCTCGGGCGTAGTGGACCGGTCGCGCCTGCCTCCCGCGCGCAGGATCAGGACGCCGATCGCCGCGAAGGCGAGACCACGGGGCAGTTCGATGACCAGGCCGGTGACGCCGGGCGCCTCCGGCCACGGGATCACGCAGATCACGCCGCCGATGGCCATGATCGCGCCGATCCAGCGCGGCACCGCGCGGGTCTGCATCAGTACCACGCCGAGGGCGATCAGGCTCAGCATGTACGCGAGCCCGAAGACGGTCTGGATCGTCACGAAGATCGTGGACGGGAACAGCGAGCCGTCTTCGGGCAGCAGGTGCGCCAATGCCGGATCCGATGCGAGCTCGTACGAGACGAAGGCCTCGACGGCGAGGTGACTGAGCGCCGTGAGCATCAGCGAGGCATAGAGCGTCACGAACGCGATCAGCCCCGCGAGGCCGGCGCGCTGCGCGATCCAGGCGTAGACACCGGGGAGCGCGACGAGCTGGACGACGGTGCCGACGAGCAGGACCAGCTGTGCCCACGGACTGGTCCACGCGGTGAGCGAGTCGGCGGAGTGGGAGTTCCCGTCGACGACGGGATGCAGGAGTCCTCCGGTGAGGTTGAGGACGAACGCGACGATGATCGCCCAGGCGCTGAGCCGATACAGGAGTGCGGGTGTGATGGTCATGTCACGAGGCTGAACCGCCGCACTTGGCGACGACTTGGCGTCGGCCGGCGGGGCCGTGCGAGGGCGATCACGGGGTGGTGATTCGGGGAACGGGGAGGCGATCGTGAATGCTGGAGGCCGACTCTCGTTCGCCATCGACCGCGAACAGATCCACCACCGTGAGGAGACGTACATGCCGGGCCCGAGCGCACGCACCGCGACCGTACTCGCAGGAGCGGCGTTGCTGCTGGTCAGCGGCTGTGCCAGCGACGGTGGGGACGACAAGATCCAGACGATCGAGGCGGCGACCGCGGCCGAGTCACCCGTCCCGTCCAACACTCCCACCGGTACGGTGACCCCGCTCGCGCAGCGGATCGCGGCGGCGACGTTCGACCCGTCGACCGGGACCGTGGCGATGCTCACAGACGATGCCCGCACCCTGCTGACGGTGTCCGCAACCGATCCCGCGGCGGCGCCGCGGGAGGTGGCGTTGCCGGGTGGAACCGCGTCGCTGTCGGCCCCGCGCGACGGCGTCCTCGCGGTCCCCGCCGGGCGGGGGGTCGCGACGGTGAACATCGCGGACGGCACCGCCACGACGATTCCCGTCGACGCGGACGTGAAGTCGACCGCGCTGCTCGGTGACGGCCGCATCGCCGTCGGCACCGCTGACGGCGACGTCCTCGAGATCGACAACTCCGGCGCGGTCGCGCACACCGTCGACGGGCTCGTCTCCGTCGACGCGCTCGGCGTGGTCGGGGACGAGGTCAGCGCCCTCGACCGGCAGCAGACCTCGGTCACCGAGATCAACCTCGACGACGACAGGCCCGGTATGGCGTTGCGGGCAGGAACCGGCGCGACGAACCTGATCACCGACAACTTCGGCCGCATCCTCGTCGCCGACACCGACGGCGGCGCACTGCTCTCCTTCACCGCCGATCCGCTGATGATGCATCAGAAGTACCCGGTCGCGAACTCGCCGTACGCGCTCGCGGTCGATGCAACCACCGGCATGGTCTGGGTGACCGTCACCGCCACCAACGAGGTGATCGGCTTCGACCTCTCGACCGGCAGCCCCGTCGAGAAGCACCGCTACCCCACTGTCCGCCAACCCAACTCGGTCGCGGTCGACTCGGAGACCGGCACGGTGTTCGTGGCGTCCGGCACCGGTGACGGGGTCCAGCGCATCGATGTCGCGGCACACTGAGCGACCAGACCCCCCTTTACGTCAGCCCCCATCTGCTTAGCCCTGGAGACACCAACGTGTACAAGCTGCTGCTGCGTCTGATGTTCCTGCTGCCGCCGGAACGCGTGCACCATCTCGCGTTCTTCGCGATGCGTCTCGTCACCACCCTCGCGCCGCTGCGGACCGTGGTGTCGCGGATCCTCACCGTCCCCGACCCGGTTCTGCGGACCCGGGCGTTCGGCATCGACTTCCCCGCACCACTCGGCCTCGCGGCCGGCTTCGACAAGAACGCCACCGGTGTGAACGTGTGGGGCGCTCTCGGATTCGGGTACGCCGAGGTCGGGACGGTCACCGCGCAGGCGCAGCCCGGCAATCCCGCGCCGCGCCTGTTCCGTCTGCCCGCGGACCGGGCACTGCTCAACCGCATGGGTTTCAACAACCACGGCGCCGGTCCGGCGGCGAACGAGTTGCGCAAGCGCATCACGACGCTGCCGATCGGCGCGAACATCGGCAAGACGAAGGTCGTGGCCGCGGAGGACGCCGCCGACGACTACGCGACCAGTGCCCGCCTGCTCGGCCCGCTCGCCGACTTTCTCGTCGTCAACGTCAGTTCCCCGAACACCCCCGGTCTGCGGGACCTGCAGGCCGTTGAGTCGCTGCGCCCGATCCTCGCGGCGGTACTCGACTGCGTGGACGTGCCGGTGCTGGTGAAGATCGCCCCCGACCTGTCCGACGAGGACGTCGACGCGGTCGCCGACCTCGCTGTCGAACTGGGGCTGGCCGGGATCGTCGCCACCAACACCACCATCTCGCGCGATGGGCTGAACACCCCCGCGGACGAGGTCGCGGCACTGGGGGCGGGAGGCATCTCCGGCGCACCCGTCGCCGAGCGCTCACTCGAGGTGTTGCGCCGACTGCACGCCAGGGTCGGTGACCGGATCGTGCTCGTGTCGGCGGGCGGCATCGAGACCGTCGACCAGGCATGGGAGCGCATCCTCGCGGGCGCATCCCTGATCCAGGCGTACACCGGGTTCATCTACGGCGGCCCGTTCTGGATGAAGCGGATTCACAAGGGGCTGGCCCGCAAGGTCCGCGAGGGCGGCTACGCCTCACTCGCCGACGCGGTCGGCGCCGGCACCCGCCCCTGATCACCTCAGGGTGAGGGAACCATTGCCGGTCCCCTCACCCTGTGAGGTCAGTGACCGAAGGTGACCGTCAGCAGTGCGCGGGCGATGGCGTGCCCGAACAGGTTGAAGCCCAGGAAGGCCGGCGTCGAGTCGGCCGTGAGGCCGTCGATCGTCTCCACGTCGAGGGCGTGCACCGCGTAGATGTAGCGGTGGTCGCCGTGGCCCTTCGGCGGAGCCGCGCCCAGGAAGCGGTGGCCGCCGCCGTCGTGGCGCAGGGTGATCGCACCCTCGGGCAGCGCCGATCCGCCCTCGTCGCCCGCGTTCTCCTCCAGCGAGGTGACCGACGCCGGAATGTTCGCGACAGCCCAGTGCCAGAAGCCCGACACCGTCGGGGCGTCCGGATCGAACATGGTGACCGCGAAGCTCTTCGTCTCCGGAGGGAACCCGGACCAGGACAGCTGCGGCGAGACGTCCTGGCCGCCCGGCACCCCGAAGATGCCGCTGAGCTGCTTGGTGGGCACCGTGTCCCCCTCGGAGATCTGCTCCGACGTCAGGGAGAAGGTCGGCAGGTCCGGCAGGTCGGCGTAGGGATCGTGAGCCATGAAGTGTCCTCTCAGCTGTTCAACAGAAAGTGCTCGAGCACCCGCGTGCCGAACTCTAGTGCGTCCACCGGGACTCGTTCGTCGACTCCGTGGAACAGTGCCGTGAAGTCGAGGTCCGCGGGAAGCTGCAGCGGCGCGAACCCGAAGCACCGAATCCCCAACGTGGCGAACGCTTTTGCATCAGTACCACCCGAGAGCATGTACGGCACGGTACGTCCGTCGGGATCGTGCGCGAGGATCGCCGCGTTCATCGCGTCGACCAGGTGTCCGTCGAAGGTGGTCTCGTACGAATCCAGCTTGGTGATCCACTCCCGCGTCACGTCCGGCCCGATCAACCGGTCGACTTCCTTCTCGAACTCGGCCTGCCGCCCGGGCAGCACCCGGCAGTCCACGACGGCCGTCGCGGTCTGCGGGATGACATTGGCCTTGTAGCCGGCATCGAGCATCGTCGGGTTCGCGGTGTCCCGCAGTGTCGCGCCGATGATCCGCGAAATCGTGCCGAGCTTCTGCAGCGTGGTGTCGATGTCGGGTGCGCTCGGGTCGTAATCGAGGCCGGTCTCGTCGGACACCGCACCGAGGAATTCGGCCACCGAGTCGGGGACGACCAGCGGGAACGTGTGGCGCCCCAGTCGCGCCACCGCCTCCGCCAGGATGGTGACGGCGTTGTCCTCGTGCAGGAACGAGCCGTGACCTGCGCGAGCCCGGGCAGTCAGGCGCATCCAGCCCAGGCCCTTCTCTGCGGTCTCGACCAGGTAGAGGCGTGCGTCGGTGCCGTCCGGCCGAGGGACCGTCAGCGAGAACCCACCGACCTCCCCCACCGCTTCCGTGATCCCCTCGAACAGGTCGGGGCGGTTCTTCACCAGCCACTGCGATCCCCAGGTGCCTCCCGCCTCCTCGTCGGCGAGGAACGCGAACACCAGGTCACGCGGCGGGACGGTCCCCTCTGCCTTGAACTGTCGGGCCAGCGCGAGCGTCATCCCGACCATGTCCTTCATGTCGATCGCGCCGCGGCCCCACACGTATCCGTCCTCCACGGCGCCCGAGAAGGGGTGCACGCTCCAGTCGGCGGGTTCGGCGGGCACGACATCGAGATGGCCGTGGATCAGCAGGGCTCCGCGCGACGGGTCCGCGCCGCGCAAACGTGCGAAGACGTTCCCGCGGCCGGGCTGACCCGATTCGACGTACTCCGTCTCGTAGCCGACCTCCTCCAGCTTCCTCGCGACCCACTCCGCGCACTCGCGCTCACCCTTCGTGGTGGCGAGGTCACCGGTGTTGGAGGTGTCGAACTGGATGAGCGCGCTGACGAGGTCGACGACCTCCGCCTCGGCTCGACTGCGAATTTCTCCGGACCGGACGGCGTTTTCGGGGTTCTCTGCGTTCTCGATGTGCGGCACCACCCTTTCCTACCACCCGTCACACCACCCTCAGCGCGGAGCCGACGGGAATTCACCCCCTCTGACCAGCGACAACGAGGCGATTTTGGCCTTTGGGTCGGGGTGGGTTAATCTTTCCCAGCACGCAGCGAAGAGCAGCGAGCAGAACAAAGAGTGTGCAAGCGCGAGTGGCGGAATGGCAGACGCGCTAGCTTGAGGTGCTAGTGTCCTACTAATGGACGTGGGGGTTCAAGTCCCCCCTCGCGCACTCTGAGTTGAGACAGACAGAAGAAGGCCCCGGACGCGAGTCCGGGGCCTTCTTCTGTTGTGCGCCTTGCGAATTCGCGGTGCGACCAGGGGAATCTGCTGGTGGCCGCGCGAGTCGGTAGAATTGATCGCGGCCGCCCGTCGCGGCCGACGGCTGAACTGCGGCCGAAATCACCCACGAGATCCAGGAACCGAGCACCCCACCGATGGCACAACCGATGACAGGTATCGACTCCACCGACACGGAGAGAATCGACCCCAAGGATCTGGAGACCTGTCTGAGGGTCCTCGCCGAAGCCGGAGAACTCGACTCCGAACATCCCGACTCGGTCGCGCTGCAGCGCGCGAGCGGCAAGATGTTCAAGCGCCTCAAGCGCCGCAAGCGCATCGAGACCCGCGACGCGAAGTCGGCCGCCGACCGCGCCGTCGTCGCCTCCACCGCGACCGGTTCCCCGAACCGCATCGATGACGAGACCGCGGGCGTGCTCATCTCCTCCCCGACGGCAGGCGACTCCGCAGGCACGCTGATCCGGCCCCGCCCCTGCTACATCTGCAAGCAGCGCTACACAGTCGTCGACGCCTTCTACCACCAGCTGTGCCCCGAGTGTGCGGCCCGCAGCCACGCCAAGCGGGACGCGAGCACCGACCTCACCGGCCGGCGGGCACTGCTGACCGGTGGACGGGCCAAGATCGGCATGTACATCGCACTGCGCCTGCTGCGCGACGGCGCCCACCTCACCATCACGACCCGCTTCCCCAACGACGCGATCCGCCGGTTCACGGCGATGGAGGACAGCGCCGACTGGATCCACCGTCTTCGTGTGGTCGGAATCGACCTGCGCGACCCCGCTCAGGTGGTGGCGCTCGCCGACGATGTTGCGGCGCAGGGGCCGCTCGACATTCTCATCAACAACGCCGCCCAGACCGTGCGTCGGTCGCCGGGCGCCTACTCCGCACTCGCCGAGGCGGAGTCGGGTCCGCTGCCCGCGGGCGCGCTGCCCGAGGTCGTGACGTTCGGCAAGACCAGTGACGCGCATCCGGCCGCCCTCGCCAGTTCGCTTACCGCCGCGACGCAGTCGATCGTCCACCAGGTCAGCGAACTCGCGATGGTCGCGGGATCGGCCACCCCGGAACGCATTTCGCAGGGCATCGCGATCGACGCCGGCGGTCTCGTGCCCGACCTCGCGCACACGAACAGCTGGGTGCAGAACGTCGGCGAGGTCGATCCGATCGAGTTGCTCGAGGTGCAGCTGTGCAACTCGGTGGCGCCGTTCATCCTCGTCGACCGGCTTCGTCCCGCGATGGCTGCCTCACCGGCTCGCCGCAAGTACGTCGTCAACGTGTCCGCGATGGAGGGCCAGTTCTCCCGTAGGTACAAGGGGCCCGGCCACCCGCACACCAACATGGCGAAGGCCGCACTGAACATGCTCACGCGGACCAGCGCGACCGAGATGCTCGAGCAGGACGGCATCCTGATGACCGCCGTCGACACCGGCTGGATCACCGACGAGCGTCCCCACTACACGAAGCTGCGCCTCGCGGAGGAGGGCTTCCACGCCCCGCTCGACCTCGTCGACGGCGCCGCCCGCGTGTACGACCCGATCGTCCAGGGCGAGGCAGGCGTGGACCTGCACGGCTGCTTCCTCAAGGACTTCGTGCCCTCTGCCTGGTGAACCACCTGTCCGGGCCACGGTGAGCTGCGGGGCGGCGACGCCCCGCAGCTCACCGACCTGCGATACGGTTGAAACCCGAGGATCCGGTCAATACTCCTGGTACGCGTTCGCGAACGATCGAGGGAGTTCCGCATGGGCCGTGAAGTCACCAGTCTGGTGTTCACCCGCAAGGACCGGCAGGTGTTCCGCGAGAAGGTCCACGCCTGCCTCGACGCGCTCGCGGACCTCCTGGCCGGCGAGGAGGACGCGGGAGCCGAACCGACCGTCGGCCTCGAGGTCGAGCTCAATCTGGTTGACGGAGAATGCAACCCGGCGATGGTGAACACGTCGGTTCTCGACGCCATCGCGGACCCGGCCTACCAGACGGAATTGGGCCAGTTCAACATCGAGGTCAATGTCGCACCCCGCAGGCTCGACGGCGACAACCTCGCCACCCTGGAGGACGAGCTCCGCACCACACTGAACCAGGCGAACGACCGGGCCGCCGCGGTGGGCGGGCGCCTGGCCCTGATCGGCATCCTCCCGACCTTGCGCAAGCAACACCTGCAGCAACGCTGGATGTCGTCCGATCCCCGATACACCGCCCTCGACCAGCAGATCTTCGCGGCCCGCGGCGAGGACATCGAACTCGACATCGCCGGTGTCGCATTGGCGCAGCAGCCGGACGGCGAACGCCTCGCGGTGGTGACCGACACGATCCTGGCCGAAGCCGCGTGCACGTCGACGCAACTGCACCTTCAGGTCTCACCCCGAGAGTTCGCGGCGCACTGGAACTCCGCGCAGATGTTGGCGGGCGTACAGGTGGCGATGGCGGCCAACTCGCCGTTCTTCGCGGGGCGGGCGCTGTGGCACGAGACGCGTATCCCACTGTTCGAGCAGGCTACGGACACCCGCCCCCTCGAACTGCGCAATCAGGGAGTGCGCCCTCGGGTGTGGTTCGGGGAACGCTGGATCTCGTCGATCTTCGACCTGTTCGAGGAGAACTCGCGGTACTTCCCGGCGCTGCTCCCGGAGTGCACCGACGAGGACCCTCACGCCGTGATCTCGGCAGGCGGAGTCCCGGAACTGGCCGAGTTGCGTATGCACAACGGCACCATCTACCGCTGGAACCGCCCGATCTACGACACCACCGACACCGACCACCACCTTCGCCTCGAGAATCGGGTCCTGCCCGCCGGGCCGACCGTCCGCGACACCGTCGCCGATGCGGCGTTCTACTACGGGGCAGTGCGGGCGCTCGCCCGGGCGGAACGGCCGGCATGGTCGCGGATGCCGTTCGAGGCGGCGGCCGCGAATCTGCAGGAGGGCGCCCGGCACGGCTTCGGCGCGCGGCTGTACTGGCCGGATCGCGGATGGACGTCGCCATCGGACCTGGTGCTCCACACGCTGCTTCCCCTCGCGCACGCCGGCCTCGACTCGCTCGGCGTCGACCCGCGCGTTCGCGACACCTATCTGGGTGTCGTCGAGGACCGCTGCCGAACCGGGCGCAACGGCGCGCGCTGGCAGCGGGACGCCGTCGCGGCGCGGGAGGCCGCGGGCGAGGACCGGGACCGCGCACTGGCAGGCATGGTCGCGGACTACCTCGAGCGGATGCACTCGGACGCCCCGGTGCACACGTGGGACAGCCCTGGACACCACCTGACCAACGAGTAACGTTGCCGCCCATGACACGCACCCGCGACCTCGACGTCGTCGTCTACGGCGCCACCGGCTTCGTCGGCCGCCTCACCGCCGACTACCTCGCACGCAACGCACCGGACGGCACCCGTATCGGGCTGGCAGGCCGGTCCCGCGACAAGCTGGAACGGATCCGTGAGACGCTGCCCGGTGCGTCGGAATGGCCGATCCTGATCGCGTCCGCGGACGATCCCGACTCGCTCACCGCCCTGGCGAACGCCACCCACGTCGTGGTGACGACCGTCGGCCCCTATGCCCGGTACGGGATCGATCTGGTTCGTGCCTGCGCGGAAGCGGGCACCGACTACACGGATCTGACGGGCGAGGTGCAGTTCGCGCGCGCGTCCATCGACGGCTATCACGACGTCGCCGCCGCGAGCGGTGCCCGGATCGTGCACTCCTGCGGTTTCGACTCCGTCCCCTCGGACATCGGCGTCCACGTCCTGCACGAGCAGGTCGCGGCCGACGGCGAGGGAACGCTCGCCGACACCACGCTGGTCCTCTCGTCGTTCCGCGGCGGCGTCAGCGGCGGCACGATCGACTCGATGCGCGGCGTCGTCGACGCCGCGAAGTCCGACAAGCGGACGCGGTCGATGGTGTTGCAGCCGTATTCGCTGAGCCCCGACGTCGCTGCGGAACCGGACCTCGGCCGACAGTCCGACAGCGCCCTCGTCAAGGGGTCGGAAATCGCCCCGAACGTGAAGGGCGTGACGGCACCTCACCCGATGGCGTCGGTGAACACGCGTGTGGTCCGGCGTAGCAACGCCCTGCTCGGCTGGGCGTACGGTCGCACCTTTCGGTACCGGGAGGTGACGAGTGTCGGGCAGTCGTGGCTGTCCCCCGTCGTGGCGGCCGGTGTCGCCGCAGGCCTCGGCGGGTTGGTCGCGGGCCTCGCGTTCGGCCCCACGAGGAAGCTGCTCGACCGGCTCCTCCCCGACCCGGGCGAAGGTCCGAGCGAGAAGACCCGCAACACGGGGCATTTCACGACCGACGTCTACACCACCACGACCACCGGTGCCCGCTACGCCTCGCGGATGCGCGCCCAGGGCGATCCGGGATACAAGGCGACGGCGGTGATGCTCGGAGAGTCGGCGCTGGCGCTGGCGCTCGACCGGGACAAGCTTCCCGATGCGGCGGGTGTGCTGACCCCGGCGACGGCGATCGGCGACGCTCTCGTGGACCGGCTCCGCGGAGCGGGCTTCGAGATCAGCGTGCGACGGAACTGACGGCCCGCGGTGTCGCGGCGGCCCGGTCGGCTGCCGCGACGCCGTACACGAGCAGCGACTGTCCGGCGATGTAGGTGAGCATCACCCAGAAGCCCTCGGTGGGCGGCGTGAACCAGTCGGCGAACGCGCCGAGCGCGATCATCGCGTCGGACAGCAGGAACAGCGCCCCGCCGACCCCGGCGACCGCGCCGAGCCCGGTGGACAGCACCGCCATCGCGCCGAGGCACAGGCCGTAGACCAGCGCGGGGACGAGCAGCGCCCCGGCGCCGGGCGCGCAGGCCGCCACGAGGAGGGCAACGGCCAGCACGTATCCGGCGACACCGGGACGCCGCAGCAGAGATCGATGCCGATACGGCAGGAACGCGGCGATGTACGCCAGCTGCGCCAGCAGGAAGAACCCGATCATCACCAGGAACGCGGCGTCACCGTCGAAGGCATCGGGTGCGGTGTCACCGAGCCACGAGAACGCCAACGCCACCAGCACGATCCGCACCAGCCGCGACCGGGGTGACGTGGTGACCGCGACGAGCGTCGCGCCGAGCAGCGGCATCAGGAACCACTGGCTGACGTCCGCCACCCCGTCCGCGCCCACGAGCTGCGCGACGAGGTGAACGGCGGCAACGGCGACGAACACGACCGCGGCAACGGTGGCGGCGCGGCGGGACGGCACGTCGAGGATCATCGGCCGATCGTATGCCGCGCGGTACCGTTCGATCGTGGCATCACCGCAAGCCGTCCACGACGAGTACGAGCGGGGCTGCGGAATATCCGCGGACCCCGGCTCGGTGCGGTATCCGGTGCCGTCGGGATCCCTGGCCGCGAGACTGCCTGCGGCGGCGTTGGCGGCGGGTTCCGTCGGCGCTCTCGCGTCGGCCGTGAACCGGTTGCTCGTCTCGCGCGGACGCGACCCGCACACGTGGGTACTCGATGCCGAGCGGATCGCAGCGTCCTTCACCGCGGACCGGCTGATGCGGATCGGCGGCGAGCCCGTGCAGGGATTCGCGCCGATGTCCGGGTTCTTCGCGGCGGCGGACGGCTGGGTGCGCACCCACGCGAACTATCCGCACCACCGCACGAGACTGCTCGCGGCGTTGGATCTCCCGGCCGACGCCGATCCCGGGATGCTGTCGGTCCGGATCGGGGAACTGTCGGCGAGCGACGTCGAGAACCGGTGTGCTGACGCCGATGCGGTGGCGACTCGGGTCCGGACCGAGGAGGAGTGGGCGGCGCACCCGCAATCGCTCGCCGCGTCCGCGGGTCCGCTGGTGGCGATGACGGCCACCGGCGCGCATTCGGGCGCAGCCCTGTCGGTGGCGGATCCGGTTCGCCCGCTCGCGGGCCTGCGGGTGCTGGATCTGACGCGGGTGCTGGCCGGTCCGGTCGCCGCGCGCGCGTTGGCACTGCTCGGTGCGCAGGTCCTCCGCGTCGATCCCCCGCACCTGCACGAGATCGACTGGCAGCACCGCGACACCGGTCAGGGCAAGCGGTCGACGCTGCTCGATCTGACCACCGCCGCCGATCTGGACACGATGCGCGGCCTCGTCGCGACCACCGACGTGCTCGTGACCGGCTATCGGCCGGGAAGCCTCGATCGCTTTCACTTGACCGGGGACGCACCGGGCCTCGTGCGGGCATCGGTCAGCGCGTGGGGCGACCGGGGTCCGTGGGCGTCGCGCCGGGGCTTCGACAGCATCGTGCAGGCGGCGTCGGGGATCGCCCTGGTCGAGGGCGGCGAGCATCCGGGCGTCCTTCCCGCGCAGGTGCTCGACCATGCGAGCGGATACCTCCTTGCCGCAGGAATCGTCGATGCCGTCACGCGCCGCGACGCGGACGCGCGGGGACGCGATGTGTCTGTGTCCCTGGCCCGGACGGCACGCACGCTCCTCGATCTGCCGGGCCGTGTCGCCTCGCCCGCCCAGCCCCTCGCCGTCGGCCCGTCGGCCGCCATCACCCACGGGGCGATCACCACGGCTCGGCCCGCGCTGCCGGGGTACTCCGAGTATCCGTTCCCTGCCCACGACTGGGGCGCCGATGCGCCGCACTGGGTCTGAGTGGCCGCGGCACAGCGCCGCCGTCTACCCGGCGCACGGTCTGGGAGGATGACTGCCATGCCCACCGTGCCGCTGATCGTCGACGTCGACACCGGAATCGACGATGCACTCGCGCTGCTGTACCTCGTCGCGAGCCCGGATGCCGAGATCCTCACCGTCGCGAGCACCGGTGGCAACGTTCAGACCGCACAGGTCGCCGCGAACAACCTCGCATGGCTGGACCTGTGCGGGAGGCCCGACATCGAGGTCACGCTCGGCTCTGCCGTCCCCCTCGTCGGCGACCTTCGCACCACCGAGGACACGCACGGCCCGCAGGGACTCGGATATGCCGTCCTTCCGGTGTCGTCGCGTCCACTCGCGGAGCGCAGTGCCGCCCAGGCCTGGGTCGACGAGGCCCGGTCTCGTCCCGGTGAGGTGACCGGACTGGTCACGGGTCCGCTGACGAATCTCGCACTCGCACTGCGCATCGAGCCCGAACTGCCGAGGCTGCTCCGGCGGCTGGTGATCATGGGAGGCGCGTTCAACCATCCGGGGAACACCACCCCGAAGTCGGAATGGAACATCTCCGTCGACCCGGAGGCCGCGAAGGCGGTGTTCGACGCGTTCTCCGACGCCCCCGCCGACCGCCGCCCCATCGTGTGCCCACTGGACGTCACCGAGACGATCGAGATGCGTCCCGAGCACCTGCGCAGGCTCGCCGTCGCGGCGGGCAGCGAGCCCGCCGAGCTGATCACCGCGCAGGACCCACCGGGAACCCGGTCACGCACGAGCAATCCGGTGCTGCGCACACTGTTCGACGCGATCCGGTTCTACCTGCATTTCCACGACGACCACGGTCAGGGCTTCCTCGCGCACATGCACGATCCGTTCGCCGCTGCACTGGCGCTGGACCCGACGTGGGCTCGGACCCGGCCCGCCACCGTCGACGTCGAACTCGACGGCACCCTGACCCGCGGATGCACCGTCGCGGACTGGCACGGGATGTGGGGACGCGAGCCGAACGCCGAGATCGCCGTCGCCGCAGACCCCGACGCGTTCTTCGATCACCTCGTCGAGCGGATAGGCCCCGCGGTGCGTCACATCACACCAGGCTGACGACGCGGCTGTACTGTCAGGGCATCGTCGCATGGTGGCGGCGGTGGTGAATCGGCAACGAATCGAGGTGCGGTGCACGCTCACCGGCGGGTTCTGATCGTCCTGACAGCCGTGATCGCACTGCTCGGCCCGCTGACCGCGGTGACCGCGCACGCCGCCGTCCCGATCGCGCCTGAGCAGCCACTCGCGCTCGTGTACCGCGGTCCGGCTTCCGTACCCGGCACCGCCGAATCGGTTGCCACCGTTCTCCGGAACTCGCCGTCGAAGTTCCGTGTCGAGTACGTCGGCCCGAACGACACCCCGATCACCGCGGCCACCCTGGCGCGCGCCACCGTGTTCGCGCAACCGGGCGGACCGAGCCTGAGCACGGCATGGAAAGCGATGCGGCCGTATGCCGATCTGCTCGAGGACTGGATCGCGGGCGGCGGAAACTACCTGGGCTTCTGTGTCGGCGGCTACCTCGCGGGCGCCACCCCGGGCTACGACCTGCTGCCGGGCGACACCTACCAGTACAGCGCCAAGCGCGGCGCGACGGTGTGGAACGAGGATCCCGCCCGGTCGACGGTGGTGTGGCGCGGCCAGGAGTACACCACCTACTTCCAGGATCCGCCGGGATTCGACATCGAGCCCGACGACTCCACAACGATCCTCGCAACCTACGAGGGAGGCGAGATCGCCGCGCTCGCCGTCGATCACGGCAAGGGGCGAGTCGGTGTGACCGGACCCCACATCGAGGCGGACCGGAGCTGGTTCGTCGACGACGACCTGTCGCCGGACGGTGCGGTCAACCCGCACCTCGCATACGACCTGATCGAAACGACCGTGCAGGGCAACACGTCCGGACGGGTCCCGACGCCGACGGCGTCCCCTGTTCCGGCACCGGCACCCGTCGTCCCCGGGCTTCCCGTGCTCCCACTCCCACCGGCGATCCCGTCCGCCTCCGCGATGCCCGTGTCGGGCGCCGCGATCCAGACCCCGACCACCGCGCAGTCGACCTCGCCTGCTCTTCCGGGCTTGCCTGCACTTCCGGCCGTTCCTGCTGCACCGGCCGTTCCGGCACCGCCGGCCGTTCCTGCCGCACCGGCGGTGACCGCACCCGAACCGCCGGAGCTGCCGTGGCCATTCGGCCTGGTCGCCGACCTCCCGTTCGTGCGGCACTTCGTCATTCGCATCGGAGCCGGAGCGCCCGCGCCTGCCTCCTAGACGAGAGCTCGCCGCCTCGCCTCGCGGACCGCATCGCCCCGAGAGTGAACCCCCAGCTTGCGGTACAGGCCCTGGAGCTGCGTCTTGATCGTGTTGGGTGAGACGAACAAGGATTTCGCGATGTCGACGACGGGGTCGCCGCGAACCAGTCCGTGCAGCACCGCGAGCTCCCGCTCGGTCAAGCGCACGGCGGGCGCCGGCGGCGGGTACGGTGCCCACCCCTGCGCTCCGACATCGGCAGGCGGCAAGCCGAACTCGGACAGCGCGCTCCGCATCTCGGCCGGCACGGTCGTGAACGGCCGCGCCAGTCCGGTGTCCTCCGACAGCGCCACCGCACGGTTCCAGGCGACGCGGGCAGCGTCTCGTTCACCCGCGCCGAGCGACACCATCGACTCGATCAGGAACGCCTCGAGCCGCACCCTCGTGTAGATCCCCCGCCGACGAGTCAGTGCGGTTGCGTGTTTCGCCGCGGTCGAGGTGTTCCCGGTCAGCAGCGCCGCACGAGCCGTCGACAACCGGACCAACGGGTGCAGCGGCCCGCTGACGAGTTCGGCCCGCTCCAGCACATCGGAGCCCGCGCCCAGGGCCGTATTCAGGTCCATCTCCGCGGCGTCGAGCAGCGGACGGGCGAATGCTGCTGGGCCGAGCCACTTCCCGAACTCGGCCCGATGCCGCTGTACGCGGTCGAGGCCTGCCTCGGGTCGACCGCGCATCAGCTCGTACTGGGCCCGCGCGTACACCACGAACGCCCAGTTCTCGATGTTGCCGGTCAGCTCAGGCAGCGTCGTCAGAACGTGTTCGGCAGCGGCGACGTCCAGTCGGTCGAGCGCGACGATCACCCGTGCAGTGATCGCAGGCAATTCGATCGTGGTCCCGAGCCATCCGGCGACGCTGCTGAATGTGGACTCCTGTTCGATCCAGCGCTGTGCGCGGCGACCCTCACCGAGTACCGCCTGCTGGAGCGCCAGTTGCCCGGCGGCCTGTCGCGCCGCGAAGTCGCCGGCACCGCGAGGACACACCGTCACGGCGCGCTCGAACAGATCCGCGGCCCTCTGGTGGTCGCCGCGGTACTCACTGGTCAAACCGAGATGCGTCCACACCGGAGCCAGGTCGGGCCGCATGCCCTGATCGGCGGCCTCGGATTCGATTCGGGTTGCGAGGTCGACGAGTTCGGCATGGTCGCGAACCGCCTCGTCGTAGACGCCGATCCAGCGCATCAGTATCGAACGAAGCACGCCGGGTGCGAGGGCGAGGTCGAACGAGTCCTGCCCGTCGATGTCCGAATCAGGCGAAATCACCTCGGGCAGTGAACGCGGCAGGGGTCGGAGATCGGAGGAGATCCGCACCGCCAGTTCACGCGCATACAGCATCGCAGGACGTGATCGGAGCACATGCTCGGGCAACCCACAGAGCGCACGGAACAGCACGCCGAACCTGGTGGCGGTGATCTCGACCCAGTGCGCCGCCAGCACCTCCACGACCAGATCCCAGTCCTGCCCCTCGGTGGCATGACGCAACGCTTCGACAGGATCGCCGACTGCCTCGTACCACCGCGCGAGGGCGACCGAAACCTCGGGCGGCGGCTGCGTTCCCACACGCATCGCTCCACGCCGCAGCGATCGGCGAATCGCGGCGGGAAACACGTGGTACGACTCCGGCGACGGCGGCATTCGGTACAGCAGCCCGGCGCATTCGAGCGCCGCGATCGTCTTCTCGGCGTCGTCGACGCGGAGCATCGTCACCACCGTCTCGGTCACCCGCCGGACCGCAGCCACCGTCCGGGCGGCCGCGCGCAGACTCGGAGGAAGAGGCTCGAGGAGGTTGGTGTCGACGTACCGGTCGACCTGCACCTCCACTGCGAGACAGGCGCGCTCTCGTTCGAGCTCGAGGTCCTTCCCGTAGACACGGAGCACGTTCTCCGCCAACGCAACCAGCGCGGGGTGCCCTCCCGTCATGAGCCACACGTCGCGCGCGGCCCTCCTCGAGGAGGGATGCCGATCGGCGAGCAACTCGGCGACCTCGTCGAGGGTGTACTCCAGTTCCGCGGGCATCACCACCGACACTCCGGACGACGGGAACCGGTCGTCGAACACCGACCCGTCCCGCGTGGTCAGGACGAATCGACAGGTCGGGTAGCGGACCTGAAGATCCCTCAGCCTCACACCGATGTTCGTGAGGAGGCCCTTCTCCGGCAGGTCGAGAACGACCATCGCGTCCGCAACCCCCGCCGACGCAGATGCAGATGCCACGGCAGCCCAGTACGCGTCCGGCCCCGTCGCCGGGCCCGGAGCCGCGATTCGGCGCGCGGCGATATCGGCGCGGTGCGCAAGCCACGATTCCACGAGCTCGGTCTTGCCGTATCCGGCCGGTCCCCACACCACGGTCAGTGGCGACTCGTCGAGCCTGCGAAGCAGGCGGAACCGACGTGCCGAAACCCGGACATCAGTCATCTCCCACCCCCTCGAACCGTCCGACATGTCCGAAATAGCCTACCGATACCTGCAGGTCGCACCTCATCAACCCCCGGATCGTGAGTGCGCTCACGTCCACGTCGGCGAGTGGGTGAATTCACGGGTGATTCCTTCGGCAGCCACACGGAGATTCACACCTGACCGGGATGGTCCTTGCAGCACTCTCCCAGCGAGTACTCCTGCAGGAAACGATCCGAGAAACCGCGCGCGCCCACCCCGACATCGAGCGTGCCACCCCAGCGCTTCCCACGATATGGACACTCGTCCTTCATGTCGGAACGCGCTTGACTGACCGCCGCCCAACCCCCAGTTAGCTACACGTTGACTGGACTCTTGTTCGCTACCGTGAGGATCCGGATGTCTGGCCCGTACCCGACCCGGGCGACCGGCAGGTCCGCCGCCGTCGCCGGGACCAGGCGTCGCCTTGAACACGTGTTCGAGGCGACGGCCGACCGGACCCCGGATTCGATCGCCCTGCTCTGCGAGGGCAATACCTTCACGTACGCCGACATCGAGTGGCGGGCCAATCAGCTGGCCCACCACCTGATCAGCGTCGGCATCGACGTCGGTGCACGCATCGGCATCCTGCTGGAACGATCCCCCCACACGTATGTCGCGCTGCTCGCCGTGCTCAAAGCAGGCGCCGCGTTCGTACCGATCGATCCCGCCTCCCCCGCCGACCGCGTCGACTACATCACCAGCGACGCGGGCGTCGACCTCGTGATCACCAGCACGTCGTTCGCCGGCCTGCTCGCACCGCTCGGCGTCCCCTGGACCGAAGTCGACGGCGAAGCGGACCTCATCGCACACCATGCCGTGACACGACCGAATTTCGAGGTGACGCACCGGGATCCGGCCGCGTACATCATCTACACGTCCGGTTCGACCGGACGCCCCAAGGGTGTCGAGGTCGCGCAGTCCAGCATCTGCAACTTCCTCGACATCGTGCCCACCGTCTACGACGTGCAGCCCACCGACCGCGTGTACCAGGGCATGACGATCTCCTTCGACTTCTCGATCGAGGAGATCTGGCCCACGTGGGCCGTCGGCGCGACCCTCGTCCCCGGACCGATCGGGGCGGGGCGGCTCGGCGGTGAACTCGCCGACTTCCTCGAGTACAACAACGTCACGGTGCTTTACTGCGTCCCCACCCTGCTCGCCACGATCCCGCGGGAGCTGCCGCTGCTGCGCAACATCCTCGTTGGCGGCGAGGCGTGTCCCCGCGAACTCGTCGAGCGCTGGGGCCGACCCGGTCGCCGGATCCTGAACACCTACGGACCGACCGAGGCCACCGTCACCGCCACCTGGTGCGAGCTCGTACCGGGGCGGCCCGTCACCATCGGTGTGCCGCTTCCGACGTACTCCTGCGTGATCCTCGACGAGCACAGGCGCGTCGTCCCGGACGGCGAGGTCGGCGAGCTGTGCATCGGCGGTCCCGGAGTCGCGCGCGGCTACGTCGGCCGCCCCGATCTCACCGCCGACAAGTTCCTCCACGTCCCCGAGAGCGGTATCGACGGGCGCCTCTACCGCACCGGCGACCTCGCACGGTGGACCGAGTGGGGGGAGATCGAATACCTCGGCCGCGCCGACAGCGAGGTCAAGATCCGCGGTCACCGCGTCGACCTCGGCGAGATCGAGAGCGTCCTGCTCGTCGACGACGGCGTTGCCAGTGCGGTCGTCTCACTCGTGACGGTCGCCGACGTGGAACAACTCGCCGCGTGGGTGGTGCTGATGCCGGGAACGGGCGCCTCCCCGGCCACGATCGATGCACTGTTCGCCCGTCTCGCCGACGAGACGGGCCGGCGCCTGCCCGACTACATGGTCCCGACCTTTCTCGACGTGGTGAACGAACTCCCGATGATGCCGAGCGGCAAGGTCGATCGGCCCAAGTTGCCCGCACCGTCGGGTCGACGACTGTCCGGCCCGACCGGACCGATCGTCGGGGCGCACGGTGATGTCGAGAACGACCTACGGGAGCTCTGGGCGACGCTGCTCGGACTTCCCGCCGACGACGTCTCGGTGGAGGCGGACTTCTTCACCGAACTCGGTGGACACTCCCTTGCGGCCGCACAGTTGGTGACCCGGCTGCGCGAGAGCGGCATGCACCCCACCGCCGGGATCAGAGACGTGTACGCCAACCCGACCATCCGGGCGATGGCAGGCGCGCTCCCCCACGACCTTTCGTACGGCGCGGGCGGGCCGCCCACTCCCCCTCGTCCGCCGGTGGACGAGCCGGGCGACGAGCCGATCGGAAACGCCACCATCCGCACCGCAGGCGCCGTCCAGGGACTGTTCGTCCTGCTGGTTCTGCTGGTGGTGACGATCCCCGTGTCCATCGTCTACCACGCCCACCACGGCCAGCCGTCGTTCGACGCCCTCGTCGACCTGCTGATCGCCACCGTTCCGTCCTACCTCGTGGTCCGCTGGGTGCTGCCGGTCCTCGCGATCAGGCCGCTGTCGGTCGGGGTCACCCCCGGCCGCTATCGACTCTGGGGCACAACCTATCTGCGCCTGTGGATGGTGGATCACCTCATGCTGCTCGCCCCGATGCCGGTGCTGAGCGGTTCGCCTCTGATGGCTCCGTTCCTGCGCGCGCTCGGCGCCCGGGTCGGCCGCGACACCCACATCGGAACGTCGACGATCTCGTTCCCGGCGCTGGTCGACATCGGCGACGGGGCGTCCGTCGGCACCAACACCGATGTCCGGCCGTGGCGAGTCGTCGGGCGCGACGTGATCGTGGCCCCGATCGTCATCGGTGCGGGCGCCTACGTCGCCTCCAACAGCGTCCTCGAAGCGGGCAGTTCCGTCGGCGAGGGCACGATGCTCGGTGACCAGTCCGCGCTCACAGAGGGCGTCGCGCTGCCACCCGGGACCCGATGGGCGGGATCACCGCCGCAGCGCGTCCCGGCCCTCGACGCACGTCTCGAATCCATGGCCGCACAGCCCCCTCCGCCCGGCTGGGGCCCGAAGCTACTGCTGCTGACCGCTGTCGGGGTCGTGGCGCTGGAAGCACTCGCCATCGCCACCATCGTCCCGAGTCTGGTGCTGGTGTGGGCGGTCCTGCTCGAGTTCGGGATGATCGCGTCCCTGCTCGCGACGCTGGTGTCGGGTGCCGTCTACGTCGCCAGTGTCTGCGCGGTGGTCCTGCTCGGCAAGAAGCTGATCCTGCCCGCGCTGCCGGTTGGCACCTTCCCCGCGGCATCCGTGCTCGGGGTCCGGAAGTGGGCCACCGACAAGCTGCTCGAGATGAGCCTGCTGTACACGAACACGCTGTACGCCACCCTCTACACCGTGCCGTGGCTGCGCGCTCTCGGCGCCAAGGTCGGGCGCGGCGCGGAGGTCTCGACCGTGTCGCACATCGACCCCGACCTGCTCACCATCGGCGAGGAGAGCTTCGTCGCCGACATGGCGAGCCTCGGTGGCAGCGCCTTCTGCAACGGCCGAATGATGTTCGCCCCGACCGCGGTCGGCACCCGGGCGTTCATCGGCAATGCCGCGGTTCTCCCCAGCGGCATGCGCACCGGTGACGGCTCACTCGTCGGGGTGCTGACCGTGCCACCCGCCGACGGAGTGCCGCCGGACACGTCGTGGCTCGGTAACCCCGCGTTCCACCTTCCTGTTCGTCAGGACAGTGGCGAGTACGACGAGGCGGAGACCTTCACACCCGACCGGGGCGTGGTCGCCCATCGCTGGTGGATCGAGTTCTTCCGGATCGTGCTGCCACCCACGGTGATCGGCGTCAGCTTGTACTTCTACCTGCTCGGTCTGTCGCTGACGGCGCGCAGCAGTACCCTGCTCTGGACCGTCCTGACCGCACCGTTCCTGGCACTCGCGACCGCACTCGGAGTCGTCCTGTTCTCCGCCGCGGTGAAGAAGAACCTCGTCGGCACCTACCGGCCGCGGGTGGAGCCGCTGTGGGCCAAGTTCGTCCGCCGATCCGAATTCGCCACCGGCATGTACGAATCCGCCGCCGTCCCGGTGCTGCTCAACCAGTTGACCGGCACTCCCTACCTGCCGATGATCCTGCGCTGGTTCGGTGCCGGAATGGGCAGGCGCGTCTGGATCGGCACCACCTATCTCACCGAATTCGATCTGGTTCGGGTGGGCGACGATGCCGTGATCGGTGCCGGTGTGTCGTTGCAGACCCACCTGTTCGAGGATCGCGTCATGAAGATGTCGACGGTCACCGTCGGCGCCGCCTCCACCGTCGGCACCCGCGCCGTCGTCCTCTACGACTCCGTGGTCGGCGACCACGCCGAACTCGCGGCCCTCTCACTGCTGATGAAGGGCGACGAACTCCCCGCGGGCACCCGCTGGGAAGGTGTTCCGGCCCAGGCGGTTCGCACGTGAGGTCCTCGCCGCGCCGCCCACTGGCACTGGTCTACCGCGGCCCGGGAGCCACCCTGCCGGGCTGCGCCGAGTCCGTCGCGGCGCTCCTGACGCGGAGCCGCTGGAACTTCGACGTGCACTATGTCGGCCCGCGGGAATACCTCCACCTCACCCCGGAGATCCTCGGGTGCGCAGCCGTGTACGCGCAGCCCGGCGGCGACGAGTTGCTGCCGGCGTGGCGACGCATGCGCAGGCACCGCGACGTCGTCCGCGACTACGTCCGCGGCGGCGGACGATACCTCGGGTTCTGCCTCGGCGGGTACCTCGCAGGCTCGACTCCCGGCTTCGATCTGCTCCCCGGCGACACGGACCAGTACATCGCGACACCCCGCTCCGAGGTCCCCGGCACCGAGGCCCGCGTCGTGGACGTGCGGTGGCGGGGACGCCCGCAGCCGATGTACTTCCAGGACGGACCGACATTCGAGCTGCCGCACCACTTCACACCCGGTATGTACGTCCTCGCGGCGTACGCCAACGGTGAGGTCGCCGCACTCACCGCGCGATTCGGCGCGGGCCGTGTCGGCGTCGTCGGCCCCCATCCCGAGGCGGACGACGCGTGGTTCGCCGACTCCGGCCTGTCCACCCCCACCGACGTCGGCACCGCCGCCGGCCTCGACCTGATCGATGCGGTGATGAGCTGACATGACCACCGAAACCGCCGTACCCGTCGCCGCCACGCCGCCACGGCGACGGATTCGCCTGAGCGGAATCGACCTCGCTCGCGGGCTGGCCGTGTTCGGCATGATCGCCGTGCACTCCCTCAACGACTACGACGAGGAGGGGCGCGCCACGCTGTCGTACACGGTGTCGGCCGGGCACGCCTCGGCGATGTTCGCGTTGCTGGCCGGTGTCGCGATCGCGTTCCTGTCCGGTCGGCGCCGACTCCCGCGCGGACGACAGTCCCTCGGGACCGCCGCCTCGCTCGCCGCCCGCGCGCTGATGCTCGCGGTGATCGGATTGTCGTTGGGATACACCGAGATCGACTACGGGGTGGTGATCCTGCCCTACTACGCCGTCATGTTCCTCCTCGCTGTCCCGCTGGTGTACCTGGGAACCCGCACGCTGGCCGTGCTGGCCCTCGTGTTCGCCGTGCTCACACCGGTACTCAGCCAACTCGTACGCCCCCACCTGCCGTCACCGTTCACCCGGCAGGTGTCCTGGGAGACGGTGCTGGTCGAACCGCTCCAGTCGCTTGCCAACCTGTGCTTCACCGGCGAATTCCCGGCCTTCGTGTGGATGACCTATGTGGTCGTGGGCATGGTGGTCGGCCGACTCGACCTCTCGTCGATTCGGGTCACCGCCTGGCTCGTCGGCGTCGGCGCGCTGCTCGTGTCGCTCTCGGCGACCGTGTCGTGGATGTTCCTGCACCCGTTCGAGGGGTTGAGCCGGATCGAGGCCGTCTCGGATCCCGACACAATCGAGGAGATCCTCACGTTCGGCTCGGACGGCACCGTTCCCACCGACACCTGGTGGTGGCTGGCCGTCAACGGCCCGCACACCGGAACTCCGCTGGACCTGGCGAACACTGTCGGCAGTTCGCTGCTCGTCCTCGGTCTCTGTCTGATGCTGTTCCAGATCACCTGGCCGGCCGTGGCCCGAACGGTGCGCGTCGTCACCGCACCCCTGGTCGCGGTGGGAACGATGTCGCTGACGGTCTACGTTGGCCACATCATGTTCATCAACTCCGACTTCGACCTGTACGGCCCGACCGAGGGGTATCTGCGGCAAGCGCTGGTGATCTGCACGTTGGCGCTCGCGTGGCGGGCGACCGCGGGACGCGGCCCGCTCGAGGGTCTGGTCACCTCCGTGACCAGCCGGGTCCGCCGGGTCGTCGAGTCCCGCGTCGCACGCACGCGACGCGCGTGAGGCCCCGAGTGCCGGTGACACGGCGCCGCTTCCTGATCGGCGCGGCGGGCCTCGGTCTGGCGGGTGCCGCGGCGGCACTGACGGTGCCAGGTCTGGTCGGCGATCCCGACGACCGACCGGTCGCGCTCGTCTACCGCGGACCCGCGACCTGCTCGGGGTGCGCGGAATCGGTGGCGGACCTGCTCGCGACCGCGCCGACTCCGCTGCGTCCGGTGTACTGCGGACCGGACGAGGACGTCGACGTCACTCCCGAATCGCTCGCCGGGGCCGCCGCGTACGCGCAGCCCGGCGGCGGGAGTCTCGCCCGGGGATGGCGGCACACGCGCCACTACGCACCCCAGCTACGTGACTTCGTCGCCGGCGGCGGCACCTACCTCGGATTCTGCCTCGGCGCGTACCTCGCGGGCGACGACCCCGGCTACCGTCTGTTCCCCGGTCGGGTACGGCAGTACATCGGCACCGACGACGCGACCATCCACGACACCGAGGACACCGTCGTCTCCGTCAGCTGGCGAGACCAGGAGCGGCACATGTACTTCCAGGACGGCACGGCGTTCGCCGTCCCCCACGACGACTGGGACGCGGTCGGTGCGACGGTGCTGGCGCGCTACCCCAACAGCGAGGTCGCAGCCGTCGTCACCCCGTACGGACGTGGGCGCGTCGGACTCGTCGGTCCACACCCGGAGGCCGACGAATCCTGGTACACCGGAACGGGTCTGACCAATCCCGACGGCATCCGATTCGACCTCGGCCACGATCTCGTCGCAACCGCCATGCAGCGCTGACCAGCAGGCCCCACGCTTCAGAAGCGCTGCACGTTGTGGATCGGCGGCAGTTCGGCGAGCTCGGTGAGACCGATCGGGACATCCTCGTCGTAGGCGTTGAACACCTGCCCGTCTCCCGCGTAGATGCCGACGTGATCGGCCGCGTCACGGAAGGTGATCACGTCCCCCGGCGCCATCTCCTCCACCGGGATGGGTTCACCGAACAACGCCTGGTCCTCACTCACCCTGGGCAGGACCACCCCGGCCTGCCCGAATGCCCACTGCACCAGGCCCGAACAGTCCCACTCGTCGGGGCCGGTTCCGCCCCAGCGGTACGGCTTGCCCTCCTGTGTGTAGGCGGCGGCCAGTGCCGCCAGCCCCGCCGGACTCGAGGCGGACGTGACGAGGACGTCGAGCTCGGCCTCCTCCGGCGGAGCCGACTCCTCGGTCATCTCCTGCGCGGACAGGCGGTCGATCTGGTCGGCGGTCGAGCGGGCCAGGATCGGTGGGACCACGACCGCACCGGTCACGGCCGCGAGCAGTCCGGCCGCAACCAGCACCGGCCGCAGGCGGATTCGGCCCGAGGACCTCTCGGTGGGCGACACCGTCCGACTCGCTTCCACTGTCGCCCTCCCCAGAGCTCTACTCGTCGAATGCCTCCAAGATCCGGTGTGCGGCGAGCGCCGCGGTCAGCGAACCGTCGCGGACCTGCTGCTCGACGTCACCGCGGATCGCCTTGACCGCCGGATCCGTGTCGAGGCGGCGCAGCAGCTGGTCGTGGACCATCGACCATGTCCAGTCGACCTGCTGCTGGTGGCGTTTGCGTTCGAGTTCGCCTGCGTCGCCGAGGACCTTGCGGTGCCGCAGCACCTCGTCCCAGAACTTGTCGACGCCGGTGTTCTCGAGCGCGCTCATCGTCAGCACCGGTGGCTTCCACAGCGCGTCGTGCGGGTAGATCAGCCGCAACGCGCCCGCGAGTTCCCGAGCCGCTGCCTTGGCCTCCCGCTCGTGCTTGCCGTCCGCCTTGTTGACGGTGACGATGTCCGCGAGTTCGAGCACACCCTTCTTGATGCCCTGCAACTGATCACCGGTGCGGGCCAGGGTCAGGAAGGTGAACGTGTCGACCATGTTCGCGACGGTCACCTCGGACTGCCCGACGCCGACCGTCTCGACCAGGATCACGTCGTACCCGGCGGCCTCGATCAGCACCATCGTCTCGCGGGTCGCCTTGGCGACGCCGCCGAGGGTGCCCGAGGTCGGGGACGGCCGGATGAACGCATTCGGCTCGACCGACAGGTTCTGCATGCGGGTCTTGTCGCCGAGGATCGAGCCGCCGGTCCGGGTGGACGACGGGTCGACCGCAAGCACGGCGACCTTGTGCCCCAACGAGATCAGATACATCCCGAGGGCTTCGATGGTCGTGGACTTGCCGACCCCGGGGACCCCGGTGATGCCGACGCGGATGGCACCACCGGCGTGCGGGAGCAGGCGTAGCAGCAGCTGCTGCGCCTGCTCCCGATGATCCGTCCGGGTCGACTCGACGAGGGTGATCGCCTTCGCGATCTCCCCCCGCCTGCCGGCGAGAACCGCATCCCCGAGAGCGGTCAGATCCAGTGGCGGACGACTAGTCGGCAGCAACCGAATCGTGTCCCAACTGATCTGCCAGCTTCGTCAGCAGTCCGACCGCCGCGTCCGCGAGGACCGTTCCGGGCGGGAAGATCGCCGCGGCGCCCGCCTCGTACAGCTCGTCGAAATCACCGGGCGGGATGACGCCGCCGACGACGACCATGATGTCGGGGCGACCGACCGACGCGAGGGCCTCCCGCAGCGCGGGCACCAGAGTGAGGTGACCGGCGGCGAGGGAGGACACGCCGACGATGTGCACGTCGGCGTCGGCCGCCTGCTGGGCGACCTCCTCCGGGGTCTGGAACAGCGGTCCCACGTCGACGTCGAATCCGATGTCCGCGAAGCCGGTGGAGATCACTTTCTGGCCGCGGTCGTGTCCGTCCTGGCCCATCTTCGCGACGAGGATGCGCGGGCGACGGCCCTCGGCCTCCGCGAACTTCTCGACGAGTTCGATTGCGCTGGAAATGTTCTCCGACTTTCCGGCCTCGTCCCGGTACACACCGCTGATGGTCCGGATCTCGGCCTGGTGACGCCCGTACACCTTCTCCAACGCATCGGAGATCTCTCCGCCGGTGGCCTTGGCGCGGGCCGCGTTCACGGCCAGGGCGAGCAGGTTGTTCTCCATGCCGCCCTCGGTGCTGGCGGCGGCGCGGGTCAGCTCGGCGAGCGCGGCCTGGGTGGCCGCCTCGTCGCGCTCGGCACGCAGCTGCTGCAACTTCGCGAGCTGCTCGGCACGCACCTTCGTGTTGTCGACCTTGAGCACCTCGATGCTGTCCGGCTCGTCCGGCACGTACTTGTTGACGCCGACCAGCGGCTGCCGTCCCGAGTCGATGCGGGCCTGGGTGCGGGCCGCGGCCTCCTCGATGCGAAGCTTCGGGATGCCCTCGGAGATGGCCTGCGCCATGCCGCCGGCCTCCTCGACCTCGGCGATGTGCGCCCGCGCCCGGTTGGCCAGCTCGTTGGTGAGCCACTCGACGTAGTGCGAGCCGCCCCACGGGTCGATCGGCCGGGTGGTGCCCGATTCCTGCTGCAGCAGCAGCTGGGTGTTGCGCGCGATGCGAGCCGAGAAGTCGGTCGGCAGCGCGATCGCCTCGTCGAGCGCGTTGGTGTGCAGCGACTGGGTGTGGCCCTGGGTCGCGGCCATCGCCTCGACGCAGGTCCGCGCGACGTTGTTGAAGACGTCCTGCGCGGTGAGCGACCAGCCGGAGGTCTGCGAGTGGGTGCGCAGCGACAGCGACTTGGAGTTCTTCGCCTCGAACTTCTCGACCAGCTCGGCCCACAGCAGACGCCCGGCGCGGAGCTTGGCGACCTCCATGAAGAAGTTCATGCCGATGGCCCAGAAGAACGACAGACGCGGCGCGAACTTGTCGATGTCCATGCCCGCGTCGAGACCGGCGCGGATGTACTCGATGCCGTCGGCGAGGGTGTACGCCAGCTCCAGGTCGGCCGTCGCGCCCGCCTCCTGGATGTGGTAGCCGGAGATGGAGATCGAGTTGAACTTCGGCATCTTCGCGCTGGTGTAGGCGAAGATGTCGGAGATGATCCGCATCGACGGCTTCGGCGGGTAGATGTAGGTGTTGCGGACCATGAACTCCTTCAGAATGTCGTTCTGAATGGTTCCGGCCAACTGCTCGGGCGCGACGCCCTGCTCCTCCGCGGCGACGACGTACAGCGCCAGGATCGGCAGCACGGCGCCGTTCATGGTCATCGACACCGACACCTGCGACAGGTCGATGCCGTCGAACAGCTGGCGCATGTCGAGGATCGAGTCGATCGCGACACCGGCCATGCCGACGTCACCCTGCACGCGCGGGTGGTCCGAGTCGTAGCCGCGGTGCGTCGCGAGGTCGAACGCGACCGACAGACCCTTCTGACCGGACGCGAGGTTGCGGCGGTAGAAGGCGTTGGACTCGGCGGCGGTGGAGAAGCCGGCGTACTGCCGGATGGTCCACGGCTGGTTGACGTACATCGTCGGGTACGGGCCGCGCAGGAACGGCGCGGCACCGGGGAAGCTGTCGAGCGGGTAGCCCGATGCCTCGGCGGCGTCGCGGTCCGCCTTGGTGTACACCGGCTTGACGTCGATGCCCTCGGGCGTCGACCAGACGACGTCCTCGGCTGCGTAGTTGTTCGCCTTGGCGGCGTCCTCGATGTGTGCGGCGGTCTCGGCCTCGGTCGGCGCGGCGGGTGCCGGGAAGTCCGGGTCGGTCAGCGGCACGTCGGCGAAGCTGCCGATGTCGTGCGTGATGCTCATTTCGCTCCCAGGGTGTCGAGCAGACCGGTCAGCGCCGACACTGCGTCAATACGAGCGGTCAGGAAGCCGTCCGGCCGATCCGCGCCCTGCGCGTCGGCGAACGTCTTCTCCGGTCCCGCGAGGAGGACGGTCTCGATGCCTGCGGCGCGCAGTGCGTCGACCGCGGGGACGCCGTCGGTGCCGTACCGCTTGTCGGTGCCGCACAGGACCGCGATGGTGGTCTCCGACTCCTTGACGATCCCGGCGACGGTGGCCAGGTCGAGGGTGCCGGGGTTGACCGCTTCGATGCCGCCGGAGGCGAGCAGGTTCGCGGCGAAGGTGGTGCGTCCGTTGTGCTCGGCGACCGGGCCGAGCGCCGCGAGCAGCACCTTGGGCCGGTGGCCGCGCTCGGCGAGGAAACGGTCCGACCGGTCGCGCAGCGCCTCGAACGCAGCGCCGTAGCGGGCGACACCGGCGAGCGGCGAATCGCCCTCCGCGATCGGGGTCTCGCCGAGGTTGGGGAACTCGTTGACACCGGTGACCGCGGTCCTGCGGTGAGCGATGTCGGAGTCACGCTTGTCGCGGGTGGCGGCGATGCGCTCGGCGATCACGCCGGCGTCGAGGGCTGCGGCGTATCCGCCTGCGGCCTCGATCTGCTGCACGAACTCCCACGCCTTCGCAGCGATCTGCGAGGTCAGGTCCTCGACGTACCAGGAGCCCGCACCCGGATCGAGCACGCGCCCGAGGTTCGACTCCTCGAGCAGCAGCAGCTGGGTGTTGCGGGCGATGCGGGCCGCGAACGACTTCGACGTCTCCACGCTGCCCTCGGGCAGCGCGGCGTCGAACGGCAGGACCGTCACCGAATCCGCGCCGCCGACTCCGGCGCCGAACGCCGCGAGGGTGGTGCGGAGCATGTTCACCCACGGATCGCGCTGCGCCATCATCGCGGCGGAGGTGACCGCATGCTGCGGTGCGCCGCCGAACTCGCTCGCGCCGCACACCTGCGCGACGCGTGCCCACAGCTGCCTGCCTGCGCGAAGCTTGGCGATCGTCTGGAACTGGTCGTCGGTCGCCGCGAAGCGGAACTCGACCTGCCCCAGTGCCTTCGAGATCGTCAGACCCGAATCGGTGAGAGCGCGAAGGTATTCCAGGCCCGCGGCGACGGCGGCACCGAGCTCCTCGGCATCCGACGCACCCGCATTGTGGAATGCGGTGCCGTCGACGGTGATTGCGCGAACCGTCTCGGCGCGGTCGGCCGCTGCCCCGGCGAGCGCGACGGTGGCGGCCAGGTCGACCCCGTCCGCACCCGAGTAGCGATCGGTGAGCGCGGACGCGCCGAGCGCGACGGTGATCGCGGCTCGGTCGGTGACGCCGTCACCGGCCGCGGCACGCGCGTCGATCAGCGCGTAGAGGTTCTCGGCCGCCGCGGCGGTGGCCGCTCCGGCGTCGAGGGTCAGCGGCGCGAGGTCGAGCAGGACACCGCCGAGCGCGACATCGAGAGCGTCGGCGGACAGCCCGTTGCCGCCGACGTTCAACCAGATGGCGCTGACGCCGTTCTCGAGCCCGTCGAGGACGGCCTCGTTGATCTTCTTCGCGTCGCTCTCGTCGGCGCCGAACGCGGCGCTGACCTTCCATCCGCTGTTGACGTCGCGGTGCGCGTCGCGTCCGCGGACGAACGGGAACACGCCCGGCAGCGGAGCCTCGGCGGTTTCCTCCCTGCGGGTGTACAGCGGGGTGACGGTGACGCCGTCGTAGGTGACGGTGTCGAGGAGGTGCTCCGGATCTGCGGGCAGCTCGGACACGTCGACCTTGCGGGCCTTCGCGAGCACCGCAGCCACCGCCTGCTGCCACGCCGCGTGGTCGCGGGCGGCCTCCTCGGTCTGTGAAGCGGGTGACACTGGCACGGTGTCTGCTTCCTCTCGGTTTTCGGACATGGTCATTGTGCGTGTGATGCTAACCCCGCCCCGGCGAGCACGATCCGCTGGCTCAATCTAACGTTCGGTAACCTCACGGCATGAGCATCGCCACCGAGCTGGGCCGCACCCCCCAATCGCTGTTCGGGGTGAGCCGGGCGGTCCGCGACGGCGACGTCAATCGCATGACGATGACCCTCGGCGACGGGCCCGCGGCCACCGCAGCTCTCGGCGTCCTCGTCGACGACATCCTCGGGTTCACCCTCTTTCACCGCCGCGGCGAGCGAGACGGCCTGGTCAGCGCCACACTGTCCGTCGATTTCGTACGGCCGACCGGGTGGCAGGGCCCCTATCTGACCGCGGAGGGCGCGGTCGAGGTGCTCGACCGTGACGGCGGCCTGGCATCCGCCCGGATCGTCGACTCCGCGGGCGCCCTCGTCGCGAGGGGAACACTGTGGGGCTCGTTCGTGGACGGGGTCACACAGTCCCGCCCCATTGCGACGGAGATCACACCTGCGCCCCTCTCCGCCGGAGCGTCGGACCCGACCGACGCACTGGGCGGGACCGTCGAGAGCACCGACAGCGGCGCGCGCCTGACCGTTCCCCCCAACCAGGATCTGGTCAACGCCATCGGCATGATGCACGGCGGCGTCCTGACGTGTGCGCACGACGTCGCCGCCACCGCGGCGGCGGGCGGTTCCATGCGCGCCGCGTCGATGAAGGTGAATTTCTTCCGGCCGGTTCCCGTCGACGCGACGACCGTCTTCGATGCCACGGTGGTCCGCGACGGGCGCCGGGTGTGCATGGTCCGGGTCGTCGCGCTCGACGCTGCGGGCCGCGAATGCTCGACGGCCGCCGTGACGTTGCGGCGCGACCCCGACGCCTCCCCGGCGTGCTGAACTCCGGCGTGCTGAACTCCGCCGTCCGACTGCTGCGTAACCCCAAGGTGCTGCTGCTCGCGGTGCTGCTGCTCGCGCTCGGCGCGGCGGCACTGTTCGTCCCTCTGCCGACGGTCGACCAGCTGCGGGAGTGGTCGGACTCGCTCGGACCGGCGTTCCCGGTGACGTTCTTCGTCGTGCACGCGATCGTGACGGTCGCTCCGGTACCTCGGACGGTCTTCACCCTCGCGGCGGGACTTCTGTTCGGATCGGTGGCGGGCATCGCCCTGGCCGCGGGCGCGACGACGGTCAGCGCCGCGATCGCACTGCTCCTGGTCAGAGCCGTGGGCCGGGACGTGGTCGCGGCGCATCTGACGCATCCTGCGGTGCAGAAGATCGACGACAGGCTGGCCCGCCGCGGCTGGCTGGCCGTCGGATCGTTGCGGCTGATCGCGCCGGTGCCGTTTTCGATCACGAACTACTGCGCCGCGCTGTCGTCGATCCGGTTCTGGCCCTTCATCCTGGCGACGATGGTCGGCATCGTCCCCGGGACGATCGGCGTGGTGGTGCTCGGCGACGCGATCGGCGGCGACACGTCTCCCGCGCTCCTCGCGGTGTCGGCGGCGTGCCTGCTGCTCGGCGTGGTCGGGCTCGTCGTGGACGCTCGGCTCGGGGTCCCCGCGGCACCGGAGCTGACTCTCGACGAGGCGCGTACCGCGTCAGGCCTTCACACTGGACACAGTGACATCAAGTCCTAAACCTTGACTGGACAGTATCCAGGTTTTAGCCTTGACCGATGTTCGTGCTGACGATCGACCAGCGTCGCAGCCGCCGCGACGTCGACCGCATCCCGGATCTGCTGGCCCACTACGCCGACCGGCCACTGCTCCGCCCATTCGAACGCACCGCCGGCGACGAGGCCCAGGCGGTCACCGACGACGCGGAACTCGTGGTCGACATCGCACTCGACGCCGCTGCCGCCGGCCACTGGAGCGTCGGCATCGGCATCGGCCCGGTCGAACAGCCACTCCCCGAGAGCACCCGCGCCGGCCGCGGACCCGCCTTCGAAGCGGCCCGCCGTGCCGTCGAACGCGCCAAGAACATTCCGGGAGCCATCGCCGTCGACGGATCCCCCGGCGCCGAAGCCGCCCTCATGCTCCTGTCCGCGACCATCACCCGCCGCTCCGATGCCGGACGAGCGGCCGTCGACGCGATGCGGACCGGCATGACGCAGTCCGACGCGGCCGCCCACCTGGGAATCAGCAAACAGGCCATGTCGCAACGACTGTCGGTGGCAGGCTGGCAGGCCGAGGAAGCGGGCCGCCCGCTCGCCGCGCAACTGCTGGAGGCAGCCGACCGATGACAGCACTGGCATTGATCCTGCTCGCCGTCGCGGCGATCGCACCGCTCGTCCTGTCCGCCAAACGGATCCCCACCTGGATCGCACCCGTCGTGACCACGCTCGCACTCGGAGGCAGCGCCCTCGCCGCGACGGCAACACGCCCCGTCACCGGCTTCGCCCTCGGTGCGACCCTCGTCATCGCGGTGGCGGCCGCCGCGACCGGCGGCGCTCCCGTGGTGCTCGCGGCCTTCCGGATCGCGCGCCGCCGTTCCGAGTCCGGTGCCCGCCCGGACGAGGGGCCGCTGCGCGGTGGGCGCACCATCGGCGTCCTCGAACGCGTCGCGGTCGCCGTCGCGATCCTCGCCGGGTGGCCGGAGGGTCTGGCGATCGTCCTCGCGGTCAAGGGACTGGCCCGCTATCCCGAACTACGTGAGCCGCACGCGTCGGAACAATTCATCATCGGCACCTTCACCTCGGTGCTGTGGGCGGTCGCCGTGACCGGTGTCGCGCAGGCCCTCATCACCTGATTCGTTCGCCCACCCGTCACCTCCAACGGCGCAGTCACCAACAGTGCACTTCCGAGCGATGTTCTTCCCAACGAGGCCCGGACCGACGTACCCTGACCAAGGGCCGTGATCCGTTCGGAGAGCAGGCGATACGCATGTCGGATGCGCACACCGGGGGCTCGGTTCGACCTGTGATCGATCTGCGACGGCATCACGCCGTCGCTCTCGACCTCGACCTCGCGATCGATTCCGTCGACGGGGCGCGCTGCGTGGAATCAACCGTTGCCCTGATCGACCGGTTCCAGCGCTCCGGTGTCCCGTGCGCCGTGATTGCGAGCGACGGTGCCGCAGGCGGTCCCGAGGCAGCGGAGGTCACGCGCCGGATTCCGGTCCGGGTGGTCGAGGCGGCACCGGAGGACACCGTGACCCGCCTCGGCGCTTCCACCGTGGACGCGGTCCTCGTCGCCACCGCCCCGGATGTCATCGCACAGGCACGCCGCAGCGGTTTCGCACTGGTGATCGGCGTCGACCGCGACCCGCGCCGCGTGGACGAGCTACTGCGCCGGGGCGCCCACGTGGTGGTCGCGGATGCCTCGGACGTCGAACTCCGCGCCGGTGACCGCCGCCTTTCCGACATTCCGCCTGCCCTGACGGACCGCCACGAGCTCGCGGCACCGCTGTGTGTCCGCCGGCCCGTGGTCTTCCTCGACTTCGACGGCACACTGGCCGATATCGTGCCCGACCCGGCGGCGGCCGTGCTCGTCGACGGCGCCGCCGCCGCTCTGACTCGGCTGGCGGCCCAGTGCCCCGTCGCGGTGATCAGTGGTCGCGATCTCGCCGATATCCGGGCCCGGGTGGGTGTTCCCGGCATCTGGTACGGGGGAAGCCACGGCCTCGACCTCCTCGGCCCCACCGGCGAGAGGTACGAGAATCCGGTCGCGCTGGCCGCCACGCCCGCGCTCGAGCGGGTCACGCGGGTGCTCGAGGAAAGTCTCCGTCACGTCCCGGGGGCGCTGGTGGAACCCAAGCGGTTCACCGTCGCCGTCCACTACCGGAACGTGCCCGCCGATCGTGTCGACGAGGTCACGAGCGCAGTGCACGAAGTCGGTGCAGGCGAGGACGCACTCCGGATCACACTCGGCCGCAAGGTGATCGAACTGCGTCCCGATGTCAACTGGGACAAAGGCCGGGCTCTGCAGTGGATCCTCGATCGCATCAACGCTTCGAGCGAGGGCACCGACCCCCTCTGCCCACCGGTCGACGTCGACGCGCTCCTCCCGATCCATGTCGGTGACGATCTCACCGACGAGGACGCGTTCGATTCACTGCCCGCCAAGGGCGTCGGCATCGTGGTGCGCAGCGCGGAGGCCGCAAATCGGCGGTCGGCTGCGCTGTTCGCCGTCGATGGCCCGGACCAGGTGCGCGAACTGCTGCACCGGCTCGCCGGCAACGTGGAACGGGACTCGCCGACCTCATCCCGGGACGGGGGCTGGATCCTGCACTTCGACGGCTACGTTCCGGAAGCCGAGAAATTGCGCGAAGCACTGTGCACGGTGGGCAACGGCTACTTCGCAACCCGCGGTTGCGCACCCGAGGCGACAGCGGGTCCCACCCACTATCCGGGCACCTACGTGGCCGGACTCTTCAACCGCCTGCGCGACGAACGGCAGGGCGTCCTCATCTCCAACGAGAGCATGGTCAACGTACCGAACTGGTTGCCGCTCACCTTCCGCATCGACGGCGGGCCCTGGTTCGACGTCGACGAGGTCGAACTGCTCGAGCACCACCAGAATCTCAACCTGCGCCGGGCGGTTCTCACCCGACGACTCCGATTCCGCGATGCCGAGGGACGGACGACCGCGGTCCTCCAGCGACGGTTCGTCGCGATGCATCGCCCCCACGTCTGCGCGCTGCAGACCACCGTCGTGGCCGAGGACTGGTCGGGAACCATCGAATTCCGCTCAGCGGTGGACGGATCGGTGCGTAATACCCTCGTCGACCGATACCGAGACCTGGCCTCCGATCACCTGAGCCGCGTACAGGCGACCGAACTGCCGCCGGACTCGGTCCTGCTGACAGTCGAGACCAACCAGTCCCGCGTACCGATCGCGCTCGCGGCGCGGACCGTGATTCTCCGTGACGGTGGGCCGTGCGAGTCCCGGCGCCGATGGTTCGACACCGACGGCGTCGCCGGCCACGACATCTCGCTCGAACTCGAGGCCGGTCGATCCGTCACGGTGGACAAGACGGCAACCCTGTTCACCGGGCGCGACCACGCAGTGTCCGATCCCGACGACGAGGCGCAACGCCTGCTGTCAGGGGTGGAGGGGTTCGAGGAGCTCCTGGCAGGTCACGCCCTGGCGTGGGAGCACCTGTGGGACAGGATCGGCATCGACATCGCCAGCCGACCGGAGGCGTCGCGACTCCTCCGGTTCCACCTCGTGCACCTGGTGCAGACCGTCTCCCGGAACACTGCCGACCTGGACGCGGGTATCCCGGCCCGCGGATTGCACGGGGAGGCATATCGGGGCCACATCTTCTGGGACGAGCTGTTCGTGTTCCCGGTATTGACGCTGCGGGCGCCGGAGCTGACCCGATCACTGCTGCGCTACCGGTATCGCCGACTGCCCGAGGCCCGTCGCGCGGCGCGCGCCGCCGGGCACCGGGGCGCGATGTTCCCGTGGCAGTCGGGCAGCGACGGCCGGGAGGAGAGCCAGCAACTGCACCTGAATCCCAGCTCGGGGCGGTGGCTTCCGGACGCGAGTTGGCGACAGCACCACATCGGAATCGCGGTCGCGTACAACGTGTGGCAGTACTACCAGATGACCGACGACCTCGAGTTCCTCGCCAACTACGGCGCCGAGATGTTGCTCCAGATCGCCCGGTTCTTCGCCAGCCTCGCGTCCTTCGACCGGTCGCGGTCCCGGTTCGTCATCCGCGCAGTGATGGGCCCGGACGAGTTCCATTCCGGCTATCCGGAGGCGCCGTACGACGGAGTCGACAACAACGCATACACCAATGTCATGGCGGTATGGGTGATTCTGCGTGCCCTCGATTCACTCGATGCCGTCGCCGATCCTCGTCGCACCGAACTTCTCGACAGCCTGCACCTGAACGCGCCGGAGCTGGCCCGGTGGGAGGCGATCTCCCGGTCCATGTTCGTACCGTTCCACGATCGAGTGATCAGCCAGTTCGAAGGCTACGGCGATCTGCTCGAACTCGACTGGGACGGCTACCGGCAGCGTTACGGAGACATGCGACGACTCGACCGCATCCTCGAGGCCGAGGGCGACGACGTCAACCGCTACCGCGCGTCCAAACAGGCGGACGTGTTGATGCTGTTCTACCTCCTTTCAGCCGACGAACTGCGAGATCTGTTCGGGCGGCTCGGATATCGGCTCGGCCCCGACGACATCGCGCGCACCGTCGAGTACTACGTCGCCCGGACCTCACATGGTTCGACCCTGAGTGCGGTGGTACTTTCCTGGGTCCTGGCCCGCCTCAACCGCGACCAGGCGCTGGAGTACTTCGAGAGCGTCCTCGCATCCGACATCAGCGACATCCAGGGCGGCACGACGGCCGAGGGTATCCATCTCGCGGCGATGGCGGGCAGTGTCGATCTGCTGCAGCGCTGCTTCACCGGACTCGAAACCCGTGGCGACATGCTGGTTTTCGCACCCTACTGGCCGGAGAACCTCGGCGATCTGGAGTTTCCGATCAAGTATCGGGGGCACCAGCTGTGGCTCACCGTGAGCGGACGCAAGGTCACTGTGCAGTCCGGGGCCGGCCATCAACGACCGATCACGATCATGTGTCACGGCCAGGTGAGAGAGTTGCGGCCCGGCGAGACGGTCACCCTGGACTGACTCACCCGCCCTGGGTGCGATCCGGACCACGCCTGCGCTCAACCCCGGACTGGGTGGACCAGGTCAGCGCCACGACGTCCGGTACCACCACGTCTGCGCCGCTTCGCTCGAGAGCCGAGGCGTGCCCGGCGGTCGCGATCCCCACGACCTGGCCGAACCCACCATTCGTCGCGGCCGCGACACCGGATTCGGCGTCCTCGACCACGACCGCGTCGGCCGGATCGAGCCGCAGCCGTCGGGCGGCCTCGAGGAACAGCGCCGGATCCGGTTTCCCCGGCAGACCGAGGCGGTCGGCGTCGATGCCGTCGACGCGCACGTCGACGGCGACTCCGGCCCGGCTGAGCACAGTCGCGGCGTTGCGGCTCGCGCTGACCACTGCGACCGGCACCCCGGCGGACCGGAGTCGCCGGATGAGGTCAACGGTGGGCGCGATCGGGTGCGGCCCCTCCGCGTCGAGGAATTCGTGGAACAACCGGTCCTTCCGCTCCGCGAGCGCGGCCACACTCTCGGCGGCCGGTTCGTCTTCCGCAGTCGTTTCCGGCAGGGTGATCGACCGGGAGTCGAGGAAGGACCGGACCCCGTCCGCGCGATTCTTCCCGTCCACGTAGGTCAGGTAGTCCTGTTCACCGAACTCCGGCTGCTCCGGGTGGTGTCGGGCCAGGAACTCGTCGAAGACCGCGGCCCAGGCCCGCCGGTGCACCGCCGCTGTATCGGTGATCACTCCGTCCAGGTCGAAGATCACCGCCGAGAACTCCCGACCGCGCAGGATCACTCCGGGGCCTCGCCCCGGCTCGCCTTCGACCGGTGGTGTCACGACAGGACCTCCGACTTCCGAACAACCCTAGAGTTGCTCGCCCTCAGGCTGCTCCTGCGACGGCAACGCGTGCTGCCCCGGGGCCGTCGGCAGCTCGTGCTCGGACAGCACCGACGACGCCACAGGCTTGTTCGCGACCGCTTCCGCAGCGGCAACAGCCTTCGCGACCGCCGGGTCGGACTTGACCTCGAACCAGTCGGCCACCTCCTCGGAGTCGTCGACCGGCCCCGAAGCGGCCTCCTCGCTGCTCGGCTCGTAGCGGAACACCCCGTCGTCACCCGGCGCACCGAGCGTCTTCGCGAAGCCCTTGAGCGCGTCACCGAAGTCGCTGGGCACCAGCCACACCTTGTTCGCGTCGCCCTGCGCCATCTGCGGCAGCGTCTGAAGGTATTGGTATGCAAGCAGTTCCGGCGTCGGCTTCCCGGCCTTGATGGCGGCGAACACCTTCTCGATGGCCTTGGCCTGCCCCTGCGCCTGCAGGTACTTCGCGGCCCGCTCACCCTGCGCGCGCAGGATTCGCGACTGCCGCTCACCTTCGGCGTCGAGGATGGCGGCCTGCTTGGCGCCCTCGGCCGCGAGGATCTGACTCTGCTTGGCGCCCTCGGCGGTCTTGATCGCGGACTCGCGGGTGCCCTCGGCGGTGAGGATCATCGCGCGCTTCTCGCGGTCCGCCTTCATCTGCTTCTCCATCGACTCCTGGATCGACGGCGGCGGATCGATGCTCTTGAGCTCGACGCGGGCGACACGCAGACCCCATCGCCCGGTCGCCTCGTCGAGGACGCCGCGCAGTTGCCCGTTGATCGAGTCGCGAGAGGTCAGCGTCTCCTCCAGCGTCATGCCGCCGACCACGTTGCGCAGCGTGGTGGTGGTCAACTGCTCGACGCCGACGATGTAGTTGTTGATCTCGTACACCGCGGCCTGCGGGTTCGTCACCTGGAAGTAGACGACGGTGTCGATGTTCAGCGTCAGGTTGTCCTGGGTGATCACCGGCTGCGGCGGGAACGAGACGACCCGCTCACGCAGGTCCACCTTGGCGCGAATCTTGTCGACGAACGGCACCAGCAGCGTCAGCTGTCCCGACACGGTGCGCTGGTAGCGACCGAGTCGTTCGATCACAGCGGCCTCGGCCTGCGGGACCAACGCGACGGACTTCGCCACGACGATCACCACGAGTACGACGATCACCGCCAGCACGATCAGTGCGGCCATGTGTTCATTCCCCCTTGGGTTCTACGGACCCCGCCACACGACGGCGGTCGCGCCGTCGATCTCCATCACGGTGACGGTGGTTCCCTGCGGATAGACCTCGGTGTGGTCGAGCGGACGGGCGGTCCAGACCTCACCGGCGAGCTTGACCTGACCCTGATGCTCGGAAACCTCTTCGAGCACGAGCGCGTGTTTGCCGGGCAGCGCGGCAGTGTTCGTCGGGAGCACGGGCGGCTGGGCGTAGCGACGCAGCAGCGCGGGCCGGACGCCGACGATCAGCGCCGCGGACACCAGCGCGAAGACCAGCGCATCGACCCAGACCGGCAGATCCGTCAGCGCGCTGAAACCGGCGGCCGACAGGGCGCCTCCCGCGAGCATGAGCAGGAAGAAGTCACCCGTGGCCGCCTCCGCCGCCGCGAGCAGTACGCCGCCCACCAACCAGATCACCGCTGCCACATCACCCACTCTAGCCACGGCGAGCGGCGAACGGGCGGGCCCGACTCCCCCGGCGTCCGCAGGCGTCAGTCGACGGTCACGAAATCCACGAGCCGTTCGACCGCCCCGATCAGCGGAGCCTCGAGGTCACGGAAGCTCGACACCGCGCCGTACACCCGACGCCATCCGTCCTGCGGTGTGCCCCAACCGAGTTCGCGGCAGATTCCCGTCTTCCAGTCCTGTCCGCGCGGAATCGTCGGCCACGCCGCGATCCCGACGGACTTCGGTCGCACCGCCTCCCACACGTCGATGTAGGGGTGCCCGGTCACCATCACGTACGGCCCCAGCCCCTGCGTCAGTGCGGTCTCCTTCGACCCCTCGACGAGATGGTCGGCGAGGACGCCCACCTTCCGGCCCGGTCCCGGACCGAACTCGGCGAGCCGCTCCGCGAGGTTGTCGAGTCCCTCCAACTGCTCGACCACGACGCCTTCGATCCGCAGGTCGTGTCCCCAGACCCGCTCGACGATGGCCGCGTCGTGCACCCCTTCGACCCAGATCCGGCTGGGGAGCGCGACGCGGGCCTTGACACCCTCGACCCTGGTCGAACCGGACGCCGAGCGGGTCTGGGCGGCGGGCTTCGTCACGGTCGGCCGGACCAATGTGACGGGCTTGCCGTCGACCAGGAAGGCGGCCTCACGCATCGCGAACAGGCGGGTCTGCTTCCGCGCGTCCTCCAGTCGGACGTAGTCACCGTCGTAGGTCTTCTCCATTCCGACCACGGCGCCACACCACCCGGTCGCGGCGTCCTCGACGACGAGACCTCGATCGGCGGGCACCTTCGGATACTCGCGGGCCCGGCGCCTCGTGTGCCCGTCGAAGATGTTCCCGCTGTACATGTCGCGTCCACTCACGAGGAACCAGGCTAGTGTTCACCGCCGCCCGCGGGTCCTAAGCTTGGATACCGTGTCCTGCCCCAGCATCACCTTCACCCTGTGGTCGGCGTCGTGGCTAGCCGGCGCCACGTCGCCGGACGACGTGATCGACGCCGTCCGGGCGTGGGCCCCGATGCACCTGGTCGCCGCTGCCGACGCCGAGGTCGCGCTGCGCTGGGACCTGCCGTGGCCCGATCCGACCGACGCGGGGCCGGTGACACTGCTGCAGGCGGTGCGGGCGGTGACGACATCCGACAGCGAGGCGGCTCCGAGCCTCGTGCTGCCCGCCGCCGGTGACGCGCGCGGGCTTCCCGTCGGGTCCGCGTTCGCGACCGCCGCACTGGACGCCGGGCAGGGCGTGCTCGTCGGCGCACCCGGGAATCCCGGCATCGGGATCGTGCCGACCGTCGAGGGTCCGGACGTGTTGCGCTGGACGGTGTTCGGCGTCCCCGCGCTCCCGCATCACCCCGAGCACAGCGGGCTCGGGGAGGCGGAGTACGCGTTGCGGGAGGCCGTCCGGGACGCGGCCGCCGCGCTGTCGTCCCTGCGTGGCGGATTCTCCGCCGCGGCGGGCGATCCACGCAGCCGGATCGCCGAAGCCCTCGCCGACATCGCCCACCACACGACCCCGGACGGCACACCGGCCCGAGTGCTGCGGATCCTCGACACCGCCGACCAGGTCGCGGCGATCCTCACCGTGGCAGGCGAGTCGTCGGGACGCGCGCAGACCGCGACCGGGGCGGCCCTCCGGGACGACACTCTGCGTCCCCTCTGGACGGCGGTGCGCGGCGCCCGTACCGCCGCGGTCGCGGCGTGTGTACGCAGCGGCCAGCCGCGCACCTGATCCGTCGACCCGCCCGCGGTCGCCGAAGCGGGCGATCAGCCTTCGACGGCAGCCGCGATCCGCTCGAGGGTGCCGCTCATGGTCTGCCGGTTCCGGGCGGCGCGATCGTCGACGCCGGACACCCGCGCGCCGTACGCCCGGGCCTGCTCCGTCCGCAGGTCGTCGGTCCACTCCGTGACCCGGCAGCCGCCCTCGGCGGGCTCGATGCGGTATCCCCAAGTCGCGTAGTGGACGCCGTGCATCGAGCAGTCGAACGCGAAGCTGCTGCCCGGTTCGGCCTCGACGACGGTCCCCTGGGTGGTCCACTCGTGGTCGCCGTTGCGGTTGTGCCCGTCGAACGTCGCTCCGACCGACGGACCGTCGACGCCGTCGTGCCAGTGGCAGGCGTGGCACTCCTGGGACCACTCCCCCATTCGGGTGACGTCCGAGATCACCGCGTACACCGCCGCCGGGGTGGCGACGATGTCCCGCGACACTTCGATTCTCACAACCATGTGAACTCCTCTTCCTGCATCGTTCTGGACCTGGTCGGACCGGGCGCCCCTGTCCTCCGACGCCGGCACGGAAACGGCGGCCACGCGGCGAGCCGAGTACCAGCGAGCCGGTGGCCACCGGCTCGACGGTAGTGGACCGGTCTGCCCGCGTCGGTGCGACACTGGAATCGCGCACCACCACATCCGTCACACGGATCGAGTCATCATGGCCGAATCGGTACCCGCGCCGCGGCTGGTCGTCGGATCGTTCGTCGACATGGCCGGAGTGTCCCGCGCCAAGGCGATGCCCGCCGACCGCGCGGACGTGTTCGTCGCAGCGGGCGCCGGGGTCTCCAAGTCGTGGTTGGTGTTCTGCGTGGACGACCACCTCGCGTTCACACCCGATCTGTCCGTCGTCGGGGACCTGCGACTGCGCATCACCCGCGACGAGATGCGCGAGCTCGGAAGCGGAAACCTCTGGGCTCCTGCGGATCTCACCTACCAGGACGGCACGCCGTTCCCCGGATGCCCCCGCGAGGCGCTGCGCACCACCGTCACCCGGTTGGCAGAGGCAGGTGTCGAGGCGCTGGTGGGCCACGAGCTCGAGTTCACGTTGTTCGGAGTACCCGACACCGGGCGCTGGGCAGCGTACGGTCTCGAATCGGTTCTGCGCCAGGACGATTTCGTGAACGACGTCCTGACTGCCGCAGCGCGGGCGGGCATTGCCGTCGACCAGGTGCACGCCGAGTACGGCCCCGACCAGTTCGAGATATCCCTGGCGCCCACCGATCCCGTCGCCGCCGCGGACGGAGTGGTGCTGGCCCGCACGGTGATCTGCGCGACCGCTCGCGCACACGGGATGCTCGCCTCGTTCTCGCCTCAACCGACCCCCGAGAGTGCGGGCAACGGCGCCCACCAGCATCTGTCGTTGTGGGGCGACGGGGCACCACTGCTCTCGGGCGGTCGCGGACCGCACGGACTGACCGATGCCGGCTCACACGCGATCGCCGGACTGGTCGCCGCCCTCCCCGACTTCCCGCTCGTCCTGACCGGCTCGGCGGTGTCGCACCTACGAATGCGCCCCGACAACTGGGCCGGTGTCCACTGCTGCTGGGGCCTCGAGAACCGGGAGGCTGCGGTGCGACTGTGCGAAGACACCATGGGCAATCCGATCGGAGCGAACATCGAGGTCAAACCCATCGATCCGTCAGCCAATCCCTACCTCGCGACCACCGTCGTGCTCGGCGCGGCCCACGCGGGTCTGACCACCGGCGCGGCGCTGCCACCCGAGGTGATCGTCAACCCGGGCGAACTGCCCGCCGACGAGCGCGTCACCGTGATGCCGACCGCCGCCGACGACATGCTCGACCGGTTCGCGAACTCACGACTGGCTGCCGACCTGTTCACCCCGACCGTCCGCGAGGCACTGCAGGCGGTGCGCTCCTACGAACTCGACCGTTACCGAGGCGTCGCCGCCGCGGAGACGACGGCACGCCTGAGATACGCCTGGACCAACTGACGCGCCTACGGCGCTACATCTCGCCGAAGGTGAAGATCCGGCAGCCGCGAAGGTTCGCGGCGCCGACGACGTCGGCTGCACGGTCGGGATCTCCTCTGTCGACGAGATTGTTCGCGAGCCTCGCCTGGTCCTGGCAGTAGCCGATGAGCTGCTTGTCCTGGGGCGGGTTGCTCGTGTAGGTGTCGCCAGGCGCTGCGGTGGCCCCGAGTGGAGCGAGCACGCAGGCTGCGCAGGCGCACACGGCGACGACAGCCGCGCGGCGGAGGCGTGAGGCGAAACGCGGTCCGGGCGAGCGGACCGGTTCGGTGCTGAGGAGAGTCATCGGCGACTCCTCTCGGTGGGAGCGACTACGACAGGTTCCATCCTGCCCCGCCGCGGCGCCCGAAACCAGGGCGTGCCGTCAGCTCGGCCTGCGCGTCGGCCGTGCAGGTGGGACACAGCAGTCGGGCGCACACAGCGTGCCGTTCGTTCCGACGCCGTACAGGGGTTCGGTGCCGAGCCTGCGCGCGGGGACCCCGTCGACGCGTTCGGCGACCAGTTCGGCCACCATCGCCGCAAAACGCGGATCGGTGCCGGGTGTGCCCGCGCGCGCGTACCCGAGCCCCAACTCGGCGGCCCGGTCCCGGGCCTCGGTGTCGAGATCCCAGATCACCTCGAGGTGGTCGGAGACGAATCCGACCGGGCACACGATCACCGCGCTCGCCCCGGCCGCGGCGACCGCGTCGAGGTGGTCGCAGATGTCGGGTTCGAGCCACGGAACCTGCGGCGGCCCGGACCGCGACTGCCACACCAGGTCGTGGTCCGCGGCGCCGACCGCCGCCGCGCACAACCGCGCGGCCTCGGCGACCTGACGGCTGTAGAGCCCGCCTCCCTCGGCGCGCGGACCTCCCGACGCGTCCGCCGCGACCGGCACCGAGTGAGCGGTGAACACCAGGCGCGCACCGTCACGCTGCGACTCCGGCAATTCGCCGCGGGCCGCGGTGATCGCGTCCGCGAACGCAGCGACCATCAGCGGATGGTCGTAGTACTGACGCAGTTTCGTCAGGTCCGGCGCCCCGTAGACCGCAGCCCGCGCCCGGGTGACGTCCTCGTGGTACTGCCTGCACCCCGAGTAACCACCCCACGCAGAAGTCGGAAACACCAGGGCCGAGCGGACACCGTCGTCGCGCATGCGAGCGACGGTGTCCTCGACCATCGGATGCCAGTTGCGGTTGCCGAAGTACACCGGCAGTTCGATTCCCGCAGAAGAGAATTCACCCTCGATCGCAGCGATGATGTCGCGATTGAGGCGATTGATCGGCGAAACCCCACCGAAGTGCAGGTAGTGCTCGACCACCTCGTCCAGGCGTTCCGGTGGCACCCCCCTGCCGCGGGTGACGTTCTCGAGGAACGGTCGCACGTCGGCGGGCTTCTCGGGTCCGCCGAAGGACAGCAGCAGGAGGGCGTCGTACACCGTGTCAGCCCATGAAGTTCTCGGGGAACCACGTGTTGTGGCTGGCTCCGCCGTCGACGTAGATGATCGAGCCGGTGGTGGCGGGCAGGAAGTCCGACAGCACCGCGCACACGCTGGTACCCACGACGCCCGGATCGTCGACGTTCCAGCCGATGGGCGATGCGCCGTCCCAGTAGTCGTTCAGCATGTTCAGCTTCTTGGCGTCGTCCGTCGCGGTGCCCGAGATCGCCTTCGCCGCGAGCGTCTTGATCGGGCCCGCCGCAACCAGGTTCGATCGGATCTTCTTGGCGTAGCCCACTTCCCGTGCCACGTACCGGTTCACGGACTCCAGCGCAGCCTTGGCGACGCCCATCCAGTTGTAGTCCGGCATCGCGGTGCGCGGATCGAAGTCCATGCCGACGATCGAGCCGCGCTCGTTCATGACGGGAAGCACGGCGCGCGCGAGCGAGGCGTAGCTCCACGCGGAGATCTCGAACGCCTTGGCAACGTCCGGTCCGGGACCGTCGAGGAACGGCACGGCATCGGGACCCATCAGAGTCTTGGGCGCGAAGGCGATCGAGTGGACGACGCCGTCGAGACCCTCGGGGGCCAACTCACGGACCTTGTCGGCGAGCGCACCGAGGCTCTCCTCGTTGGTCACGTCCAGGGGGATCGCCGCCGGCACCGTCTCGGGGAGACGCTGAGCGATCCGGTCGATCAGTCGCAGCCGCTCCGGGATGCCGGTGATGATCACCTTGGCGCCCTGCTGCTGGGCGACCTTCGCGGTGTGGAACGCGATGGAGGCATCGGTGATGATGCCGGTCACGAGAATTGTCTTGCCTTCGAGCAGTCCGCCCATGGTTGTGCTCCTCTGGAGGTGAAAGTCGTGGTGTGGGAGAAGGTTCTAGGCGGTCAGTGACCCATACCCATGCCGCCGTCGACCGGGATGACGGCACCGGACACGTATGCGGAATCCTCCGACGCGAGGAAGCTGACGACGGCGGCCACATCCTCGGGCTTGCCGAGGCGCTGCAGCGGGATGAACTTCTGCGCCATCTCCTTCATGTCGTCGGACAGGTCGGCGGTCATGTCCGTCTCGATGAAGCCGGGTGCGACGACGTTCGCGGTGATCGAGCGCGAACCGAGCTCGCGGGTGACCGACCGCGCAAGGCCGATCACGCCTGCCTTCGACGACGCGTAGTTGATCTGGCCGGCCTGACCCGCCATGCCGACGACCGAGCCGAGGAAGATCATCCGACCCCAGCGACCCCGCAGCATCGCCCGGTTGGCGCGCTTGGCGCACCGGAACGCGCCGGTGAGGTTCGCGTCGATGACCTTCGTGAACTGGTCCTCGGTCATCCGCATCAGGAGCGTGTCGTCGGTGATGCCCGCGTTCGCCACCAGCACCTCGACGGGACCCTGATGCGCCTCCACCTCGCTGAACGCACGGTCGACGGAGTCCGCATCGGTGACGTCGCACTTGACCCCGAAGAGCCCGTCAGGAGCGCCGGATCCGCGGTGGGTGACCGCCACCTTGTGACCGTCCGCCGCGAGACGCTGGGCAACCGCGAGGCCGATACCTCGGTTGCCACCGGTCACGAGTACGGAGCGGGACGGGGTGGACTCGTTCGACATTCGATCAACCTATCTGTTGGGTAAGGGTCAGCCGGAGGCACATTCTGTCAGGCGCCACTGGGTCACGGCAGGCGTTGGCGCAGAACCAGTGCAGCGGCCATTCCGGCAGTGGTGAAGAGGACACCGAGAACCAGCCACGCACGGCTCGCGTCGCCGCGGGTGATCTCGAACCCGATCTGCTCCTCGAGCGTGTCGTACACCTTGTTGAGTTCCTCGAGGCTCGACGCGGTGAAGAAGGAGCCACCGGACAGATTCGCGATCTCACGCAGCGACGGGTCGTCGACGGGCACGGCGATCCGATCGTCGCCGATGTCGACGGTGCCGTACGAGGTGCCGAACGAGATCGTCGAGATGGGAACGCCCCGCTCCTTCGCCTCACTCGCTGCCGTGTAGCCGCCGCGGGCGTCGTCCGGGCTGTCCGGAACCGTCTGCTTGCCGTCGGACAGCAGCACGATCCGGGCGGGCGGAACCTGATCGCCTCCACCGAGGACGGCGCCGAGCGTCTCGATCGACTGCAGTGACGTGAAGATCGCCTCACCGGTCGCGGTCCGCTCGGCCAGGGTGAGGTGATCGATCGCGGCCTTCGTCTCCTCGCGGTTGACGGTCGGCGAGACGAGGACGGACGCGGTGCCCGCGAAGGCGACCAGCCCGAGGTTGATGCCGGGGGTGAGCCCGTCCGCGAACTGCTTCGCGGCTTCCTGCGCGGCCGCGAGCCGGGTCGGCGCGACGTCGGTGGACTTCATCGACAGTGACACGTCGATCACCAGCATCACCGTCGCCCGGTTGCGCGGAACCTTCTTGTCCGACGTCGGGCCGGCGAGCGCCACCGTCAGCAGCATCAACCCCACGAGAACCAAGGCCGTCGGCAGGTGCCGAAGCCGACCCGGTCGGGTGGGCGCAACCTTCTCCAGCAACTCCAGATTCGAGAATCGGAGCATGTTGCGCTGCCGCCGGCGCTGCGCGAGCACATAGGCGGCGGCGAGTGCGGCGACGACGACGAGGAACGCCAACCACCCGGGTGACGCGAACTGGGTCAGACTCACTGGCGGGCCGCTCGATTCACCCGGGAACCATAGCTGTGTCTGCGGGCCGCGACGAAGCGCACGACGTCGGCGATCCAGTCACGGTCGGTGCGCAGGCCGAGTACCGGTGCACCGCACCGACGCAACGCCTGCTCGACGTCCACCCGGTGCGCCTGCGCGGCCGCGGCGAAATCGGCCCGCAGCCGCGGTGTCGTCGTGAACTCGCGGGTTCGGCCCGTCTCCGGGTCGTGCAGGACCACGTCACCGAGGTCCGGCAGTTCGAGGTCGCGCGGATCGAGCACCTCGACGCCGAGCAGGTCGTGGCGGCCGGACACGGCCCGGAGCGACCGTTCCCAGTCGAGCGGGCCGAGGAAGTCACTGATCACCACGGCGAGTCCGCGACGTCGCTGCGGCCGCCGTAGCGACTCGATCGCACCCTTGAGGTCGCCGCGCACCCCGTCGGGCGCGTGCGGCGTGGTCGCGATCTGACGGAGCATCGCCCTGGAGTGGATCCGGCCGCCACGCGCCGGGATGCGCACGGTCCGGTGGCCGGTCGTGACGATCGCGCCGATCCGGTTGCCACCCCCACTGGTGAGGTGGGTGACCGCGGCCGCCGCCGCGACCGCGAGGTCCCGCTTCTCCGCACCCGTGGTGCCGAAGTCGAGGCTGGCGGACAGGTCGACGACCAGCCACGTCTCCAGCTCGCGGTCCGCGACGGACTGCCGCACGTGCGGGTGCGTCGTGCGGGCGGTGACCGACCAGTCCATCTGCCGGACGTCGTCGCCCGGCTGATACATCCGTGCGTCACCCGGTTCGGTACCGGGGCCCGGGATCAACCCGAGGTGCTCGCCGTGCAGGACGCCGTCGAGGCGCCGACGAACCGTCAACTCGAGGGTCCGCAACGCCGCCGACAGTTCGGGGTCGTGTAGCTGTCCGGACCGCAGGGACGGCAGCGGTGAACCGGACGGCGTCACCGCGGCGCGCCCCCTACCGGTGCCGCGGCAGCAGCGGGGTTCGGAGCGGGCGCGGGCGCCGGCGCGACAGGCTGCGCCGCCACCTGCGGGAGACCGACCGTCTGCAGCACACGCGCGATGACGTCGTCGGGGCTCACCTCGTCGGCGAGCGCGTCGTACGACAGCACCAGACGGTGACGCAGGACGTCAGGGATGACGTCGAGCACGTCCTGCGGGACCACGTAGTCGCGTCCGCGCAGCATCGCGAGCGCCCGCGACGACGAGATGATGCCGAGCGTCGCGCGGGGCGATGCACCGTACGAGATCCAGCCTGCGACGTCCGTCAGCCCGAACGACTCGGGCGTGCGGGTCGAGGCGATCACCCGGACCACGTAGTCGACCAGCGCGTGATGAACGAACACGCCTGCTGCCGTCTTCTGCAGCCGGATCAGGTCGTCGGGACCGAGGACCTGGCGCGGTTCGGGCGCCGCCACACCCATCCGGTAGACGATCTCGCGTTCCTCCTCGACCGACGGGTAGTCGACGAGGATCTTGAACAGGAATCGGTCTCGCTGCGCCTCCGGCAGCGGGTAGACGCCCTCGTTCTCGATGGGGTTCTGCGTCGCCATGACCAGGAACGGCTCGGGCATCGGGAAGGTCTTGCCGCCGATGGTGACATGCCGCTCGGCCATCACCTCGAGCAGTGCCGACTGCACCTTCGCGGGCGCGCGGTTGATCTCGTCGGCGAGGAGGAAGTTCGCGACGACGGGACCGAGCTCGATGTCGAACGCCTCGCGTCCCTGCCGGTAGATACGGGTGCCGACGAGGTCGGTGGGCACCAGGTCGGGGGTGAACTGCACACGGGAGAAGCTGCCACCGACCACGGTCGCGAAGGTCTCGACGGCGAGCGTCTTGGCAACGCCGGGCACACCTTCGAGCAACACGTGCCCCTTGGCCAGGAGCCCGACGAGAATCCGCTCCACCAGCCGGTCCTGACCCACGATGACACGCTTGACCTCGTAGATCACCTTCTCGAGAAGCTGCGCCTCGGACTGGACGTCCGACGCGGTCGTCGAGACCGTCCCGGGCTTCGCCGTTTCAGGCTTCGCCGTGTCGGGCTTCGCCGCGCCGCCGGACCCTGTCCCGCCGTCGGCTGCTGCGGCAACCGCGAGATCACGGCCCGCGCCCTGTGAGGTCACCAAGAATCCACCACTTTCACTCCCCCCGACCCCACTCGACCGAGCGGATCAGGACACCAACCGGACCACGTACGGGGTCATACCGTCCCAGCGCAGGGGCGAGACCTTGACCACCGATCCCGACTGCGGAGCTTCGATCATCTCCCCGTTGCCAAGGTACAGCCCGACGTGCTGGCTGGCATTGGGCCCGTAGAAGACCATGTCGCCGCGTTTCATCTGAGAACTCGGAACCTGTTCGCCAGCGGTGTACTGGTATCCGGTGTAGTGCGGCAGCGAGATCCCGATGCCGGCGAACGCGTAGATCATCAGTCCCGAGCAGTCGAATCCGACCTTGTTGAAGTCGCCGTAGCTGTCGGCGACGCCGCCGTCGCGGATGCCGAGAGTCGGACCGTTCTCGTTGCCCCCGCCCCACGCGTACGGAATGCCCAGTTGCGACATCGCGCGGTCGATGACGGACTCGACTGCGGCGCTGCCGGTGATCGACGGTCGCGGCTTCGTCGGTTTCGGCTTGGGCTTGGTGGTGGGCGCGGTCTCGGCCTCCTCGCTTTCCAGCGACGTGTCGTCGCTGTCCGCGGTGCCGGAGTCCGTGTCGTCGCTGTCCGCGGCGCCGGACTCCGTGTCGTCCTGGTCCTCGACCTGCGTGTGGCTTCGCTGCCCTTCGGCCAGAGCCCGAGCCCGGTCTCGCGCGGCCTGATCCGCGGCGACTCGGGCGGCCGCCTCGGCGGCGGCCTCTCGAGCTGCGGCCGCGGCGGCCTCGGCGGCGGCCTGCTCGGCGGCCCGCTGGGTGTCCCAGTTGACGAAGGCCTGCCGCTGGCTCTGCAGCCCCGAGACGTTGTCCCGGGCCGACGCGAGTTGCGACTCGGCGGCGGCCTTCTCCGCTTCGACCGCCGCCTTCTTCGACTGCTGATCGGCCAGCGCGGCCCGTGCCTCGGCGATAGCGCCTTCCGCTTCCGCCTTGCGTGCCTCGGCCGCCGACGCCGCCTCGTCGGCCTGCTGCTTGGCCTCGCGGGCCGCGGAGTTCTTGTTGGCCTCCGCCGTCCGGGCGCGTTGCAGCGAGTCGAGGACGGCGTTCTTGTTCGACGCGAGTACGCGCATCACCTGCGCACGGTCGAGGATGTCGTCCGGTCCCTGCGAGCCGATGAACGACGCCATCGACGAGACGCCGGTCCCCTGCCGGTACGTGCTGGCGGCGAACTCGTCGAACCGGACCTGCGCCGCCTCGATCTGAGCGCCCGCATCTCGCAGTGCCTGGAGCGTTCCCGCTACGGCGTCGGCGGCGGAGACCGCGGCGTCGCGGGCCGACTGGAGGTCGACGAGGGCCTTGTTCACCGCTTCGCGCTTGATCGCGACGGCGTCGTCGAGTGCGCGGAGCCGTTGGTCCGCACTGGCGACCTCGTTGATCAGGGATCCGACCTGACCGATCCGGGCGGCGACGTCGTCGCCGGCCTGCTGCAGTTGCCCGTCGCTCGGGTTCGGGGGCGGCGGCGGAACGGCACCAACGAGGCCCGGCGTGGCAACGAGGACCGCGACGGCGAGGCCGAGCCCGACCAGGGTCTGCGCGCGGCGCACCCGTTTCCGCGTGAATCTGCGGGTCCCGCCCGGTGCCCTTCGTCTCACGATCGTCTCCCTCGGTCGCGCAACCACCCGGGGAAGGCGTGCACGCCGGAGGACGTCCCGGGCTTGCTCACCCGTGGACTCCGGTGAGCAGGCGCCACTTACGTGGCGGCCCTGCCCGCAGCGACACTTCTTCCCCAAGAGTGCCATTGGCACCGTACGACACTTCGCGAACTAGCGAAACTCCAGTCACAACTGACACAGGAGTAATTACACCGCACACACCCCGCCTGTACTGGGAGTAACTCGCGGGCAGCGAAAGATATTTTCCGGCTTGAGAATTCGAACCGCCGACGCGCGGGTGGCGGTCAGTCCTCCACGCGTGTCGCGGCCGCGGCCCGACGCGAGCGCAGGCGCCACGTCACGGCGGCGCCAGCGCCGACGACGAGCAGGATCCCCACCGTGATCAGTCCGTACGGCGCATCCGGCTCGACGACCGCATCGAGGAACTGGTTCGCGGAAGCCACCGCGTTGCCGGTGTAGGCGTGATCCTGCGCATCCTCGACCGCGACGCGGGGCAGCGCGTCGCTGGACGTCCCCACCCAGTTCGGACTGAGGACCAGGACGGTTCCCCCCTGCTGTTCACCGACGTCGGTCGCGATGTCGCGCAGCTGCGAGTCGCGTCCCGGGTTCTCGTCGAGCACCACCACCCGAAGCGTGATCCCCTCGCGGTCCGCACGGGCGACCACGTCCTGGAGCCCGGCCACGTCGTCGGCAGGCGCGGACACCCCGTCGTCCTGGAGGTCGGCGAGGATGGTGTCGATATCGACGCTGTTCGGAATGTCGGCGGGGGCCGGGAGGAACGCGATGGTGTGGGAAACAGGCATCTTTCTTCCGGAGCGTCGGTAGCGGGTGCGGCGGGCGCCGCGGGACCGCCACGCACATTACGGGACTGTTGCGCAGGAATCGGACAGAGTGACATTGCCGTTTCGCCGAGACGCCCTCCGGGAAGGCGCACTCACATTGCGGACAGCAGCCCCGGAGACAAGGATCACGAGGTGTGACGCGCGGAGCACCCTGCCCGCGAGTCTCAACAGGACAAGCGTACTGTTAGAGTTGTTGCGAGGTATTTCGGCGCGACCGTCCGGTCGGGTGCGACTCGAGTCGAACGGCTCCCTGGTCGCCGCGACGAGCCTCGCTTGCCGTCGGCACAGCCCCGTCGACGGCGAACCTCAAGACGAGTGGAGCTGCCGTGAGCACCAGTATTGATTCGTTCGGCGCCAAGGGAACCCTCGAGGTCGGTGAGAACTCCTACGAGATCTTCCGCCTCAACGCGGTCCCCGGCACCGAGAAGTTGCCCTACGCCCTGAAGGTGCTGGCAGAAAACCTGCTGCGCACCGAGGACGGCGCCAACATCACCGCCGACCACATCCGCGCGATCGCCAACTGGGATCCGTCGGCCCAGCCGAGCGTCGAGATCCAGTTCACCCCTGCCCGCGTCATCATGCAGGACTTCACCGGCGTGCCCTGCGTGGTCGACCTCGCCACCATGCGTGAGGCCGTTGCCACCCTCGGCGGCGACCCGAACAAGGTCAACCCGCTCTCCCCCGCCGACATGGTCATCGACCACTCGGTCATCCTCGACGTCTTCGGCCGCGCAGACGCCCTGGAACGCAACGTCGACCTCGAGTACGAGCGCAACGGCGAGCGCTACCAGTTCCTCCGCTGGGGCCAGGGCGCGTTCGACGACTTCAAGGTCGTCCCCCCGGGCATGGGCATCGTCCACCAGGTCAACATCGAGTACCTGGCGCCGACCGTCATGACCCGTAACGGTCAGGCCTACCCCGACACCTGCGTCGGCACCGACTCCCACACCACGATGGTCAACGGCCTGGGCGTGCTCGGCTGGGGTGTCGGCGGCATCGAGGCCGAGGCTGCGATGCTCGGCCAGCCGGTCTCCATGCTCATCCCGCGCGTCGTCGGCTTCAAGCTCACCGGTGAGATCAAGCCGGGCGTCACCGCGACCGACGTCGTGCTCACCGTCACCGACATGCTCCGCAAGCACGGTGTCGTCGGCAAGTTCGTCGAGTTCTACGGTGCGGGCGTCGCCGAGGTTCCCCTCGCGAACCGCGCCACCCTCGGCAACATGAGCCCCGAGTTCGGTTCCACCGCAGCGATCTTCCCGATCGACGGCGAGACCATCAACTACCTGCGCCTGACCGGCCGCAGCGACGAGCAGCTCGCTCTCGTCGAGGCGTACGCCAAGGAACAGGGCATGTGGCACGACGCCGCGCACGAGCCGGCCTACTCCGAGTACCTGGAGCTGGACCTCGGCACCGTCGTGCCCTCGATCGCAGGCCCGAAGCGTCCGCAGGACCGCATCCTGCTGTCGGACTCGAAGAACGCGTTCCGCAGGGACATCCACACCTACGTGGAGGACCACAACCCGGCCGATCACAGCCAGCTGGACGAGGCCGTCGAGGAGTCGTTCCCCGCGTCCGATCCCGCCGCGCTCTCCTTCGCGGATGACGCCGCAGGAGCCGTGGCCTCGGCTGCGAACGGCGCCGAGGGTCGCCCGACCAAGCCGGTCAAGGTCACCACCGACGAGCAGGGCGACTTCATCCTCGACCACGGCGCCGTGGTCGTCGCGGGCATCACGTCCTGCACCAACACGTCCAACCCGTCCGTCATGCTGGGCGCAGCTCTCCTCGCCCGCAACGCGGTCGAGAAGGGCCTGTCCACCAAGCCGTGGGTCAAGACCAACATGGCTCCGGGCTCGCAGGTCGTCAACGACTACTACGAGAAGGCCGGCCTGTGGCCGTACCTCGAGAAGCTCGGCTACTACCTGGGCGGCTTCGGCTGCACCACGTGCATCGGCAACACCGGCCCGCTGCCCGAGCCGATCTCGAAGGCCATCAACGACAACGACCTCTCCGTCACCGCGGTGCTCTCCGGCAACCGCAACTTCGAAGGCCGTATCTCCCCCGACGTCAAGATGAACTACCTGGCGTCCCCGCCGCTGGTCATCGCCTACGGCCTCGCGGGCACCATGGACTTCGACTTCGAGACCGACGCCCTGGGTCAGGACGCCGACGGCAACGACGTGTTCCTCAAGGACATCTGGCCGTCCGCGCAGGAGATCGACGACACCATCAAGTCGGCGATCAGCCAGGACATGTTCCGCAACTCGTACGCCACCGTCTTCGCCGGTGACGAGCGCTGGCAGGGTCTGAGCACCCCCGAGGGCGACACCTTCGCGTGGGACGACAACTCGACCTACGTCCGCAAGGCTCCGTACTTCGACGGCATGACCATGGACCCGGCTCCGGTCACCGACATCTCCGGCGCCCGCGTCCTCGCGCTGCTCGGCGACTCGGTCACCACCGACCACATCAGCCCGGCAGGTCCGATCAAGCCCGGCACCCCCGCCGCGCAGTACCTCGACTCGCACGGCGTGGAGCGCAAGGACTACAACTCCCTCGGCTCCCGTCGTGGCAACCACGAGGTGATGATCCGCGGCACGTTCGCGAACATCCGCCTGCAGAACCAGCTCCTCGACGGCGTCTCCGGCGGCTACACCCGCGACTTCACCCTCGAAGGCGCACCGCAGTCGTTCATCTACGACGCGTCGCAGAACTACCAGGCAGCCGGCATCCCGCTGGTCGTCCTGGGCGGCAAGGAGTACGGCTCCGGCTCGTCGCGTGACTGGGCGGCCAAGGGCACCAGCCTGCTCGGCGTCAAGGCCGTCATCACCGAGTCCTTCGAGCGCATCCACCGCTCGAACCTCATCGGCATGGGCGTCATCCCGCTGCAGTTCCCGGTGGGCGAGTCGGCGAAGTCCCTCGGACTGACCGGCACCGAGGTCTTCGACTTCGAGGGCATCGAGAAGCTCAACGAAGGCGTCACCCCGAAGACCGTCAAGGTCACCGCCACCAAGGAAGACGGCGACAAGGTCGTCTTCGACGCGGTCGTCCGCATCGACACCCCCGGTGAAGCCGACTACTACCGCAACGGCGGCATCCTGCAGTACGTGCTCCGCAACATGATCCGGGGCTGACCCGATCATCTGGGTCACTGTGTGACGCAGTGACCGTGTAGTGCGCTGACGGCGGGCTCGGGACGTCTCGTCTCGGGCCCGCCGTTCCGTTTTCGTACGAAAGGAACCCGGCTGTGCCGAAGGTCAGTGAGGACCACCTGCTGGCACGTCGACGGCAGATTCTCGATGGCGCTCGCCGCTGTTTCGCGGAGTTCGGCTACGAGGGCGCCACGGTGCGCAGGCTGGAGGACGCGACGGCGTTGTCGCGAGGTGCGATCTTCCACCATTTCAAGGACAAGGACGGCCTGTTCCTGGCACTCGCCCAGGAGGACGCGACGCGGATGGCCGACGTCGCCGCCGAGCAGGGTCTGGTCCAGGTGATGCGGGACATGCTTGCGCAGCCGGACCAGTTCGACTGGCTGGCGACGAGGGTGGAGATCTCGCGTCGTCTGCGCACGGACCCCGCGTTCGCAAAGGAGTGGAGCCGGCGGGGTGAGGAACTCACCGAGGCCACGGTTGCTCGGCTGGAACGCCAGAAGGAAGCCGGTCGCCTGCGTGACGACCTGCCGACCGACGTGCTGGTCGGGTACCTCGACCTGGTGCTCGACGGTCTGATCGCCCGAATCGCATCGGGCCACGGCGGCGAGAACCTGTCCGCCGTACTCGACCTGGTGGAGGAATCGGTGCGGGCTCAGCGCACGTCCGACTAGCCGAAAGCGCCCGCGGGCGTGGCGGTTTTGCGTCGACCGGCCGCGTGAGATTCCCCATAGACTTAGGTATCGCTTACCTATGTGACGCCCGTTACTGTCGCGACTGTGATCACATCTTCAACTACACCCGTCACCCCGATGTCGAGGCGGGCGCTGCTGCGTGCCGCGGTCGGCGCGGGCGCCCTCGGCGCGCTCGGCGCCGCCTCCCTCGCCCGGTCGGGTGTCGCCGGTGCCGCCGTCGACGGCCAGGAAACCGCGATCGTGATCGGGACCGGTTTCGGCGGCGCCGTGGCAGCGCTACGACTCGGCGAGGCCGGCATCGCGACCACCGTCTTCGAGCGCGGACGGCACTGGCCGATCCGGCCCGACGGCGACACCTTCGCCACGCTCCTGCGCCCCGACGGCCGTGCCGCGTGGTTCAGCGACACCGTCGGCGCCACCGCGACGGTCGGCATCCCGGTCGGCCGGTACCCGGGCATCCTCGATCGCGTCAAGGGCAACGGAATCGACTCCGTGTACGGAGCCGGAGTCGGTGGCGGTTCCCTGGCGTTCGGATCCTTCACGCCGGTCCCCCGGAAGCAGGATTTCGAGCAGGTCTTCCCCGGCGGCGCCGGGTTCGACGAACTCGCCGCAACCTACTACCCGCGAGCGAAGACCATGCTCGGCGCCTCCCCGCTGCCTGCCGACATCATGGCCCATCCTCGCTACGTGGGCACCCGGTCGTGGCAGGCGACCGCCCGCCGATACGGCAAGGAGCCGGTCGCCTTCGACTACGCGATCGACTGGGACATCGTGCGCGCCGAGCTCGAGGGTCGCGCTGTCGCCTCGATCACCAACGGGGAACTGGGTTTCGGCGTCAACAGCGGCGCCAAGAACTCCGTCGATCGCAACTACCTGCCCGCTGCGGAACGCACCGGAAACGTGACGATCCACGCCATGCACGAGGTCTTCGAGATCCGGCCGCGAGATCGGCGACCCGGCTTCGTCGTGTCTGCTCGAGTCATCGACGACCAGCACCGAACGGTGCGAATCGTCACCGCCGAAGCCGACTACCTCTTCATGGCCGCCGGGTCGTTCCACACGACCAGAATGCTCGTCGAGGCCCGCGCGAAGGGCACGCTCCCCAACCTGTCCCCGCGCATCGGCGAGGGCTTCGGCGCGAACGGGGACTTCCTCACCGCGCGGACCGCGTTGTCGGACGACTACGGAGACCTGCAGGGCGGGCCCGGATTCGGACGTGTCTACGAGGACGACCTGCCTGGCGGCCCCGCGTCGATCGTCTACCACTCGACGCCGTTGCCGTCACCTCTCGGAAAGCTGGCCACCACCAACCTCATTCAGGTGCACAGCGACGAGCGCGGGACCATCGACTTCGACCACGCCATCGGCACCGCGGTGATCAACTACCCCCACCCCGAAGGCAATGCCCTCGACCGACGCGGGGCCGCGTTCGCCGAACAGTTCCGCCAGCGCGCCGAGGTCCGGCACGGTCGTCCCCTCAGCGGAATCCCCGTCTACTCGCGGGCGGTCGGATTCGGATCCGCGAGTACCTACCACGGGCTCGGTGGGGTCGTGATGAACCACGCGGCAACGATGGACGGCGCCGTCCTCGGGTACGACAACCTGTATGTCGTCGACGGCGCCTTCGCACCGGGCGCGGTCGGCCTGGTCAATCCGTCGCTCACCATCACCGCACTCGCCGAACGCACTCTCGACCGATTCCTGGCGCAGCGTCGGGGCTAGTTGTCAGGCACCGCGGACGGCGCGGCGACGGTTGGGGCCGCCGCGCCCGCGCAGTTCGACTCCGGACTCGGTGAGCAGGGTTCGGATGAAGCCGTAGGAGCGTCCGGTGGCGTCGGCGAGGGATCGGATGCTGGCGCCCCCGACGTAGCGGGCGCGGACCTCGGTCTGCATTTCGTCGCGGGCGCCGCCAGAGATGCGCGTGCCCTTCCTCACCTGCTTCAGATCTGCCATCACCAGTCCCCTCGAAAGACACCCGATGTGATGCACGTCACCATTCGAAATCCAGGCTAGTACAGATCCTCGACCTCGGCCTGGGCCGGCCGTCAGGCCAGCGAGATGAGGTCCAGGTAGTCCTGCGACCAGTGGTCCTCGGTGCCGTCCGGGAGCAGGATGACGCGTTCCGGGTTCAGCGCCTCGGCCGCGCCGGGGTCGTGGGTGACGAGGACGACGGCGCCGGTGTAGCTGCGCAGCGCCTCGAGCACCTGCTCGCGGGAGATCGGATCGAGGTTGTTGGTCGGCTCGTCGAGCAACAGCACGTTCGCCGCCGAGGACACCAGACCGGCCAGCGCGAGGCGGGTCTTCTCGCCGCCCGACAGGGTGCCTGCCGGCTGGTCGAGCTGAGGGCCGGAGAACATGAACGCGCCGAGCAGACCCCGCAGGTCCTGCTCCCCCGCGTCGGGCGCGGCGTGCCGAATGTTCTCCCACACGCTGGCCTCGTCGTCGAGGGTGTCGTGTTCCTGCGCGAAGTACCCGGTCTTGAGTCCGTGGCCGGGTACGAGCTCCCCGAGGTCCGGCTTCTCCGCTCCCGCAAGCAATCTCAGCAGCGTCGTCTTGCCCGCGCCGTTGAGCCCGAGGATGACGACCCGGCTGCCGCGGTCGATCGCGAGGTCGACGCCGGTGAAGATCTCCAGCGAGCCGTACACCTTCGTCAGACCCTTGGCCATGAGCGGCGTCTTGCCGCACGGCGCGGGCTCCGGGAACCGAATGTGGGCGACCTTGTCGGCGACGCGAACGTCGTCGAGTTCGGCGATCAGCTTGTCGGCGCGCTTGGCCATGTTCTGCGCGGCCGTCGCCTTCGTCGCCTTCGCTCCGAGCTTCGCGGCTTGCTGGCGCAGCGCGGATGCCTTCTTCTCCGCGTTCGCACGCTCACGGCGGCGCCGCTGCTCGTCGGTGGCGCGGGCATCGAGGTACTTCTTCCAGCCCATGTTGTAGATGTCCGCTTCGCCGCGCACCGCGTCGAGGAACCACACCTTGTTCACCACGTCGTTGAGCAGGTCGACGTCGTGGCTGATGACGATGAGGCCGCCGTCGTGGTTCTGCAGGAACCCGCGCAGCCAGGTGATGGAGTCGGCGTCGAGGTGGTTGGTCGGCTCGTCGAGCAGCAGCGTCGTGGTGGACTTGCCACCCGACGAGTCGGAGGCCGCGAACAGGATGCGTGCCAGCTCCACACGGCGGCGCTGACCACCGGACAGGGTGCGCAGCGGCTGCGCGAGCACCCGGTCGGGGAGACCGAGGCTGCTGCAGATCCGCGCCGCTTCCGATTCCGCCTCGTAGCCACCGAGCGAGCCGAAGCGGTCTTCCAGGGATCCGTACTTGCGGACGGCCTTGTCGCGCGTGGCGTCGTCGACGGCCTCGGCCATGATCGTCTGCTGCTTCTCCATGCTGCGGATGATCTCGTCGAGCCCGCGGGCCGACAGGACACGATCCTTGGCGAGGACGTCGAGGTTGCCTTCCTTCGGATCCTGGGGAAGGTAACCGAGCTCACCGCTGCGGACGACGGTGCCCGCGTAGGGCTCGCCTTCGCCGGCGAGAATCCGGAGGGTCGTCGTCTTGCCGGCACCGTTGCGGCCCACCAGGCCGATGCGGTCGCCGGCCTGCACACGCAGGGCCGATCCGGGCGCCGAGAGGAGGGTTCGCACACCGGCACGAACTTCGAGGTCGGTGGCAGTAATCACGACGGTTCAGCCTACCGGATCGCCGGCACCTTCCCTGCCACGGTCCGCGCGCTCCTGCCACGGCCACCGTCCGCTGATCTCCAACTGGAGCGACCAGCTCAGGAACGTCCGGATCAGCACGATCAACGCCAGGACTCCGACGGACTCGAAAGTGGGGGTGACGGCAACGGTCTTGATGATGTCCGCGGCGACGAGGAACTCCAGCCCCAGGAGGATCGAGCGACCCAGGTTGCGCCGGTACGGGGTGTACACGGGGGCGCCGGGCCGGGACCGGATCGTGGAGAGCGCGATCCAACTCGCGACGGCGGCGCCGACGACGATGACGGCCACACCGACGATGTCGACGACCGACCCGACGTTCGAGATGACGGATTCGACATCCATGGCAACGACCCCCCACCTTCCTCCGATTCGGTTGGGAACAGGGTCGCAGGTTCGCCGCTACCGTGTGTGATCGTGAGCGATGGCGGCGTGGCGGACCTGGTGGTGGTCGGGCTCGGCCCGGCGGGGCGAGCGCTCACCCACCGGGCGCACGCCGCCGGTCTCGCTGTCGTCGCCGTCGACCCCGCGCCCGATCGCGCCTGGACCCCCACGTACGCGATGTGGGCGGACGAGCTTCCCGCCTGGCTCGATCGACGCGTGGTCGCCGCCGACGTCGCGGGGCCCCGCGTCGTGGCCGTTCGCGAACACGTTGTCGAGCGCGAGTACGTCGTCCTCGACAACGCCATCTTCCGAGCCGCACTCGACACCGGAAGCGCACGGGTCGTCACCGGCCGCGCCCTGCACCTCGACGGGTCCGCGGTGACACTGGGCGACGGCACGGTGCTGCGGGCCCGGCACCTTGTCGACGCGCGGGGCCTGCGGGCCGGCGGCGGTGCGGCGGAGCAGACGGCGTACGGGATCGTCCTGCCCGCGGCGGCAGCAGCACCTGCCCTGGGCCATGCGCCCGCGCTGTTCATGGACTGGCGACGCGACAACGGAACAACGACCGACGATCCGCCGTCGTTCCTGTACGCGGTCCCCGTCGGGAACGGCCGCACGCTGCTCGAGGAGACGTGTCTGGTCGGCCGTCCCGCGCTCCCCGTGTCCGTGCTGCGCGAGCGACTGCTCACCCGGCTGAGCCACCGCGGCGTCGACGTCCCCACCGACGCGGAGGTCGAGAAGGTCCGCTTCCCCGTCGAGGCACCTCGACCCGGCGGGGGCGCGCTGGCGTTCGGGTCTCGCGGCGCCCTGACGCATCCCGGCACCGGCTACAGCGTCGCGGCGTCCCTCGGCGCTGTCGACGACCTGGTCGGGGCGCTCGTCGCGGGAGACGATCCGGGGAAGGCGTTGTGGCCGCGGCCCGCTCGCACGGTGCGAGCGCTGCGGGAGGTGGGTCTGCGGGCACTCCTCGCACTGCCGGCCCCGCTCGTCCCCGAGTTCTTCGACGACTTCTTCGCGCTGCCACCGCAGTTGCAGCGGGCCTACCTGTCGCGGCGCACCGAGCCGCGCGCCACCGCGTCGGCGATGTGGACGCTGTTTCGCCACGCGTCGATGCCCGTGCGGCGCACACTGGTCGGCGCCGCGCTGCCGCGTCACCACTGAGCTCAACGAAGGAGAGCCCTGATGAAGGTCGAGATCCAGCTCGACGCACCACCGGTCGACGCCGCCCGCCGGGCCGTCGAACTCGCCGGAACCGGTGCCGCCGGACTGTTCACCTTCGAGGGACCGCACGACGTGTTCTTCCCCCTCGTCGCGGCGGCAGGAGTCGTCGACGTCGACCTGGCGACGAACGTCGCGATCGCCCTGCCCCGCAGCCCGATGCACCTCGCGAACGCCGCATGGGACCTGCAGTCGATGAGCGGGGGCAGGTTCCGCCTCGGGCTCGGCTCACAGATCCGCCCGCACATCGAGAAGCGGTACTCGTCGACCTGGTCCCGGCCGGCCGCCCGCATGCGCGACACCGTGCTCGCCGTCCGGGCGATCCTCGAGGCCTGGCAGAACGGCACCCGACTGGACTACCGCGGCGAGTTCCACACCCACACCCTCATGCCACCGACGTTCGTGCCGGGACCGAACCCGCACGGCGTACCCCCGATCCTGCTCGGAGCGCTCGGCCCGGTGATGACGCGGACCGCCGCCGAGGTCGCGGACGGCCTGCTCGTGATGCCGTTCCACAGTGAGCGGCACTTCCACGAACGCACTCTGCCCGCGGTGGAACTGGGCCTGGCGCGCCGGGAGCGCGACGGCTTCGAGGTCGTCCCGCAGGTGATCGTGGCGACCGGCCGAACCGACGCGGAACTGACCGCCGCAGCCACCGGGGTGCGGGCGCTGCTGGCGTTCTACGGGTCGACGCCCGCCTACCGACCCGTGCTCGAGGTGGAGGGCTGGGCGCACCTGCAGGAGCAACTCAACGCCCTGTCCAAGCGTGGCGCGATCGCCGAGATGATCGCCCTGGTCGACGACACGATGCTCGAGACGCTGGCCGTGCGGGGCACGCCGGAGGCGTGCGCCGCCGAGATCGTCCGCCGTTTCGGCGACCACGCCGACCGCGTGTGCTGCTACTTCCCCGGATACGACGTCGATCTCACGCACGTGCGAGACCTGGTGGCAGCGCTCTCGGCGGACACCCTCAGCGCAGCGCCCCGAACTGCACCAGTGCATCGTTGACGGCCTCGGGAACTCCGTCGAGCGCCCAGAGCGCGAGTCCGCCCGCGATCAGCGTCAACACCGGCCCGAGGAAAGCGCGTTCGAACGTTCCCCCGGCCCGGATCGACAGCCACGACGGCAGCTGAAACTCCCACCATCGCCTGCCCCGCCACGGCAGCAGCGGAGCCAGGAACGGGACGCCTTCCTTGGTGATGGCGTCCCCGAGGCAGTGCACGGCGCACCCCAGACCGACCGCGACTCCGAGTGCCCGCGAACCGATCTCGTCGGGGTACCAGGTCCAGGTCAAGGCAGCCAGCACGCCCGCGACGAGGGTGACGGCAATCCAGCCGCTGCGTTTCGCCCAGCCTCCCGCGAGACCCCGTAGCGCCAGTCCGAGCGTGAGGAACAGCGTGCCGATGACCGCGGGACGCCCGAACGCCACGACCAGCGCAGACACACCGAAGCTGATCGCGATCGCGAACAGTGCGGTGTGGGTGAGCGTTCGGTGCCCACCGGTGCGTTTCGGATCGCGTCGGCCTCGGGTCAGGCGGTAGTACCAGAGCGACACCTCGTCGACGACCTTCGCGAGGGCCCAGCTGACGGGCCCGAAGGACCGAGCCACGGTCGACTGACCGGTGTCGAGGTCGGGAAGCAACGCGGCGCCCGCGCACACACCGGCGAAGGTGAACATCTCGGCGGTCGACGTCGGCCCACCCCACTCGGGCGGAAGCACCTGCGCGGCCAGCAGACCGGCGACGGCGCCGGAAACGGCGTGGGTCGCACCCATCACCATGAGAGCATCATCACGAACGCGAAAACCTTTCGGACAGAACGCACAAGAGCACTGCCCGAAGCCAGCCGCCCACGACGGGTCGAATGTATCAACCGCCACCGACACGGCTTCGCTACTCGGGCACACCCTCGAGGTCACCCGGCCCCTTGTCCGGTCGCAGGCCCCGCCACACGGGGTGCCGCAGCCTGCCGTCGTCCGTCAGCTCCGAGTAACGCACTTCCGCAACCGTTTCCGGACGCACCCAGCGCGCCGACCGAGCATCCGCGGCGGGCACGGTGTCCCCGAAAGGCGAGTCGTCCGACGCCGTCTCCGCCACGAGGTCGCGCAGGCGACCGAGCGTGGCGTCCGACATGCCGCTGCCGACCCGGCCGAGGTAGCGCAGCCGTCCCGGGCCCGCAGGCAGACCCACCAGCACCGAGCCGACGCCTTTCGCCCGGCCGCCCTCCCCCGGCAGCCAGCCCCCGATCACCACCTCACACGTCCGGAAATGCTTGAGCTTGAGCCACACCGACGAGCGACCCGATCGGTAGCCACTGTCCCATCGCTTCGCGACCAGGCCTTCCATGTGTGCCGCCCGACTGCTGTCGAGAGCCTCGTCCAGGTCGGGCGGCGCCAGGTCCGGCACGCGCCAGGAGTCGCCCTCCGGAATCCTGATCGCCTCGAGCACGCGGCGGCGATCGCGCAGCGGCTTGTCCCGCACCGAGACCCCGTCCAGTTCGAGGACGTCGAAGAGCAGCAGCGCCACCGGATTCGACTCCCGCTCCCGCGCCGACGGTGGACGTGACCGGCCCATCCGCTGCTGGAGCCGCCCGAAGCTCGGTGCACCGTCGTCGCCGAACGCGACGATCTCGCCGTCCAGCACCCCGGTGTGGCCCGCGAGCCCGGCGGGCAGATGCAGCAACTCGGGATACCCGACGCCGATGTCCAGGCCGTTCCGGCTGGTCAGACGCACCGGGTGATCCTCGCCGCCGAACGACACGAGTGCCCGGATTCCGTCGTACTTGTACTCCAGTGCCCAGGTGTCGGGATCGGCGCGCGACGCGAACTCGGATGCCGTGGTGGCGGTTGCCAGCATCGGCGCCTCCGCTCGGTTCCGGCCGCCGACCACTCCGGCACCCGCGATCGCCTGCCTCGCCTCGTGCGGCCGCGGCACGGTCGCGGGTGCGACACCGCCGCGCAGCCGCTCGAGGACCTCGTGGAAGTCCAGTTGGCGCAGACCCGGTTTCGTGAGCTCCGCCCAGGCACGGGGCGCCGCCGCGGTCGGTTGCGCGGTGCCGCGCAGGGAGTACGGCGAGATGGTGGTCTTGGTGGCCGAGTTCTGGCTCCAGTCGACGAACACCTTCCCCGCGCGCACCGCCTTGGACATCGTCGACGTCACCCGCTCCGGGGTCTGCCGTTCGAGTTCGACGGCGATCTCCTTCGCGACCTCGGAGCAGCGCCGTGACGTCCACCCGTCGCCGACGCCCGCGTACAGGTGAATCCCCTTGCTGCCGCTGGTCACCGGCAGCGCATCGAGACCGCGGGCCTGCAGTCGCTCCCGCACCCGCAACGCCACCTGCGCGCACTCGTCGAGCGTCACGCCCGGCCCCGGGTCGAGGTCGATCACCAGCCGGTCGGGGTTCCCGGGCGATCCGTCGGGCGCGAACCGCCATTGCGGGACGTGGAACTCGAGTGCTCCGGACTGCGCGAAGTAGACGAGGTCCGCGAGCTCGGCGACCTCGGGATACACGACGGTCCGCGAACCCTGCGTGAGCGTGTGCCGAGATATCCAGTCGGGGGTCGCCGCCTCGACGTTCTTCTGGAAGAAGGGGTCGGCGGCGGTTCCGTCCGGCCACCGCTTCCGGGTCAGTGGACGCCCCGTCAGCAACGGCACCAGCGCGGGCCCGACCTCGGTGAAGTACTGCAGGACCTCGGCCTTCGTCGTGCCCGAGTCCGGGTACAGCACCTTGTCGAGATTCGTCAGGGTCAGGCGTCGATTTCCGACCCGGACCGCAGTGTTGTGCGCCATCAGCACCCGCCCACCGATTCGCCACACCTGGCCTGATCACACAGTATGGACCATCATGGGGTGATGCGGTCGATATGGAAAGGCTCCATCGCGTTCGGTCTGGTGAACGTCCCGGTGAAGGTCTATTCCGCCACCGAGGACCACGACATCAGGTTCCACCAGGTCCACGGCAAGGACGGCGGACGCATCAAGTACAACCGTGTGTGCAGCGAATGCGGTCAGGTCGTGCAGTACGCGGACATCGACCGGGCCTACATCTCCGACGACGGCGCCCAGGTGGTCCTCACCGACGAGGACTTCGAGAAGCTCCCCGCGGCGGAGAAGCACGAGATCCCGGTCCTGCAGTTCGTCCCGTCCGACCAGATCGACCCGATCCTGTTCGAGAAGAGCTACTTCCTGGAGCCGGACTCCGCGTCCCCCAAGGCGTACCAGCTCCTCGCGTCGACCCTGACCGACAGCGAACGCACCGCGCTCGTGCACTTCACGCTCCGCCAGCGCACCCGACTCGCGGCGCTGCGGGTGCGTGACGGCGTACTGGTGGTGCAGACCCTGCTGTGGCCGGACGAGGTCCGCGCCGCCGACTTCGGGTCCCTCGACGAGGCATCGTCGCCGTCGGAGAAGGAACTCGCGATGGCGACGATGCTCGTCGACTCGATGTCCGAGGACTTCCATCCGGAGTCGTACACCGACGACTACCAGATCCAACTGCAGAAGCTCCTGGACGAGACGATCGCGAACGGCGGCGAGAAGGTCAGCCTCCCCACCGGCGCGGGCCAGGAGGCCGACGCCGAGGTGGTCGACCTCGTCGCCGCACTGCAGCGCAGCGTCGACGAGGCGAAGAAGTCCGCAGCCGGCTGATCCCGCCGGACTATTCGGTGTCGCGGTCGAGCGCGAACCAGTAGTGCTCTCCGTTGTCCAGGACGCCCTTGCCGTTCATCACACCGATGAGGGTGTCGGGGCCGACCCGCTTGAAGTGGTCGAACACCGGCATGCCGTCGTAGACCATCGTCGCGGTCACCTCGCCGCGGAACTCGACCATCCAGAGACTGGCGACGCCCTTGCCGCCCTTGACGTCGGAGAACAGCTCGCCGTCCTCGCCGCGGCACACCAGCGGCTGCACGTCGAAGCGCGATCCGAACGTCTTGCCGTACCAGCGGGTCTTCTCGAGCAGCTGTTCCGTGTGGTGTCCGGTGCGGAATCCGCGTCCTCGCCACCGGCCGGAGAGCTCGTCGATGTGCACGACCGGCAGGGCCGCCCACAGCTCGTCCAGTTCCCGCGGGTCGACGCTCTCGGCCGCGAGCAACTTCTCGACCTGATCGTGGTGGTTCATGCCTGTCCTTCCGAGGATGCGAACGTGAGTACGGGTTTGACCGCCGCACCGGAGCGGGTTGCCTCCAGCGCGGCAGGCAGGTCGTCGAAGTCGAATGTGGTGATCAGCTTGTCGAACGGGAACTTTCCAGCCCGCCACAGCGCGATCAGTTCCGGCAGGAACTGCTGTGGGTCCGCGTCACCCTCGATGACACCGGTGACGCTCCGGCCCATCAGGAGCGCCGACTGGTCGAGTGTCACGGGGTTGCGGCCGCCGCGCAGTCCGACGGTCACGCAACTGCCGGGCGATCGCAGCACCGCCACCGCGGTGGCCAGTACCTCGGGTGTGCTGACGGCATCGACGGAGTGGTCCGCGCCGCCGCCGGTCGCCGCACGCAGTTTTTTCGCGAGGTCGGGTTCGGCGCTGTCGAACACCGCGGTCGCGCCGAGGGTGAGCGCCAGTTCCCGCCGTGTGGGCAGCGGATCGACGACAACGATCGTCGAGCATTCGGCAATCACCGCGGCCAACACGGCAGCCAGTCCGACCGCCCCGCCGCCGAATACGACGATGGACGAGCCCGTGCGAGGACGCAGCACCCGCAGCACCGCACCCGCGCCGGTCTGGATGCCGCAGCCGAGCGGGCCCAGGAGTTCGATCGGCAGGTCGCCTGCGACCTGGACCGCGTCGGACGCAGCAACAACGGCGTGCGTCGCGAAGGAGGACTGACCGAACCAGTTGCCGTGCAGTGCAACCGAATTCATCGACAGGGTCGTGCTGCCATCGGCGCGGCGACCGGAGTAGTTCCGGAGCGCGAATCGCGTGCAGTACGCCGGGTGCCCGTTGGCGCAGTTGATGCAGTCGCGGCACGCCGAATAGCTGAGCAGCACGTGATCCCCGGGGACCAGGGCGTCCACGGCGCTGCCGACCGCCTCCACCACGCCCGAACCCTCGTGGCCCAGCACTGCGGGGACGGGAACGGGAACGCCGCCGGCCGCGGCCGTGAGATCGGTGTGACAGATGCCGACTCCGGCTATCCGTACGAGCACCTCGTCGTCTCGCAGATCACCCACTTCGACGTCGCGGATCTCCAGCGGCTCACCGTAGGCCCCGAGAACGGCAGCACGAGCAGTTCTACCCACCACACTCCTCAAACATTGCGAACAGCGATTAACTTCGCTGCGAGTGTAGCGCCGACGACAATCGGCCAGGGAACTGCTCCAACCGAATGACGTTATCGACACGAGCCGCGAATAGTGATTAACTTACCGGCGCGCGGTGCGCAGACGAGAAGGTCCCGCCGACACAGGGGATCGGCGGGACCTTCTCGTTTTCAGTTGTTCGAAATCACGCGGTCAGACCGTGAATCCGAGTGCGCGCAACTGTTCGCGTCCGTCCTCGGTGATCTTGTCCGGGCCCCACGGCGGCAGCCACACCCAGTTGAGCTTCAGATCGTCGACGAGGCCGCTCTTCACCAGCGCGCCACGTGCCTGCTCCTCGATCACATCCGTCAGCGGGCATGCCGCCGACGTGAGCGTCATGTCGACGATCGCGACGGTCTCCTCGGACTCGTCGACGGAAATGCCGTACACGAGACCGAGATCGACGACGTTGATGCCGAGTTCAGGATCCACGACGTCGCGCATCGCTTCCTCGATGTCGTCGACGAATGCCTGCTGCTCGGCGGTCAGCTCCACCGGAGCGGCCACCTCGCCGGCGGTCTCCTCGCCGGAAGCCGCGTCGACGGCCGCCGTCTCGACAACGGCGTCGACACCGGTGACGTCCGCCTGTGTGTCACTCATGATGTAACTCCTCCGGTCCCGGCGGGCACGCTCTCCCCCGCCGCGTCGTCATCGACAATTTGTACGACCGCGTCCTTGAACGCCATCCATCCCAGCAGTGCGCACTTCACGCGTGCGGGGTACTTCGCGACACCCACGAACGCGATGCCGTCACCGAGCACGTCCTCGTCTCCCTCGACGGCGCCCCGGCTGGTGATCATCTCGTTGAACGCCTCGACGACGTCGAGAGCTTCCCGGACCGGCATTCCCGTCACCTGGTCGGTGAGCACCGACGTCGCAGCCTGGCTGATCGAGCAGCCCTGGCCGTCGTACGAGACGTCGCCGACGCGTCCGTCGTCGGTGACGTGGACCCGCAGGGTGACCTCGTCACCGCAGGTCGGGTTGACGTGGTGCACCTCGGCACCGAACGGTTCCCGCAGGCCCCGGCCGTGCGGATGCTTGTAGTGATCCAGGATCACTTCCTGGTACATCTGCTCCATCCGCATGTCAGGACGCCCCGTCGATCGTGCTGCCGTCTTCCCTCGGCTCCTGCAACGCCTCGTGGGTTCCGAAGAATTCCTGGGCACGCCGGATTGCCGCCGCGAGCGCCCGCACCTCGTCTTCGGTGTTGTAGACCGCGAACGACGCCCGCGCGGTCGCAGCGACACCGAACTTCCGGTGCAGCGGCCACGCGCAGTGGTGTCCGACGCGGATCGCGACACCCTCGTCGTCGAGGATCTGACCGAGGTCGTGGGCGTGGATGCCGTCGACCACGAAGGACACGGCACCGCCGCGGTTCTCGGTGGTCGTCGGTCCGACGATCCGGACCCCGGGGATCGCGCCGAGCAGGTCGAGCGTGAGCGCGGTGAGCTCGTGCTCGTGCGCCGCGACGGCGTCCATGCCGATCGCCTCGAGATAGCGCACCGCGGCACCGAGGCCGACGACCTGCGAGGTCATCGGCACGCCCGCCTCGAAACGCTGCGGCGGAGCCGCGTAGGTGCTGGCCTCCATCGTCACCGTCTCGATCATCGAACCGCCCGTGATGAACGGCGGCATCGCCGCGAGCAGTTCCCGCTTGCCGTAGAGCACGCCGACACCGGACGGGCCGAGCATCTTGTGGCCGGAGAACGCCGCGTAGTCGACGTCGAGCGCGTGGAAGTCGACTGCCATGTGCGGCACCGACTGGCAGGCGTCGAGCACGACCAGCGCCCCCACCGCGCGTGCCCGCCGCACCAGTTCCTCGACGGGAGCGACGGCGCCGGTCACGTTGGACTGGTGGGTGAACGAGACGACCTTCACGGAGTCCGTCAATTCGAGCGAATCGAGGTCGATGCGTCCGTCGTCGGTGACGCCGTACCAGCGCAGGGTCGCACCCGTGCGCCGGGCGAGCTCCTGCCACGGAACGAGGTTCGCGTGGTGTTCGAGCTCGGTGATGACGATCTCGTCGCCCGGACCGACGTGGCGGTCGAACCGGTCGTCGCCGAGCACGTAGGTGACCAGGTTCAGCGCCTCGGTCGCGTTCTTCGTGAATGCCAACTCGTCCGCGTCCGCGCCGACGAAACGGGCGATCGACGCGCGCGCGTCCTCGTAGGCGTCGGTCGCCTCCTCGGCGAGCTGGTGGGCACCGCGGTGCACCGCAGCGTTGCAGGTCGTCAGGAACTCACGCTCGGCGTCGAGAACCTGCACCGGCCGCTGCGAGGTCGCCCCCGAGTCGAGGTAGACCAGGGGCTTCCCGTCCCGGACCGTACGGGCCAGGATCGGGAAGTCCTTGCGGATGCTGGTGACGTCGAGCGCCGCCGCCGTGCTGGTCATGAAAGTCAGGCTCCCGCCGCTGCGGCCTGCGTGAAGCGCACGTAGCCGTTGGCCTCGAGCTCGTCGGCCAGCTCGGGTCCGCCGGACTCGACGACCTGGCCACCGACGAACACGTGCACGAACTGCGGCTTGATGTAGCGCAGGATTCGGGTGTAGTGCGTGATCAGCAGGACGCCGCCGTGCTCGCGCTCCTGGTAGCGGTTCACGCCCTCGGAGACGATGCGGAGCGCGTCGACGTCGAGGCCGGAGTCGGTCTCGTCGAGGATCGCGATCTTCGGCTTGAGCAAACCGAGCTGCAGGATCTCGTGGCGCTTCTTCTCGCCGCCGGAGAAGCCCTCGTTGACGGACCGCTCGCTGAACGCGGGGTCGATCTCGAGCTCGGTCATCGCGCCCTTGACCTCCTTGACCCAGTGCCGCAGCTTCGGGGCCTCGCCGCGGACCGAGGTGGCGGCGGTGCGCAGGAAGTTCGACATCGAGACGCCAGGCACCTCGACGGGGTACTGCATCGCGAGGAACAGGCCGGCGCGGGCCCGCTCGTCGACGCTCATCTCCAGAACGTCCTCACCGTTCAGCGTGATGCTGCCCGAGGTGATCTCGTACTTGGGGTGGCCCGCGATGGCGTACGACAGGGTCGACTTGCCGGAGCCGTTGGGGCCCATGATCGCGTGCGTCTCACCCGAGCGCACCGTCAGGTTGACGCCCTTGAGAATGTTGATCGGCTCGGCGTTCTCGTCGGTCTGCGCGACGCGGACGTGCAGGTCCTTGATCTCCAGAACGGAGGTTTCAGGAGTAGTCATTCCAAAATTCCTTTGAGAAGTGTTGTGGCGGCGACGAACTCGGCGTGCGGCTCAGACGCCGACTGCGGCGAGCTCGACCTCGATGGCGGCTTCGAGACGCTCACGCACCTCGGGGACGGCGATCTTCTGGATGATCTCGTGGAAGAAGCCGCGCACGACGAGACGGCGTGCCTGCTCCTCGGAGATGCCCCGCGAACGCAGGTAGAACAACTGCTCGTCGTCGAACCGGCCGGTGGCGCTCGCGTGCCCGGCACCCACGATCTCGCCGGTCTCGATTTCGAGGTTCGGCACCGAATCGGCGCGGGCGCCGTCGGTGAGCACCAGGTTCCGGTTGAGCTCGAACGTGTCGGTGCCCTCGGCGGCCGCGCGGATCAGCACGTCACCGACCCACACCGTGTGCGCGTCCGGCTTGTGCGAATCCACGTCGCCCTGGAGCGCGCCCTTGTAGACGACGTTCGACTTGCAGTGCGGCTGCGAGTGATCGACGAGCAGACGGTGCTCGAAGAACTGTCCGGCGTCCGCGAAGTACAGGCCGAGGAGTTCAGCGTCGCCGCCCGGACCCTCGTACTTCACGACCGGGGTGACGCGGACGACGTCGCCGCCGAGCGTGACGGCCGTGTAGCGCAGCACCGCGTCGCGGCCGATGCGGGCGTGATGAGCGGCGGCGTGCACGGCGTCGTCGGCCCAGTCCTGCACCGCGACCACCGTCAGCTTCGCGCTGTCGGCGAGAACGAACTCGACGTTCTCCGCGTAGGTTCCACTGCCCCGCTGGTCGAGGACGACCGTCGCGTTCGCGAACTGCTCGAGGCGGATCTGGATGTGCCCGAAGGCGACCTGGTCGACGCCGGGGCCGGTGACGACGATGTTGACCGCCTCGGCGATCTCGCGTTCGGCACCGACCGTGACGACGGTCGCCGACTCGAATCCCGAATACGCCTGGGCGGCAACCCGGTCCGCGGGAACGCCACCCTGACCGAGGCGCGCGTCGTCGCGCCCGACGGTTTCGACGGTGACGCCGTCGTGTGCGGACACCTCGACCGTCGCCGTCGCGGTGCGGACGGCGGTGCCGTCGTGCAGGCCGCGGAGACGACGCAGCGGCGTGAACCGCCACACCTCGTCGCGGCCACCCGGAATCTCGAACGCGTTCACGTCGAACGACGTGAAGACCTCACCCTTGTTGACAGCCGGTGTACGGGCCTCGGCCGCGACGGCTGTGTTGTTGACGGAGCTCACTTAGCCGACCGCCCCTTCCATCTGCAGTTCGATCAGGCGGTTGAGCTCGAGGGCGTACTCCATCGGCAGCTCCTTGGCGATGGGCTCGACGAACCCGCGCACCACCATTGCCATCGCCTCGTCCTCGGTGAGGCCGCGGCTCATCAGGTAGAACAACTGGTCCTCAGACACCTTGGAGACAGTGGCCTCGTGACCCATCGACACGTCGTCCTCGCGGATGTCGACGTACGGGTACGTGTCGGAACGCGAGATCTGGTCGACCAGCAGCGCGTCACACTTGACGGTCGACTTCGACCCGTGCGCACCCTTGTTGACCTTGACGAGGCCACGGTAGGAGGCGCGTCCACCACCCCGGGCGACGGACTTCGACACGATGGTCGAGGACGTGTGCGGCGCCAGGTGCAGCATCTTCGCGCCGGTGTCCTGGTGCTGGCCCTCGCCTGCGAACGCCACCGACAGCACCTCGCCGCGGGCGTGCTCGCCCATCATCCACACGGCCGGGTACTTCATCGTGACCTTGGAGCCGATGTTTCCGTCGATCCACTCCATGGAACCGCCCGCGTCGACCTTGGTGCGCTTGGTCACGAGGTTGTAGACGTTGTTCGACCAGTTCTGGATCGTGGTGTAGCGGCAGTGGCCGCCCTTCTTCACGATGATCTCGACGACCGCGGAGTGCAGCGAGTCGGACTTGTAGATCGGCGCGGTGCAGCCCTCGACGTAGTGCACGGAGGCGTTCTCGTCGACGATGATCAGCGTCCGCTCGAACTGGCCCATGTTCTCGGTGTTGATCCGGAAGTAGGCCTGAAGCGGGATGTCCACGTGGACGCCCGGAGGGACGTAGATGAACGAGCCGCCCGACCACACGGCGGTGTTCAGCGCGGAGAACTTGTTGTCGCCCGCCGGGATGACGGAGCCGAAGTACTCCTTGAAGATCTCCGGGTGCTCGCGCAGACCGGTGTCCGTGTCGAGGAAGATCACGCCCTGCTTCTCGAGATCCTCACGGATCGAGTGGTAGACGACCTCGGACTCGTACTGCGCCGCGACGCCGGCGACGAGGCGCTGCTTCTCCGCCTCCGGGATGCCCAGCTTGTCGTACGTGTTCTTGATGTCCTCGGGCAGGTCCTCCCAGGACTCGGCCTGCTTCTCACTGGACCGCACGAAGTACTTGATGTTGTCGAAGTCGATGCCGTCGAGGTTCGAGCCCCAGTTCGGCATCGGCTTCTTGTCGAAGGTCGCGAGCGCCTTGAGCCGGATGTCGAGCATCCACTCGGGCTCGTTCTTCTTCGCGGAGATGTCCCGTACGACAGCCTCGGACAGGCCGCGCTGGGCGCTGGCACCTGCAACGTCCGAATCGGACCAGCCGTAGCCGTAGTGACCGAGCGAGGCAATGGTCTCGTCCTGCGTCATGGCCTGCGAGCCACCGGCTGTCTGGTCTTGAGTGACGGTCATGCGAGCTCCTTCCGGAGTCTTGTTGCGTACCGGTACAGGCTGGGCACCGGCGGAATGTGACGTTTCTGGGGGCGGGTCGGATCTTCGGCGGCGGTCAGGTCGCTTCCTGGTGCTTTGCTGCGGGCGCCACCAGCGGCACGTGCGTGGTGCACGCGCAGTCTCCGTTGACGATGGTTGCGAGCCGCTGGACGTGCGTGCCGAGGAGTTCGGCGAACGCCTGGGTCTCCGCCTCGCACAGTTCTGGGAACTCGGACGCGACGTGCGCGACCGGGCAGTGATGCTGGCAGATCTGGACTCCGTTGCCGACGGGACGGGTCGTCGCGGCGAATCCGGCCGTGGTGAACGCGTCCGCGATGGCGTCGGCGGTCTGCTCCACCTCGTCGACGTCGTGCCCGGTGGCGGGATCGATGTCGGCGACGATCGTCTGCACGCGGCGACGCGCGAACTCGGTGATCGCGGCCTCACCGCCGATCTCCCGGAGCTGACGCATCGCGGCGCCCGCGAGGTCGTCGTAGGAGTGCCCGAGTCGTGAGCGCCCCGCCGCGGTGAGCTGGAACTGCTTGGCCGGCCTGCCGCGACCCTTCTGCTGCCATGCCGCGGAGCGGGTCGACCTGGCTTCGCCTGCATCGATGAGGACATCGAGGTGACGGCGCACGCCTGCCGCACTGAGCCCGAGTTCGGCTCCGATCTCCGTGGCCGTGATCGGACCCTGTTCGAGGAGCAGCTTCACCACCGCGGCGCGGGTGTGCCCCTCGGGGGCCATGACGGTAGCGGGAGCAACGACCGAACGGGACGCAGCATCAGGTGCGTAACCTGCGCTTTCGTCGCACTCAGAGTGCCCGCGGACCGTTTTCACAACACCAGTGTGACGGAATTCGCGAGGGCGGTCCAGCAAGGGTGCCCTGAGTAACACCGCTACGCTTCACCTGTGCCGCAGACGGACGACACACCGGAGAACGGTGGCCACGAGACGCTCACCGCTCCTCCTACTCGGACGGCGCGGGCCGCGACGCTGGTTCGTCGTGCCCTCGGTCTCGACCGGGATCACGAGGGATTCGCCGTCGCCAGCCTCCACGGGGACGAGGCCGAAGCACCCGGACTGAACGCCAGGGAGACCGCCCAGCTGCGTGGCGTCCGGCGGTTCGGCGCCACAGGCGCGCTCCTCATGGCACTCGGTGCGCTGGGCGCAGGCGCGCAGCCGGTACTGCAGAACCCGGTTCAGGGACTTCGCCTCCTCGGCCTGCCCGCACGCATGCCGAGTGTCGCTCTGACCCTGACGATGACGGGCAGTGCCATGGTGGTGCTGGCGTGGCTGCTGCTCGGCCGATTCGTCATCGGTACCTTCCGTGGCGGTTCCCCGGTCCGCCGCCTCACCCGGTCCCAACTCGACCGCACCCTGCTGCTGTGGATCGTCCCGCTCGCGATCGCGCCCCCGATGTTCAGCAAGGACGTCTACTCGTACCTCGCACAGTCGGAGATCGCCGCGCGCGGCCTCGACCCCTACGCCATCGGTCCTGCTCAGGCGCTCGGCGTCGACCATGTCCTGACGCGGACCGTGCCCACCATCTGGCGGGACACCCCCGCCCCCTACGGGCCGCTCTTCATCTGGATCGGCAAGGGCATCTCCGCGCTGACCGGCGAGAACATCGTCGCGGGGATCTTCCTGCACCGCATGGTCGCCCTCGCGGGCGTCGCGCTGATCGTGTGGGCGTTGCCCCGCCTCGCCCGCAGGTGTGGCGTCGCGCCCGTCGCAGCGCTGTGGCTCGGCGCAGCGAACCCCCTGCTGCTGTTCCACCTGGTCGCCGGCATCCACAACGAAGCGCTCATGCTCGGCTTGATGCTCGCAGGCATCGAGATCGCGCTGCGTGCCATCGAGAGTCCACCCGACGTCCGGTTCCGGCTCCGCGGGTCACCCGCCGAGCGGCGCGCACTGGCGCTGCTGCTGGCCGGAGCCGCCCTGATCGCCCTGTCCGCGACTGTGAAAATTCCCACACTGCTCGCACTGGGCTTCCTCGGCATGGCGCTGGCCCGGCGGTGGGGCGGCACCTTCCGGTCGGTGTGCGCCGCCGCGGCGCTGCTCCTCGCGGTGACGACGACCGTCATCCTCGCCGTCAGCCTCGTGAGCGGCCTCGGCTTCGGCTGGCTCAGCCCCGACACCCTCGGCACCGCCAACGAGGTCCGCAGCTGGATGTCGTTGCCGACCCTGCTCGGCCTCGGAACCGGCCTGGTGGGCGTCCTGCTCGGGCTCGGCGACCACACCACCGCCGTGCTGAGCCTCACCCGCCCGATCGCGTCCCTGGCTGCGGCTTTCGTGGCGCTGCGCATGCTCATCGCCGTGCTCGTCGGGCGAATCCACCCGATCGGCGCGCTCGGCGTTTCCCTCGGATTCCTCGTTCTGTTGTTCCCGGTCGTGCAGCCCTGGTACCTGCTGTGGGCGGTGATCCCGCTCGCCGCGTGGGCGACCCGACCCGTGTTCCGCATCCCCGCGATCGCGTTCTCGTCGGTGGTCAGCCTGATCGTGATGCCGAACGGCGGCGAGTACGCGCCGTTCATCATCGTGCAGGCCGCGATCGCGACGATCCTCGTCTGCGGTTCGATCATCGCGGCGACCCGCAACACACTCCCGTGGCGGGCCGACACCGGGGCATCGGACGGAACGCGTTCGGGCGACGCCTACGCTGAGGTCCCGTGAGTTCATCCCTGTCCACTCCCGTACTGCATCTCGACGGTGTCGTGAAGGCGTTCGACGGCATCCGAGCCGTGGACGGCCTCGACCTGACCCTCGAACGTGGCCAGGTCCTGGCGCTGCTAGGACCGAACGGTGCGGGAAAGACCACCACCGTCGAAATGTGCGAGGGGTTCGGGCGACCCGACAGCGGCACCGTCCGCGTGTTCGGGCTCGATCCGGTCACCGCGTCCGCACAGGTCCGGGCACGGATCGGTGTCATGTTGCAGGGCGGCGGCGCGTACCCGGGGTCGAAGGCCGGCGAGATGCTCGACCTCGTCGCCGCCTACTCGGCGAACCCCCTCGATCCGGCGTGGCTGCTGCGCGAACTCGGCCTGACCGACTCGGTCCGCACTCCGTACCGCCGATTGTCCGGTGGACAGCAGCAGCGCCTCGCGCTCGCGTGCGCCCTCGTCGGACGCCCCGAACTGGTGTTCCTCGACGAGCCGACGGCCGGACTCGACGCCCAGGCCCGGCTGATGGTGTGGGAGCTGATCGAGGCCCTGCGCCGCGACGGCGTCTCGATTCTGTTGACCACCCATCTGATGGACGAGGCGGAAGCCCTCGCCGACCGCCTCGTGATCATCGACCACGGCCGTGTCGTCGCGGAGGGCACTCCGCACGAACTCACCCGACACGGCGCCGCGGGGCAACTCCAGTTCACCGCGCCCGAGAACCTGGATCTGACGACGCTCGCCGCGGCACTACCCGCCGGTTTCACACCGAGTGAGGCGACGCCGGGCAGTTACGTCGTCGAAGGCGACATCGATCCGAGCGTGCTCGTCGCGGTGACCACGTGGTGCGCCGACCAGGGCGTCCTCGTCACGGAGATTCGCGTCGACCAGCGCCGCCTCGAGGACGTCTTCCTCGACCTGACCGGACGGGAGTTGAGGGGATGAGCATGTCCCACGCCGATCGGCGGGCCGACAACCGCTTCACCGCGGGGACGTTCGCCCCCGATCCCAGGCCGGCGCCGCGCGCGCGGATGCTCGCCGCGCAGACGAAGCTGGAACTGACGCTGCTGCTCCGCAACGGCGAGCAGCTGCTCCTGACGATGTTCATCCCGATCACTCTGCTGATCGGCCTGACGCTGCTGCCGTTCGGTGACCTCGGTGATCCCCGGGTGAACCGGGTGATGCCCGCGGTGATGATGGTGGCCGTCATGTCCACGGCGTTCACCGGTCAGGCGATCGCCGTCGGGTTCGACCGACGCTACGGAGCGTTGAAGCGGCTGGGCGCCACTCCCCTGCCCAGGTGGGGCATCATCGCAGGCAAGAGCGCCGCAGTGGCGATCGTCGTCGCGATCCAGATGATCGTGCTCGGCGCCATCGGCTTCGCGCTCGGTTGGCGCCCCGAGGTCGTCGGCCTGCTGTTCGGGGTCGTCGTGATCGCCCTCGGCACCGTCATGTTCGCGGCCCTCGGGCTGCTGCTCGGCGGAACACTCAAGGCCGAGATCGTCCTCGCGCTGGCCAACGTCCTGTGGTTCGTCATGGCGGGCATCGGTGCGGTCGTGTTCGGCGGAGACGGAATCCCCGACGCGCTGCACACCCTCGCGCGGCTCGTCCCGTCGGGAGCGTTCGCGGAAGCGCTGGACCAGGGACTGACGGGGTCGGTGGACGTCTTCGCGATCGTCGTGATGGTGGCGTGGGGTGCAGCCGGGGCATGGTTGGCCGTGCGGCTGTTCAAATTCACCTGAGCGGAAATAGCGACTCCCCGCGCGTGCGGCGGAATCATGCCCTGGTGTCGACAACCGCCGCGCGCATCGTGGTCCCCGCAGTCCTGACTCTCGCCATGTTCACCGGCACCGCGTCGGCGGCGCCCACGTGGGGTCCCCTCGCGCCGCCGAACCCGCATCTCGGTCCCGTCGGGACGTCCACGATGCACGGCGACGCGGGGTCGTCGGACGGGACACCGCTTCCCGGGCCCGGAACCGGGCCGGTCGGTGCGACCCAGATTCCCCTGTTCTCGGCGTGCCCCACGCTTCTCGAGGGCTCGGACGGACGGGTCGTGGCACTGTGCACGGCGATCGCGGGTCAGCAACCGACCGTGCACCTGCTCGACGCCGACAGCTCTCGATCGGTCGCCTCGCTCCCGCTGGCGAAGGGCAGCCTCCTCGGCGGCGTGTACGCATACCTCGACGACGACAACCGCCTCGTCGCGGTGGACGGAAACCGGCAGCTGCTGCGGATCGGTCACTCCGCGGACAGTGTGTTCGTCGATTCGACGGTCGACCTGTCCGGGGCGGTCCCCTCGGGCGATGCCGTCACCGGTCTGGTCCCGGACTGGCACGGCAACGTCTGGTTCGCGACGGGCCGAGGTGTCGTCGGCACCGTCGACAGCGCGGGCGTCGCGCGGACGATCACCCTTCCCGTCGGCGAGCAGGTCCAGAACAGCATCTCCGCTTCGCCTGCCGGCGTCTCGGTGGCCACCACCCACGCCCTGTATCAACTCTCGGCCGATGCCGATGCCGCCCCGAGGATCGACTGGCGCCACGACTACGACCGCGGTCCGGCCCGCAAGCCCGGCCAGCTCAGTTGGGGTACCGGGTCGACGCCGACGTACTTCGGGCCGGACACCGGCCACGACTACGTCGCGATCGTGGACAACGACGATCCGCGAGTGAACCTGCTCGTGCGACGCGTCGACACCGGCGACCTGATCTGCACGATCCCCGTGCTCACGCAGGGCGGTCCGGGTAGCGAGAACTCGCCGCTCGGAGTCGGGAACTCGGTGTTCGTCGCGAGCACCTACGGCTACCCGTATCCGACCGTCCCGGACGGCGCCGGGCCGGCGGTCCCCGCGTCGGCTCCGTTCGCGGGCGGCATGACGCGCGTCGACGTCGACGACTCCGGCTGCCGCGTCGTCTGGGACAACGCCGTCCGCAGCGCGGCGGTACCGCACCTGTCCACCGCGGACGGGCACCTGTACACGGCGGTGCGCAAGGGTCTCCCCCTGGCGACGCCACTGGACGGCTTCACGTTCGCGGTGATCGACCCCGACACCGGCGCCGTGATCTCCGAAACCGGTGAACCGGGGACCATCGTGAACGACACCCTGCAGATGTCGGCGCTGATCACCTCGCGTGGTGACTACCTCCAGGGCACGATCACCGGGCTGGTACGGGTCCGCGCCGCGGGCTGAACCGAGTCGACGGCGGCGGTGCCGCCCCAATGACACGGCGGCGGTGCCGCCCCAGCGACACCGCGGCGGTGCCGCCCCAACGACAGCCTGTAGTTGATCGGTCGTTACCATCGGTCGCGTGCTGTATCGCGGGTTCGTGAACCTGGTCAATCGTCTGCCCCTGCCGTCGTTGGCGGTCCAGAAGTGGATCGCGATCGCGGTGGTCGTGAGTCAGGGCGGTATCGCCGTCACGGGTTCGGTGGTCCGGGTGACGGCGTCGGGCCTTGGCTGCACGACGTGGCCGCAGTGCCACCCGGGCAGTTTCGTGCCGACGGGGACGTCCACCGCGCCGTGGTTCCATCAAGCGGTCGAGTTCGGCAACCGCCTGCTCACCTTCGTGGTGGTGGCGACCGCGGCAGCCGTTGTCATCGCCGTCACCCGTGCCGCCCGGCGGCGCGAGGTGCTGTTCTACGCGTGGCTGATGCCGCTGTCGACGGTCGCGCAGGCGGTGATCGGCGGCATCACGGTGCTGACGGGTCTGCTGTGGTGGACGGTCGCGATTCACATGCTGGTCTCGATGGCGATGGTGTGGCTGTCGGTGATCCTGGTCCACAAGATCGACCAACCCGATGACGGCGTCGATGTGGTCGTGCTGCCCAAGCAGTTGCGGTGGCTGACGGCACTGTCCGGTGTCGCGCTGGCGGGCACTCTCGTCGCGGGCACGATGGTCACGGGTGCGGGTCCGCACGCGGGCGACAAGTCGCCGGAGCGCACCGTCGCACGCCTGGATCTGGACATCACGAATCTCGTGCACCTGCATGCCGAGCTGCTTGTCGGGTATCTGTCCCTGCTGGTCGGCCTCGGATTCGCGCTGTACGCGGTGGGTGCACGGGCCGCGATCACGCTGCGGATGAAGGTCGTTGTCGGCTTGGTCCTCGCGCAGGCAGCTGTCGGGCTGGTCCAGTTCTGGACGGATGTTCCCGCGGTCCTCGTGACGATCCATGTGGCACTCGCGGGCGCATGTACTGCGGCCACCGCCGCCCTGTACGCGGCAGGCCGGGTCCGAGAGCCTGCTCCCGCAGGCGTGACACCCACGACCGCAGGCGTCGCCAGCAACTGACGTTCCGCCGTCCCGGATTGTCGATACCGCCGATTACCATTCGGCACGGCGCCACCGCCGCACATCGAGTCGACATCCGAAGGAGCCGTCATGCGTCTGCGCGACACACCGACCGTCGAGGTCACCGCACGTCTCGCCTGTAGTCCGGAACGAGCGTGGGCGTTGGTCACCGACATCGAGCTGCCGACACACACGGACGGCGAACTGCAGCGGGTCGAGTGGCTGGACGGCGCCACCGGTGTGGCGGTCGGCGCGCGGTTCCGCGGCTACAACGCGAACTCCCAGATGGGCGAGTGGCACACCGAACCGGAGGTCGTCGAGGTCGAGGACGGACGCCGCTGGGTGTGGTGCGTGGGCTCGGCGTCCGCGCCGCTCGCGGTCTGGGGCTTCGAGGTCGATGCGGATGGTGACGGCAGCGTCGTCCGCCAGTGGGCCAAGGTCGGAACGGGACGTTCACCGCTGTCCGACTTCATCGATCGGCATCCGGACAAGGAAGCCGCGATCCTCGAACATCGGATGTCCGTGTGGCGGGACGGCATGACCGCCAACCTGGCGGTGCTCGAGCAGCTCGCCGACTGAGGCAGGGAACATGCGTCGGGCCGGCTCACCGTGACGGTGAGCCGGCCCGACGTTTGTCGCGAGGTTGTCAGCCCAGGCCGTTGCGGGCCTTCGGGAAACGGGTCTGGTGCGCGACCCAGCCGGCCATCTTCTTCCAGTGCCCGACACGCGGGGTGACGATGCTGGTGACGCTGCGCTCCCACCCCGACGTGGACAGTCCGTCAACCGCCTCCACGACGGCGTCGGCGGTGGCGATGTCCGCGACCACCTCGTCACCGAGGATGCCGTCGGCTCCGACCAGGGTGATCCGCACGCCTGCGTACCCGATCGGCTGGATGACGGCGGTCGCGGAACCGCCGTGCTCGGCAACGAACTTGCGCACCGCGGCAACGATTCGCGGGGGTGCGACGACGGTCGGCGCGGCGGCGCCCGAATCCTGGGTGTCCACAGTCATACGCTCAGGATACGGGAGTGCAGAATCGGTCTCATGCGCGCAATCACCGTGAACGAATTCGGCGGACCCGACGTCCTCACCCTCACCGACAGTCCGGACCCGGTGCCGGGCGAACTCGACGTCCTGGTTCGCACCGAGGCCATTGGCGTGAACTTCATAGACACCTACTTCCGCACCGGCGCGTACGCCGTCGACCTGCCGTACATCGCCGGTTCCGAGGGCAGCGGCGTCGTCGAGGCGGTTGGTTCCGGGGTGACCGATCTGCGGGTGGGCGACCGCGTCGCGTGGTCCGACGCGCCGTCCAGCTACGCCGAGCTGGTCGTGGTTCCCGCGGCGAAGGCGGTGCCGGTGCCGGACGGGGTCCCGGCCGCGCAGGCGGCGTCGGCGCTCCTGCAGGGCATGACCGCCCACTATCTGCTGCACTCGGTGTATCCGGCTCAGCCCGGCGACACCGTGCTCGTGCACGCGGGCGCGGGCGGCGTCGGCCTGATCCTGACGCAGCTCGCCGCGGCCCGCGGGGTACGCGTGATCACGACGGTGTCCACCGACGAGAAGGAGGCGCTGTCCCGCGAGGCGGGCGCCGCGGAGGTGCTGCGGTACGGCGACGACCTGGCCGGCCGGGTGCGGGCACTGACCGGCGGCGAGGGTGTTGCCGCGGTGTACGACGGTGTCGGCGCGGACACCTTCGAGGCGAGCCTGGCGTCGCTGCGGATCCGGGGCACGCTGGCACTGTTCGGTGCGGCGAGCGGGCCGGTTCCCCCGTTCGACCCGCAGCGTCTCAACAAGGCGGGATCACTCGTCCTGACCCGCCCGACGCTGGCGCACTTCACCCGGGACCGCGAGGAACTGCTGTGGCGGGCGGGCGACGTGTTCGCCGCGATCGCGGACGGGACGCTGTCGATCCGTGTCGGTGCCACCTATCCGTTGACCGATGCAGCGCAGGCGCACCGTGACCTGCAGGGCCGGAAGACGACCGGATCCGTCGTCCTGGTGCCCTGACCGCACGATGTGAACGGACCGTGCAGTCCCTCGGAGGGAATGCACGGTCCGTTCACACGCGACTGAGCGAGCTCGGAAGGGTCAGGAGAAGAGGGCGGCGATCGTGTCCCAGCCGAGGACCGAGTCGACGGCGAGTCCGAGGCAGACCACGGCAAGGTAGTTGTTCGACTGCAGGAACAGCCGCAGCGGCTTGACCTGCTCACCACGGCGCACGCCGGCGTAGAGCTGGTGCGCCATCAGCAGGAACCAGGCACCGGCAACCAGCGCGACCGCGGCGTAGATGACGCCCGCGGCGGGCACCAGGACGAGTGTGGTGAGGACGGTCAACCAGGTGTAGACGAGGATCTGCTTGGTGACGCGTTCCTCGGTGGCGATCACCGGGAGCATCGGCACGCCCGCGGCCTTGTAGTCCTCCTTGTACCGCATGGCCATCGCCCAGGTGTGTGGCGGCGTCCAGAAGAAGATGACGAGGAACAGCACGATCGGTTCCCAGCTGATGCTGCCGGTGACCGCGGCCCAGCCGACCATCACGGGCATGCAGCCCGCGGCGCCGCCCCAGATGACGTTCTGCCAGGTCCGCCGCTTGAGCACCATGGTGTAGACCAGCACGTAGAACGCGATGGTCAGCGCGATCAGGATCGCGGCCAGCGGGTATGTCGCCCACCACAGCCATCCGAAGGACGCGATGCCGAGGGCCAGTCCGAAGATCAGCGCGTGCGATGTGGGCACCGCCATCCGGGCCAGCGGGCGCCGGGCCGTGCGCTTCATCACCTTGTCGATATCCGCGTCGACCACGCAGTTGAGGGTGTTCGCGCTCGCGGCGCCCATCCAGCCGCCGAACAGGGTGGCGAGGATGAGCGGGAAGTCGACCGTGCCGCGGTCCGCCAGCAACATCGCCGGGATGGTCGCGACGAGGAGGAGTTCGATGACCCGCGGCTTGGTCAGCGCCAGGTAGGCGAGAACCGTCCCCAGTATCCGACCCCAGACGGTGTCCGACCTGGTGGAAGGAGTGGCATCGGGGGCTCCGGCGAGACCGTGTCCGCCACGCTCCACTATCCGCACCGTGTCTCCTACTTCTCGGGCCCTGCCGAGGGGCCCGGGTTCACGACTCGGCCGGAAGGACCGTGCGCGCGCCGACGTCAACCGCTCCGGTGACACTCCGCTGACGGGGGCCCAGAGCACTACTACACACGATGGTAGACGGCGAGCCGACCAGAACCGAACCGGGCCGGGGCCGAGAGGGCGCGCCGGGTGGGCACCAGATCGACCGGCCTGCACCCGAGCACTACTGTTGTGTCGGAACTACGCTTGGTTTCGAACCCACCGGATGCGCGAGGCGACGACCCTCGCGGTTCGGTGTTGGGTTCGCGATCAACGGGCCCGACGCGAATCGGGCTCGCCGCGCACGTCCCGCGTCGCCGTTCACCTATGTCAGGAGACTTCAAGCTCGTGTCGACCACAGACGAGATCCGCGTCCTCACCCATCCGGCGCATCCCGCCGACTGGACCGACCTGGACACGAAGGCGGTCGACACCGCCCGTGTCCTCGCCGCCGACGCCGTGCAGAAGGTCGGCAACGGCCACCCCGGCACCGCGATGAGCCTGGCTCCCCTCGCGTACACGCTCTTCCAGCGGGTGATGCGGCACGACCCCACGGACGCCGAGTGGGTCGGTCGCGACCGCTTCGTCCTCTCGTGCGGTCATTCGAGCCTGACGCTGTACATCCAGCTGTACCTGTCGGGATACGGCCTGGAGCTGGCCGACCTGGAGGCACTGCGCACCTGGGGTTCGCTGACCCCGGGCCACCCGGAATTCGGTCACACCACCGGTGTCGAGATCACCACCGGTCCGCTCGGCCAGGGTCTCGCGTCGGCGGTCGGAATGGCGATGGCCGCTCGTCGTGAGCGCGGACTCTTCGATCCCGACGCCCCGGCAGGCACGAGCCCGTTCGACCACCACGTGTACGTCATCGCGTCCGACGGCGACCTGCAGGAGGGCGTGACCTCCGAGGCCTCCTCGATCGCGGGTGTGCAGCAGCTCGGCAACCTGATCGTCTTCTACGACGACAACGAGATCTCGATCGAGCACGACACCGCCATCGCGTTCGGTGAGGACGTCGCCAAGCGCTACGAGGCGTACGGCTGGCACGTGCAGCGCGTCGAGGGCGGCGAGAACGTGACCGCGATCATCGAGGCAGCGGAGGCCGCGAAGGCCGTCACCGACAAGCCGTCGATCATCATCCTGCGCACCATCATCGGATACCCGGCTCCGACCAAGATGAACACCGGCGACGTGCACGGCGCCGCACTCGGTGCGGACGAGGTCGCCGGCGTGAAGGCCGCCCTCGGTTTCGATCCGGAGAAGAGCTTCGACGTGGACGCGTCCACCCTGGCGCACGCCCGCGAGGTGCAGACCCGCGGCTCGCAGGCGCACGCGCAGTGGCAGCAGTCCTTCGACGCGTGGGCCGGCCGCGAGTCGGAGCGCAAGGCGTTGTTCGACCGCCTGCACGCGGGCGAGTTCCCCGAGGGCTGGACGGACGTCCTCCCGACCTGGGAGCCGGACGCGAAGGGCGCCGCGACCCGCAAGGCGTCCGGCAAGACCCTGAACGCACTCGGTTCGATCCTGCCGGAGCTGTGGGGCGGCTCGGCCGACCTCGCGGGCAGCAACAACACGACGATCGACGGTTCGGATTCGTTCGGCCCGACGTCGATCTCGACGAAGGACTGGACCGCGCAGCCGTACGGCCGCACCCTGCACTTCGGCATCCGCGAGCACGCGATGGGCTCCATCCTCAACGGCATCACGCTGCACGGCCCGACCCGCCCCTACGGCGGCACCTTCATGGTGTTCAGCGACTACATGCGCCCGGCCGTCCGGCTGGCCGCGCTGATGGGCACCCCGGCCATCTACGTGTGGACGCACGACTCCATCGGTCTCGGCGAGGACGGCCCGACGCACCAGCCGATCGAGCACCTCGCGGCGCTGCGTGCCATCCCGAACCTGTCGGTGGTCCGCCCCGGCGACGCCAACGAGACCGCACAGGCATGGCGGTACGCGCTGGAGAACACCACCGGCCCGACGGCGCTGGCCCTGACGCGTCAGGACATCCCGATCCTCGAGGGCACCAAGGAGCGGGCAGCCGAGGGAGTCGCACGCGGCGCGTACGTCCTCGAGGACTCGTCGACGGGGACCCCGCAGGTGATCCTTCTCGCGTCCGGTTCCGAGCTGCACCTCGCGGTCGAGGCACGCAAGGTCCTCGAGGCCGACGGCATCGGCACCCGCGTCGTGTCGGTTCCCTGCCTCGACTGGTTCAACCAGCAGGACCAGGCGTACCGCGACGAGGTGCTCCCGCCGGCAACGCGTGCCCGCGTCTCCGTCGAGGCAGGCATCGCGATGCCGTGGTGGCGCCTGCTCGGCGACGCCGGTGAGGCCGTCTCCATCGAGCACTTCGGTGCGTCCGCCGACTACAAGGTCCTGTTCCGTGAGTTCGGGATCACGGCCGAGGCCGTCACCGACGCCGCTCGCCGCACCCTCGATCGAGTGAAGGGCTGATCGTCATGACCCAGAACAAGTACCTCGCAGATCTGTCTGCCGCCGGTGTCTCGGTGTGGCTGGACGACCTCTCGCGGTCCCGGCTCGAGACCGGCAACCTGGCGCAGCTGGTGGCGGAGAAGTCCGTCGTCGGTGTGACGACGAACCCGTCGATCTTCCAGGCCGCGCTCAAGGGCCCCGAGTACCAGGCCCAGCTGCACGAGCTTGCTGCTCGCGGCGCCGACGTGGACGACACCGTTCGCGAATTGACCACCGACGACGTGCGCAACGCGTGCGACCTGCTGGCCCCGCAGTACGAGGCGTCGGCAGGTGTCGACGGCCGGGTGTCCATCGAGGTCGATCCGCGCCTCGCGCACGACACCGAGGGCACCGTCGCACAGGCGATCGAGCTGTGGAAGATCGTCGACCGCCCGAACCTGCTGATCAAGATCCCGGCCACGCTCGCGGGTCTGCCCGCGATCACCCGGGTGATCGCGGAGGGCATCAGCGTGAACGTGACGCTGATCTTCTCGGTCGAGCGACACAAGGCCGTGATCGACGCCTACCTCTCGGGCCTGGAGTCCGCGAAGGCCGCCGGGCACGACCTGGCGACGATCCACTCGGTCGCCTCGTTCTTCGTCTCCCGCGTGGACACGGAGATCGACGCCCGGCTGGAGACGATCGGCACCGACGCCGCGCTGGCACTGCGGGGCAAGGCAGGCGTCGCCAACGCCCGCCTCGCGTACGCCGCGTACCAGGAGGTGTTCGAGTCCGGTGACCGCTTCGCCGAGCTGGCGAAGTCCGGGGCACGCGTGCAGCGCCCGCTGTGGGCGTCGACGGGCGTGAAGAACCCCGACTACCCCGACACCCTGTACGTCACCGAGCTGGTCGCCGCGAACACGGTGAACACCATGCCGGAGAAGACTCTCGACGCGGTCGCCGACCACGGTGTCGTCTCGGGCGACACCATCTCGGGTACGGCAGCCGCCTCGCAGGAGGTCTTCGACGCGGTCGCGGCCGTCGGGGTCGACCTGGTCGACGTGTTCGACAAGCTCGAGTCCGAGGGTGTCGACAAGTTCGAGGTCTCCTGGAACGAACTTCTGGGAGCCACCGCCGCGTCCCTCGCCGCGGCAGGCTGATCACCGTGGGAGGCACGGGTGCCGCAGAGCGGCGCAGGACCGGCGCGTCGACGCCACAGTGGGTCAATCCGCTGCGTGACGAACGCGACAAACGACTGCCCCGTATCGCGGGCCCGTGCTCCCTGGTGATCTTCGGCGTCACCGGAGACCTGGCGCGCAAGAAGCTCCTTCCTGCCGTCTACGACCTCGCGAATCGGGGACTGCTCCCGCCTGGGTTCACCCTGATCGGGTTCGCCCGGCGGGACTGGACGGACGAGCACTTCGCCGCCGTCGTGCACGATTCGGTGCGCGAGCACGCACGCACCAAGTTCCGCGAGGTGGTGTGGGAGCGACTCGCCGAGGGAATTCGCTTCGTGCAGGGCAACTTCGACGACGATGCCGCGTTCGACGAGCTCGCGAAGACCCTCGCATCGGTGGACGAGCGGCGCGGCACCGGCGGCAATCACGCCTTCTACCTGGCGATCCCGCCTGCCGCCTTCCCGACGGTGTGCGAGCAGCTGTCGCGATCCGGCCTCGCCGAGCCGGGCGAGGAGCAGTGGCGGCGCGTGGTCATCGAGAAGCCGTTCGGTCACGACCTCGAGTCGGCGCAGGACCTCAATGCGGTCGTGAACACCGTCTTCCCGGAGGACTCGGTGTTCCGCATCGACCACTACCTGGGCAAGGAGACGGTCCAGAACATCCTGGCGTTGCGGTTCGCGAACCAGCTGTTCGACCCGATCTGGAACGCCCACTACGTGGACCACGTCCAGATCACGATGGCCGAGGACATCGGATTGGGTGGCCGCGCCGGTTATTACGACGGCATCGGCGCCGCCCGTGACGTCATTCAGAATCACCTGCTGCAACTCCTCGCGTTCACCGCGATGGAGGAGCCGGTGAGCTTCGAGCCGTCGGAGCTGCAGGCGGAGAAGGTCAAGGTGCTCTCCGCGACGCGGCTCGCGCAGCCCCTCGACGAGACCACCGCCCGCGGGCAGTACTCCGGCGGCTGGCAGGGTGGCCGCAAGGTCGTCGGCCTGCTCGACGAGGAGGGATTCTCGAAGGACTCCACCACCGAGACGTTCGCCGCCATCACCCTCGAGGTCGACACCCGCCGCTGGGCCGGTGTGCCGTTCTACCTGCGCACCGGTAAACGCTTGGGCCGCAGGGTGACCGAGATCGCGGTCGTGTTCAAACGCGCCCCGCACCTGCCCTTCGACCAGACCATGACCGAGGAACTCGGCCAGAACGCGCTGGTGATCCGGGTGCAGCCCGACGAGGGCGTCACGATGCGGTTCGGCTCCAAGGTGCCCGGCTCCTCGATGGAGGTCCGGGACGTGAACATGGACTTCAGCTACGGCCAGGCGTTCACCGAGTCCTCCCCCGAGGCGTACGAACGACTGATTCTCGACGTCCTGCTCGGCGAGCCCTCGTTGTTCCCGGCGAACGCGGAGGTCGAGCTCTCCTGGAAGATCCTCGACCCCGTGCTCGACCACTGGGCGGCGTCCGGGCGTCCGGAGCCGTACGAAGCGGGCACCTGGGGCCCGCCGTCGTCGCAGGAGATGCTTCGCCGCTCCGGACGCGAATGGAGACGACCGTGACGCTAGGAGTGGTCCACTCGTGATCATCGACATTCCGGCCACGACGACGGGCGCCGTGAACAAGAAGCTCGTCGAGGTGCGCGAGACGGGCGGCGCTGTCACCCTCGGCCGCGTCCTGACGCTGGTCGTCAGCACCGATGACGACGACAACGCGGAAGCGGTGATCGATGCCGCCAACGAGGCGAGCCGCGAGCATCCGTGCCGTGTCATCGTCGTCACCCGCGGGGGGCGTGTGGGCGAATCCCGCCTCGACGCGCAGATCCGGGTCGGCGGCGACGCGGGTGCGTCCGAGGTCGTCGTGTTGCGGCTGTACGGCGAACTCGCCGACCACAGCGACAGCGTGGTTGTTCCGTTCCTGCTTCCGGACACTCCGGTCGTGGCCTGGTGGCCTGACACGCCGCCCGCGATCCCCGCACGGGACCCGCTCGGCCAGTTGGCGATTCGGCGGATCACCGACGCGACGGGCACGGCGGACCCGGCCGCGACGATCAGGTCGCGGCTGCAGGCGTACACGGCGGGCGACACCGACCTCGCGTGGGCACGCGCAACCCCGTGGCGGGCCCTGCTCACATCGGCGGTAGACCAGCCGCCGCACGAGGGCCTGGTGTCCGCGACGGTGTCGGGACTGTCCGCGGAGCCGGCCGTCGACCTGATCGCGGGTTGGCTCGCCAGCCGTATCGACGGCCCCGTCCGCAGGCGTGGTGGCGAACTGAGGATCGACCTTCAGCGCGAGAGCGGAACCATCACCCTGAGTCGCCCACAGACGGGCAAGACCGCCACGCTGAGCCGGACCGGAGCCCCCGACGCCCTGGTGTCGTTGGCGCGCAGGGAGACCCGCGACTGCCTGGCCGAGGAGTTGCGCCGCCTCGATCCCGACGAGATCTATCACGCCGCGCTCGCGGGGCTCGAACGCGTCATCTGGGAATAGTTCGGGGAGGATCGTTCGGATCGAGAACGGTCCTCCACCTGACGCGTCGCAACGCCTAGGGTGACTTCATGACTGATTCCGTGACTGTGCAGACCTACGACGATTCCGCTGCGCTCATCGAGGCGGCGGCCGCGAAGTTGATCGACGTGATCGTCGACGCGCAGTCCGAGAGGGGCGTCGCTTCCGTCGTCCTCACCGGTGGCGGCAACGGGATCGGAGTCCTGCGCGCGCTCCGCGCCGATTCGGGCAAGGTCGACTGGTCCAAGGTCGAGGTGTTCTGGGGTGACGAACGTTTCGTCCCCGCCGGGCATCCGGATCGCAACGAGGTCCAGGCCCACGAGGCACTGCTCGACCACGTGCCCGTCGACCCGGCACGGCTGCATCCGATGCCGTACGGGGACGGGGCGTACGCGGGCGACCCGGACGCGGCTGCACACGCCTACGAGCACCTTCTCGCCGCACATGCAGGCGGCGGCCCGATCCCCAACTTCGACATCCACCTGCTCGGGATGGGCGGTGAGGGCCACGTCAATTCGCTGTTCCCCGACACGGACGCCGTCCGCGAGGAAACCCGGTTCGTGGTCGGAGTGACCGACTCCCCCAAGCCGCCCGCCCAGCGGGTGACGCTGACGCTCCCCGCGGTACGGCGGGCGCGGCGGGTCTGGCTGCTCGTCGCGGGCGCGGACAAGGCGGAAGCGGTGGCGGCTGCGGTCGCCGGCGCCGATCCCGTCGACATTCCGTCCGCGGGCGCCATCGGCGCCGAGGAAACGGTGTGGTTCCTCGACCGAGCGGCGGCCGCGAACCTGCCGGACTGACCGGCTCAGTCGGTGGCCGTTTCCTCGTCGGACGGACGGGGATTCGGCTCCGGCGGTGTGGATCCGCCTCTCCTGCCGTGAAGGAGGGAGTGACTGCGCAGGGTCGCGCGTCCCGTCGTGCTCCCCCGGATTCCCCCACGCCAGTCCTGCGTTCCCGCGCAGCGTGTCATCGTCGGCACCCTCCTCAACTCTCGTTGACGGATTTGACGCACGGAACCGCGCTCTCGTTCCGTGCGGTTCCGACGACACCGGCGTTCAGTGCGCGATGCCCAGCAATCGACCCGTGCGGTCGATGGTCGCGCCGACCGAATCGGGCTGCATCAGGGCTCTCCCGATGCGCCACGGTGGCACTCCCGGGACAATGGCGGCATGGACATCGCGACGTGGTGGCAACTCCTCCCCGCCGACTCCCGTGACTGGCTCGTCGAACACAACGGTGAGCCGCTCGATCCGTCGGTCCGGGACGAGATCCTCGCCGTCAACGGGGGCGAGACGAACCCCGGCTGGTGGGCAGGCGAATCCACCGACGGCGAGTCGGAACTGACGGACTCGGCCATCGACTGGATCGAGGAGTTCGCCAACGGCGAGCAGTGACCGGTTTCGCTACCCGCTGTTGCGCAGCGCCGTGGCGAGGCCGTTCATCGTCAGCTGGATGCCACGCCGGACCAGGTCGCTGTCGTCTCCGGCCCGGAATCGGCGGAGCAGTTCGACCTGTAGGTGGCCGAGCGGCTCGAGGTACGGGAACCGGTTGTACATGGACCGTTCCAGCGCAGGGTTGTCCGCGACGAGGGAGTCGTTGCCGGTGATCGCCCGGTACATCGCGACAGTCCGGGCGTGCTCGGCCACGATCATCCCGAACACCTTCTCCCGCAGTGCCACGTCGGGGACGAGTTCGGCGTAGCGTGCGGCCAGTCCGAGATCGGACTTCGCCATCACCATCGCCAGGTTGGACAGGACCGTCCGGAAGAAGGGCCACCGCCGGTACAGCTCGCTCAGGCGTGCCAGTTTCTCCGGATCATCCCCAGTCCACGATTCGAAGGCGGTTCCGGTGCCGTACCACCCGGGCAGCATCACCCTCGACTGACTCCACGCCAGCACCCACGGGATCGCGCGCAGGTCGGCGATCGAGCGAGTGGGTTTCCGCGACGACGGCCGCGACCCGATGTTCAGCGCACCGATCTCCGCGACCGGTGTCGACGTCGTGAAGTACTCGACGAAACCCGGTGTGTCGTGGACGAGTTCGCTGTAGGCGACGCGGGCCCGCTCGGCGAGTTCGTCGAGCAGTGCGTAGGCGTCGTCGGCGTCGTCTCCGAGCCCCTCGACGTCGAGGAGCGTCGATTCGAGCGTCGCGGCGACGAGAGTCTCGAGATTGCGATGCGCGATGCGCGGCTGTGCGTACTTGGCGGCGATCACCTCGCCCTGTTCGGTGATCCGAAGCGATCCCCTGACCGCGCCCGGTGGTTGCGCGAGGATCGCCTCGTAGCTCGGGCCGCCGCCGCGACCGACGGTGCCGCCGCGACCGTGGAAGAGCCGCAACCGGATTCCGGTGTCCTTCGCCGCCTCGACGAGGTCGAGTTCAGCCCGGTACAGCGCCCAGTTCGCCGCCAGGTACCCACCGTCCTTGTTCGAGTCCGAGTAGCCGAGCATGACCTCCTGCAGCCCGTTGTGGGCGTCCACCACAGCCCGGTACTCGGGGACGGCGAGGACCGCGCGCAGGGTGTCCGCTCCCCCGCGCAGGTCCTCGATCGTCTCGAACAGCGGCACGATGTTCGGTCCGCTGCGCCGGGAGGAGCCGGGCACGAGCAGTCCGACCTCCTTGAGCAGGACGGCCGCTTCGAGCATGTCGCTGACGGTCTGGCACATGCTGATGATGCAGTTCGGGACTGCGCGGGTGCCGAGTTCTGCGACGGCGTCCGCGGCGGCGGCGAAGATCGCGAGCTCCGACGTCGTCCTCTCTCCGAACACCGCGCCGGGCCTGGTCAGCGGACGCGGCGTCCGCAGTTCCGCGGCGAGCAGTTCGACGCGGGCGGCCTCGCCGAGGGAGGCGTAGTCGGGATGCACGCCTGCCCAGGCGAACAGTTCCGCGATCACCTCCTCGTGCACCTCCGAGTTCTGGCGCAGATCGAGACCCGCGAGGTGGAATCCGAAGGCCTCCACCGATTCCCGGAGGGTCGCGAGGCGATCGTCCGCGAGCATGCCGTCGCCGTGCCCGCGCAGCGACCCGTCGATCACGTCGAGGTCGGCGAGCAGTTCGTCGGCCGTGAGGTACGGCGCCAGCCCGGTGTCGGCACGTGCCGCCGAGGACGTGCGCGCCAGGTCGTCGCCGAGCACGGAGATCGCCGTCTCGGTCAACCGGCCGCGCATGCCCCGCAGCGCCCGGCGGTAGGGTTCGTCCGCTCGGGACGGGGCGGTGTCCCCGGACGCCGCCGCGAGTGCGTTCAGCGCCTCCGATACGGTGACCAGCCGCGACGACATCGCGAGTTCCTGTTCGAGGGTCTCGAGGTCGTGCAGGTGTCGGTCGAGCGCGGTCGCCGCAGCGCGGTGCGTGGCGCGGTGCACCACCTCGGCCGTGACGTTGGGGTTCCCGTCGCGATCGCCGCCGATCCAGGTCCCGGTGCGGAGCATCGGTTCGGGTAGCAGGCCGGCGTCCGGCCAGCGTCCGCGCAGTTCACGTCGAAGGGCAGCGTTGATTCGGGGCACGACGTCGAACAGCGCGGCGTCGTAGTACCGCAGGCCGACTTCGATCTCGTCCTGGATCCGCAGGCGCGACAGCCGGATCAGCGCGGTTTGCCAGAGAGTGAGGATCTGGCGGCGCAGCGCGGTCTCCCACTCCGCCGTCTCGACGTCGTCGAGGTCGGTGCGTTCGCGCAGCCGCATGAGCTCGGTGATGCGGTTCTGCGTCTCGAACACCGTCCGACGTCGCGTCTCGGTGGGATGCGCCGTGATCACCGGAACGACCTGGGCGCCGGCGAGCGCGTGCGCGACGGTCGACGGATCGATCTCCGCCGCATCCAGTTTGGCGTAGGTGGCGGCGAGACTGCTGTCCTGCGGCGGTTCGCCGGCACGCACGTGGACGGCGCGCCGACGTTCGCGGTGCAGATCCTCGGCGAGGTTCGCGAGGAGCGCGAAGTGACTGAACGCCCGGATCACGGGAATCGCGATCGCCGTGTCGACTCCGGCGAACAGGTCGGCGAGCTCGGTGCGCTCGACCTCGGAGCGACGGACGCGGAACGACTCGACCCGGGCGCGTTCGACGAGCTCGAACACCTCGTCGCCGGCCTGGTCACGGACGGTCTGCCCGAGTATGCCGCCGAGCAGTCGAATGTCCTCGCGCAGAGGCTCGGTGGCCTCCCGCGACGGGCGTGCAGCGTCGTCCGGCGTCGTCATCGCCTCAGTATCGAGGCGCACCGCGCTACCCGCAGCGCGAGCGGAGCGATGACGCCGCAGACCTCACGTGGGTCAGCTGAACTTGATCTCCAGGCCGATGCCGAGGATCGCGATGAGCCAGATCAGGCCGGTGAACACGGTGAACCGGTCGAGGTTCTTCTCGACAACGGTGGAGCCGGACAGGCTCGACTGGACGCCGCCGCCGAAGAGGCTGGACAGGCCGCCGCCCTTACCACGGTGCAGGAGCACCAGCAGGATCAGCAGGAGGCTGGAGATCACCAGCAGGATGTCCAGAAAGAGTCTCATCTCGACCGTACTCAGCCCTTCGCGCGACGATTGTGGCCACAAGCGTGCCCAGCCTACCGGTATTACACCCATTGGTCGGCAATCGGACCTTACGGATACCGGACGCGCACCGCTCCGCTTCCCGCTGGACGGGAACAACTATGACGTAGATCACGATGCCACCTGAACACTTCCGACGCGTACGCACCTCCACCACCAGTCGATCGGAAGAGATTGCCCATGTCACATCGTTCCAGAGCTGTCGGAGTCCTCGTCGCCGCCGGGGCGGCGCTACTCACGAGCATCGGTGGCGTCGCACAGGCGGAAACCGGACTCCCTGCACCGGTGGCCGCGCTGCTGGACTCCGGCTCCGCCTCGCTCGGCAGCTCCGCGCCCGTCGCCCCGGACGCCCCCCGACTCACGAGCGTCGACAACTTCCGCGACATCGCAGGCACCGGCGCCGGCTACGTGGGCACCCACGGCAGGCACGTGAACAAGGGCGTGTTCTACCGAGCGAACGCGATCGTCCCCAACGAGGCGGATCTCGCGACCCTCGCCGGGCTGAACCTGTCCACGGTGTACGACCTGCGCACCGACGACGAGGTCGCGCAGAAGCAGAATGTGCTGCCCGCCGGCGTCGCGTACAAGCGGATTCCGATCCTGTCCGGCAACATCAACGAAATGCTCGGCAAGATCAAGGCCCCCGAGGACGCCGTCACGATGATGGAGGACATGAACCGGTCGTTCGTCACCGGTGAGGTCGAGCGGGCGAAGTTCGCCGAACTCCTCACCGCAATGGCGAACACCGACGGCGCCCAGGTCTTCCACTGCACCGCGGGCAAGGATCGCACCGGCTGGACCACCGCGCTGTTGCTGAGCCTTGCGGGCGCATCCGACAGCACGATCATGGAGGACTACCTGCTCACCAACGAGTACGCGAAGGACTCGATCGCGAAGAACACCGAAGGAATCAAGCGCGCGTTCGGTGACGCCTACCTCAATTACATCCCGCTGGTGTCCGTGCAGGCGAGCTTCCTGCAGGCGGGCCTCGACCAGGTGGACACCACCTACGGCTCGATGGACAAGTACCTGACCGACGGGCTCGGTCTGTCCCCCGAGACCATCGGCAAGTTGAAGGCGAAACTGCTCGGGTAGCACTTCACGCCCGTGCGTGGTCTCGACCCTCGGGGTGGAGACCACGCACGGACGACGGCCCCTACAGCCTGCGGGCCAGCGCCCGGCCGGCGCTGCGCCCCGAGAAGATGCAACCGCCGAGGAAGGTGCCTTCGAGGGCGTTGTAGCCGTGCACGCCGCCGCCACCGAAGCCTGCGACCTCGCCCGCCGCGTAGAGACCGTCGAATGCGGTGCCGTCGGGGCGGATCACCTGCGAATCGAGGTTGGTTTCCAGTCCGCCGAGCGTCTTACGGGTGAGCAGGTTCAACCGGACCGCGATCATCGGACCGTGCGCCGGGTCCTGCAGCTTGTGCGGCTTGGCGACGCGGATCACCTTGTCGACCGCGTAGGTGCGGGCGTTGCGGACAGCCATGATCTGCATGTCCTTGGTGTACGTGTTCTCGATCTCCCGGTCGCGGGCAACGACCTCCCGTTCGACCTGGTCGAAGTCGAGCGGCGGCCCGGGGTTGATGGCGTTCATGCCGTCGACGAGGTCGCGCAGGTTGTCGCGGACCACGAAGTCCTCACCGTGCTGTTTGAACGCCTCGACGGGACCGGGCGCACCCTTCTTGATGCGGCCGAGCAGGAGTTTGAGGTCCTTGCCGGTCATGTCCGGATTCTGCTCGGAACCCGAGAGCGCGAACTCCTTCTCGATGATCGACTGCGTGAGGATGAACCACGTGTGGTCGTGGCCGGTGCCGACGATGTGCTTGAGCGTCGCGAGGGTGTCGTAGCCGGGGAACAGCGGGACGGGCATACGGGTACCCGTCGCGTCCAGCCACATCGACGACGGGCCGGGGATGATGCGGATCGCGTGGTTGGGCCAGATCGGATCCCAGTTGACGATGCCCTCGGTGTAGTGCCACATACGATCTCGGTTGACGATGTTGCCGCCCGCCGATTCGGTGATCCCCAGCATCCGGCCGTCGACGTGTGCCGGGACGCCGGTGATCATCCGTTCCGGGGCCCGTCCGAGTCGTTCGGTCGGCCAGTTCTCCTTCACCAGTTCGAAGTTGCCGCCGATACCGCCGGAGGTGACGACGACCGCCTGGGCACGCAACTCGAACTGTCCCGCCGCTTCCCTCGTGGACTCGACGCCCCGCGGTTCGTGGGACGGCGCGAGAACGGTGCCGCGGACGCCGACAGCCGCGCCGTTCTCGACGATCAGCTCGTCGACCTGGTGCCGGTGCCGGAAGGTGACCAGTCCGCGAGCGGCGGCCTCGAGCACCGGTTCCCGGAACACTCGAACGACCTCGGGGCCGGTGCCCCAGGTGATGTGGAAGCGGGGCACGGAGTTGCCGTGCCCGGTGGCGAGCCCGCCGCCACGTTCGGCCCATCCGACATTCGGCATCACGCGAAGGCCGAGGTCGTGCAGATAGGACCTCTTGTCGCCGGCCGCGAAGTTGACGTAGGCCTCGGCCCACTGCCGCGGCCAGTGGTCCTCGCGGTCGCGGTCGAACCCGGCGCTGCCCATCCAGTCCTGCATCGCGAGTTCGAGGGAATCCTTGATGCCCATCCGGCGCTGTTCGGGGCTGTCCACGAAGAACAGGCCGCCGAGCGACCAGAACGCCTGTCCACCGAGGTTGGCTTCGTTCTCCTGATCCACGACCACGACGGACTTCCCCGCCCGGGTCAGTTCGTACGTGGCGACCAGGCCGGCGAGCCCGCCCCCGACGACGATGACATCGGCTGTCTCGGACATCTGCACCTCACTTGTTCTCGCTGTAACTGCGGACGACATGGACGAACAGGGCTGTACGCGCTCGGGCGATCCCGCGGTCGTCGGGTTCCATCAGGACCTGGACCGAGGTTCCGTCGTGAACCGCGACGAGCGCGCGGCCGAGCGCCTCGGAGTCGGTGATGCGCCTGCCCGCGCGGGCCAGCGCGGCATCGACGATCGGCAGGATCGTCGACTGGATCGACGCCTCGCGCGCGGCCATCACCGACCTGAGGTCGGGATTGCGCAGCGCATGGGCCGTGAACTCGGCCGTGATCCGGTACCACCGGTCCTCGACGGGGATCGCGGCGACGATCCGCGCGGCGGCGTCCTCGAGATCGAACGATTCCGATTCCACACCGGCCTCGGCGACGGTGACGGCCTCACGTATCCCGGCGAGCATCGCCTGCGAACGCTGCTCCCACATCGCGAGGAACAGCTCGTCGAGTGAGTCGAAGTTCGAGTAGAACGCACCGCGGGTGAATCCCGCTCGCTCACAGACCTGCTCGACGGTCGAGCGCCCGAACCCCTCTTCGGCGAACACGTCGAGCGCCGCGGCGAGAAGCCGCTCCCGGGTGTTCGCTCGACTCCTCGGCATGTTCGATACATTAATGTATCGAACCGCTGGGCGGGGGAAGTCCGGACAATCCGACCGCGAGGCTGCGCACCGGAACGGCCGGACACGGATACGCTCGAACCCGTGGCCGACAACTCGACGGTGAACCTGCGCCCCCTCGAACGCGACGACCTGCCGTTCGTGCATCGACTGTTCAACGACTCCCAGGTGATGCGGTACTGGTTCGAGGAACCGTACGAGTCCCTCGCCGAGCTGACGCAGCTCTACGAACGGCACATCCACGACGAACGGGAACGGCGGTTCGTGATCGAGACGGAGGGCACCGCGGTCGGTCTGGTCGAACTCGTCGAGATCGACTACATCCACCGGAACTGCGAGTTCCAGATCATCGTGGCGCCGGGCAATCAGGGCAAGGGGTACGCCGGCATCGCGACACGCAAAGTCCTCGCGCACGCGTTCGGGGTGCTGAACCTGCACAAGGTGCACCTCATCGTCGACACCGAGAACCATGCCGCCGTGCACATCTACGAGAAGGTCGGGTTCACCGTCGAAGGCGTTCTGCGCGAGGAGTTCTTCGCCGCGGGCAAATACCGCGACGCCACCCGGATGGGCATCTTCCAGCGCGACTTCCTCACGCACTAGGCCCGAGCAACCCAGCCCGTCACCGCGGCGTGAGCACCACGACCGGGATCGGCCGCGTCGTGTGCCGCTGGTACCCGGAGTAGCGGCCACCGTTGTTTGCATCGGCGGCGGCGAACAGCCGCGTGTACTCCGGGTCGTCGGGCCCCAGCAACCGGGCGGTGACGGGGATCCTCGTGGTACCGACCCGAATCGACGCCTCCGGATGCGCCTTCAGGTTGAAGTACCACCCCGGCGACTGCGGGGCACCGCCTTTGGACGCCACGACGACATAGTCCTCGCCGTCACGGACGTAGGTGAGACTGCTGACGCGAGCCTGCCCGGTCTTCGCGCCCACGGTGTCGAGCAGCAGGCAGGGCACGCCGAGGATGTGGTGCCCGATCCTGCCGCCGGTGCGCTCGTACACCCACTGGTGCACCTTCAACACCTGCACGCCGATCTTCTGGACGATCGGGTTCTCCTCCACCTTCACAATGTCCACCTCCGGATCGTGTGCGGTCCAGCGTAGCCACTTCGAGTGCCCGGCTCGAGACTTCACCCGACGTCGGAGACGCGTCGACCACGGGGCAATGCCGAGGTGGAGAGACGAATCGAGCCGGCGTCCTGCACACTATGGCGATGAGAGCCTGGTTCGCCGCCGGTGCGACAACAGCATTCACCGGCCGCTACGTCCTGCTCCGGGTGCTGCTGCACAGGTTCACGCGGGATGTCGCCGCACTCAACGCAGGTGATCACCGCCCACTTCTGAGCGCCTACCGCCATGACGCCGTCCTGCGATCCGGCGAGCTCGACCACCGCTGGTCCGGTGTGTATGTCGGCCGGGACGCAATCGAGGAGTTCCTGCGGACCTTCGTCGCTTCGCGTCTGCGGGGCGAGATCGGCGCAGCGTATTTCGGTGGCCCACCGTGGCGGATGACGACCCTCGTCCGCTTCACCACCCACGTGATCGCCCCCAACGGCACGGTCCGGCATCGGAACAGGACGATCCTGCAGGTCCGCACCAAGTGGGGACGAATTGTCGAGCAGGAGGACTTCTACGAGAACACTGCGCGCGCAGAGGCATTCGACGCGCGCCTGAGACAGCTCGGGCTCGACGCGATCGGATAGGAATCAGCGCACCCCCAGAGACGCGGTTGGGCGCGTGCACCTCGAGAGGTGCACGCGCCCAACGCGTAGTCGTTCGATCCGAAGGATCAGGGCAGGGGTCCCCCGGCCGCGATCGCGGACAGCGTCGCGAACTCGTCGGCCTTGAGGGACGCTCCGCCGACCAGACCGCCGTCGACGTCGGGCTGAGCGACGAGCTCGCCGACGTTCTTGGCGTTCATCGATCCGCCGTAGAGCACCCGCACGTCCGCCGCGACCGCGGCCGACGCCAGCTCCGCGAGGGTGGCACGCACCGCGGCACACACCTCCTGCGCGTCGGCGGCCGAGGCCACCTTGCCGGTGCCGATGGCCCACACGGGCTCGTACGCGACGACGACCTTGCCGATCTCGTCCGCCGACAGCCCGGCGAGTGAACCCTTGAGCTGCGCAACGTTGAAGGCGACGTGGTCGCCCGCCTCACGGACGTTCAGGCCCTCACCGATGCACACGATCGGCGTCACGCCGTTCGCCAGCGCCGCCTTGGTCTTGGCGAGCACGATCGCGTCGGTCTCGCCGTGGTACTGGCGACGCTCCGAGTGCCCGACGACGACGTAGGTGCAGCCGAGCTTGGCGAGCATCGCACCGCTCACCTCGCCGGTGTACGCACCCGACTTGTGCTGGGAGATGTCCTGGGCGCCGTACGTGAGCAGAAGCTTGTCGCCCTCGACGATCGTCTGCACGCTGCGAATGTCGGTGAACGGCGGGATCACCGTCACGTCGACCTTGTCGAAGTACTTCTCCGGCAACGAGAAGGCGATCTTCTGCACCAGGGCGATGGCCTCGAGGTGGTTGAGGTTCATCTTCCAGTTGCCTGCGATCAACGGCTTACGCGCCATCGAGTACCTCCAGACCGGGCAGGGACTTGCCCTCGAGGTACTCGAGCGACGCGCCGCCACCGGTGGAGATGTGCGAGAAGCCGTCCTCCGGGAGACCGAGCTGACGCACCGCGGCAGCCGAGTCGCCGCCGCCGACGACGCTGAACGCGCCCTTGCCGGTGGCCTCGACGATCGCCTCGGCGACACCCTTGGTGCCCGCCGCGAACTTCTCGAACTCGAACACACCCATCGGCCCGTTCCAGAACACGGTCTTGGAGTTCGACAGGATCGCCGCGAAGCGCTCCACCGACTCCGGGCCGATGTCCAGGCCCATCCAGCCGTCCGGGATCTCGAGCACGGACACCGTCTTCGCCTCCGCGTCGGCGGAGAAGGAATCGGCGATCACCACGTCCTGCGGGATGTGGATGACATCCGCGTACCGCTCGAGGAGCGCCTTGCAGGTGTCGATCATCGACTCCTCGCACAGCGAGTTGCCCACCGAAACACCCTGCGCCGCAAGGAAGGTGTAGTACATGCCACCACCGATGACGAGGGTGTCGGCCTTGTCGGCCAGCGCCTCGATCACGGCGAGCTTGTCGGAGACCTTCGACCCGCCGAGCACGACCGCGTACGGCCGCTCGGACTCCTGCGTGAGCTTCTGCAGGACCTCGACCTCGGCCGCGACGAGCGTGCCCGCGTAGTGCGGCAGCAGCGTCGCGACGTCGTAGACCGATGCCTGCTTGCGGTGCACGACACCGAACCCGTCGGACACGAACGCACCGTTCATGTCCGTCAGCTCGACGAGCGCCTTCGCCAGCGCGAGCCGCTCGGCGTCGTCCTTGCTGGTCTCGCGGGGATCGAAGCGGATGTTCTCGAGCAGCAGCACGTCACCGTCGGTGAGCCCCTCGGACCTGGCGAGCGCGTCCTGGCCCACGACGTCGCCGGCGAGCTGGACGTTGCGACCGAGCACCTCGCCGAGCTTCGCGGCGACCGGCGCCAGCGACAGCGCCGGATCCGGTTCGCCCTTCGGGCGGCCCAGGTGCGCCATCACGATGACCTTCGCGCCGGCCTCGGCGAGCGCCGAGATGGTCGGCGCCGAGGCCAGGATGCGACCCGGATCGGTGATGGTGGCACCGTCCAGCGGGACGTTGAGGTCGGAGCGCACCAGCACGGCGCGGCCCGCGACCCCCTCGTCCAGCAGGTCCTTCAGAGTCTTGACTGCCACTGTGATCAAAGAGCCTTTCCAACGAGACCGATGAGGTCGACGAGACGGTTCGAGTAGCCCCACTCGTTGTCGTACCAGGCGACGATCTTGACCTGGTCGTCGATGACCTTCGTCAGACCGGCGTCGAAGATCGACGAGTGGGGGTCGGTGACAATGTCCGAGGATACGATCTGGTCCTCGGTGTACTTCAGGATGCCCTTCAGCGGCCCCTCCGCGGCGGCCTTCATGGCGGCGTTGATCTCCTGGACCGACGCCGGCTTCTGCAGGTTCACGGTGAGGTCGGTGGCCGATCCGGTCGGGATCGGCACACGCAGTGCGTAGCCGTCGAGCTTGCCGGCCAGCTGCGGAAGCACGAGCCCGATGGCCTTCGCGGCGCCGGTACTGGTCGGGACGACGTTGAGGGCGGCGGCGCGTGCGCGACGGAGATCCCGGTGCGGACCGTCCTGCAGGTTCTGGTCCTGTGTGTAGGCGTGGACCGTGGTCATCAGGCCCCTGACGATGCCGAACTCGTCGTCGAGCACCTTGGCCACCGGGCCGAGGCAGTTCGTCGTGCAGGAAGCGTTGGAGATGATGTTCTGGCTACCGTCGTACGCGCCGTCGTTGACACCCATCACGATCGTGATGTCCTCGCCCTTGGCGGGCGCAGAAATGACGACCTTCTTGGCGCCCGCATCCAGGTGCCCCTTCGCCTTGGCGGCGTCGGTGAAGATGCCGGTGGACTCGACGACGACGTCGACACCCAGGTCACCCCACGGCAACGCCGACGGACCCTCGCGCAGCGACATGGCCTTCATCTTCTGGTCGCCGACGACGATCGTGTCGTCGCCTTCGAGTGAGACGTCGTACGGCAGACGACCGAGGATCGAGTCGTACTTCAGCAGGTGAGCGAGGGTTGCATTGTCGGTCAGATCGTTGACCGCCACGATCTCGATGTCCGTGGTGCCGAGCGCTTTCTGTGCGTCGACCGCCCTGAACAGATTGCGTCCGATTCGGCCGAAGCCGTTCACGCCTACCCGGATTGTCACTGTGTACTCCCGTCTGGCAGTTCTCGTGTGATGTCCCAGTCGACGCCTGGATCCGATTCACTGCTCCTCGGCACCCGAGGGTCGGCTCCGCCTCGCTACGCCTCGTCGAGCAGCTCCGCGGTCACTGCGGACTCGGTGTCCGGAATCCCGGTTTCCTTGGCCTTGCGATCCGCCATGGACAACAGGCGCCGGATGCGTCCCGCTACAGCATCCTTCGTCATCGGAGGATCTGCCAGTTGGCCGAGTTCCTCCAGCGACGCCTGCCGATGTTGCACCCGCAGGCTGCCCGCGGCCGCGAGATGATCGGGGACGTCCTCGCCGAGGATGTCCAGAGCCCGCTCCACCCGCGCCGCCGCCGCGACAGCGGCCCGTGCGGATCGTCGCAGGTTGGCGTCGTCGAAGTTCGCCAGCCGGTTCGCCGTGGCCCGCACCTCACGGCGCATCCGGCGTTCCTCCCAGGTCAATCGCGTGTCCTGCGCACCCATGCGGGTGAGCAGCGCGCCGATGGCCTCGCCGTCGCGCACCACGACGCGGTCGGCACCCCGGACCTCACGGGCCTTCGCCGCGACACCCAGTCGCCGCGCCGCACCGACCAGCGCGAGCGCGGCCTCCGGGCCGGGGCAACTGATCTCCAACGCGGAGGATCGCCCGGGCTCCGTCAGAGACCCGTGCGCGAGGAACGCGCCGCGCCACGCGGCCTCCGAGTCGACGACGCTGCCACCGACGACCTGCGCGGGAAGACCGCGGACCGGCCGGCCCCGCAGGTCGAGGAGCCCGGTCTGGCGGGCGAGGGCCTCGCCGTCCTTGCTCACTCGCACGATGTAGCGCGCACTCTTGCGCAGCCCGCCCGCCCCGAGGACGTGCACGTCTGCGGCGTACCCGTAGAGGTCGTGAATCTCGCCGCGCAGGCGGCGGGCCGTCGACCCGAGGTCGACCTCCGCCTCCACGACGACTCGGCCGGCGACGATGTGCAGTCCACCCGCGAACCGGAGCAGCGACGACACCTCCGCCCGACGTGCGGACACCTGGGTCACCACGAGCCGACTCAGCTCGTCCTTGACCTCCGCTGTCATTGCCACGAAGTGGACTCCCTTCCCGTATGTGTCGCGTGCGGTTCGCAGTGCCCCCGCAACAGTGCAGTAGACAGGATCTGATCGAGCGCCGCGGCCACCTTGCCCGGATGGTGTGTCGCGGTCCCGTGGCGTGCGACGTCGGCGTAGCCGACGTTGGCGCCGAGGCGGGCAGCGGCGCGGCACAGGTGGTCGCGCTCGCTGCCCTCGGGCACCGAGTGCGAGTCGACGAGTATGTCGTCGACCCGCAGATCCGGCGCGTGTTGTGCAAGGACGTGCAGGTGCCGTTCGGCCGAGAACCCGGCGGTCTCGCCCGGTTCGGGGGCGAGGTTGAGGATCAGGGCCTTACGGGCCTGGGTCTCGCGCAGCGCCGCGGCCATCTCGGGTACGACGACGTGCGGGATGACACTCGTGAACCAGGACCCGGGGCCGAGGAGCACCAGGTCGGCCCGCTCGATGGCCTCGACCGCGGAGGGTGTCGCGGGAGGGTCGGGTGGAAGCAACCGCACCCGCCGCACCTGCCCCGGCGTCGTCGCGACCGCCACCTGTCCCCGGATCGTGCGGCTGACCCGTGGATCGGACTCGAGGCCCACGACGTCCGCCTCGATCGCCAGCGGGATCGGCGACATCGGCAGGACCCTGCCCTCGACGCGGAGGAGCCGGGCCACCTCGTCGAGCGCACTGACGGTGTCGCCGAGCACCTCGGTCAGCCCCGCGATGATCAGGTTGCCGACCGAGTGGCCCGCGAGTGCTCCCGTTCCACCGAAACGGTGCTGCAGTGTCTGGGTCCACGTCGCGACGTCGGGGTCCTCGGAGGCCAGGGCCGCCAGCGCCATGCGCAGGTCGCCGGGCGGGATGAGCCCGAGTTCGGAACGAAGGCGCCCCGACGAGCCACCGTCGTCCGCGACCGTCACCACCGCGGTGACGTCGCTGCTGAGGCGCCGGGCCGCGCGGAGCGTCGCGTACAGACCGTGGCCGCCTCCGAGCGCGACGATCGCCGGACCCGGAGCTGTGTCCTGAGAGCCCTGCGTCATTCGCGACCCAGATCGCGGTGAACCACCTTGACGGTGATGCCCGAGTCTGCGGCGAGTCGGGACGCCAGCGCCTCCGTCATCGCGACGCTGCGGTGCTTGCCGCCGGTGCATCCGACCGCGATCGTCATGTAGCGCTTGCCCTCCCTGCGGTAACCGGTGGTGGTGAGATCGACGATGTGGTGATAGGTGTCGAGATAGTCCTGGGCACCGTCCTGCCCGAGCACGTAGTCGCGGACCGGAAGCTCACGTCCGGTGTGTTCGCGCAGCTCGGGGATCCAGTGCGGGTTCGGCAGAAAACGTACGTCGCACACCACATCCGCGTCCATCGGCAGCCCGTACTTGAAGCCGAAGGACTGGACGGTGACGGCGACGGACGGCACCTGGCCGCCACCGAACGCGGCCTCCACGCGATGACGCAGTTCGTGCACCGAGAGCGACGAGGTGTCGATCACGAGGTCGGCGTCGGCACGGACGGGCGCGAGGCGCGCCCGCTCGGACGCGATCCCTTCGCTGAGGGTTCCGTCGCTGCCCTCGCTCTGCAGCGGATGGCTGCGCCGGTTGTTCTCGAACCGCCGCACCAGCACCGAGTCGCTCGCCTCGAGGAACAGCACGCGGGTTCGGGTCGCGCTTGCCGCGACCTCCTTCACCACTGCTGCCAGTTCGCCCGTGAATCGCCGACTGCGAACATCGATCACCACCGCAAGCTTCGGGATCCGCGAGGACGGCAACCGCCCGAGGTCCACCATGCGCGTGATCAGTTCGGGTGGCAGGTTGTCCGCGACGTACCAGCCCATGTCCTCGAGCACCTTCGCGGCGGTGCTCAGTCCCGCGCCGGAAAGCCCGGTCACCAGGGCGACGTCGATGTCCGGCCGTTCGGTCACGTGTTCGGTCACTCGACACCCGCCCTCTCAGACTTCACGACACCGGCCTCCACCGCTTCGGGCCCGACGTCGGCGGACCCCGACTCATCATCCCCTACGAGGGCCCGATCATCGGTTTCCTCAGCCGGGGTTTCCCCGCGCGTCACCGCGGATTCCCCGTTCAGGGCGGCGAGGACGGCCCGCGCCGTCGCCACACCGACGCCGGGCACGGCGGTGATCTCCTCGACGGTGGCGTCCTTGAGCCGGGCGACCGAACCGAAGTGGGTGACGAGTGCCGTGCGCCGCCGCTCGCCGAGTCCCTTGACGGAGTCGAGTGCCGACGCGGTCATCCGGCGGGACCGTTTGCTGCGGTGGAAGGTGATCGCGAACCGGTGCGCCTCGTCTCGGACTCGTTGCAGCAGGTACAGCGAGTCGCTGGTACGAGGCAGGATCACCGGATCGTCCTCACCGGGAACCCACACCTCTTCGAGCCGCTTGGCGAGACCGACGACGGCGACGTCGGTGATGCCGAGTTCGTCGAGTACCGCGGCCGCCGCGGTGACCTGCGGCTTTCCACCGTCGACGACGTACAGGTTCGGCGGGTACGCGAAGCGGCGCGGGCGGCCGGTGGTCGGATCGAGGGCCGCTTCGGGAGCGAGATCGCCACCCGACCCCACATCGGCGGCGTCGTCGGTACCGCCTCGGACGTCCTGCGCGTGACGCAGGAACCTGCGCCGCGTCACCTCCGCGATGGACGCGACGTCGTCGGACCTGCCGTCGCCCGCGGCCTCCCTGATCGCGTAGTGCCGGTAGTCGGACTTGCGGGGTAACCCGTCCTCGAACACCACGAGCGATGCGACGACGTCGGTGCCCTGCACGTGGCTGATGTCGACGCATTCGATCCGCAGCGGCGCCTCGTCGAGTTCGAGGGCGTCCTGGATGCCCTGCAGCGCAGCCGACCGGGACGTCAGGTCGCCTGCCCGCTTCAGTTTGTGCTGGGCCAGTGCCTCTTTCGCGTTGCGTTCGACGGTCTCGGCGAGCGCCTTCTTGTCTCCGCGCTGCGGCACCCGCAGGGACACCGCCGAGCCACGCAGCCCGCTGAGCCAGTTCTGCATCTCGTCGGCGTTGCGGGGCAGCACCGGGACCAGCACCTCCCGCGGCACCGCCGTCGCCTTGTCGGCCTGCAGTCCGGGCTGGTCGGTCAGGGCCGCCTGCTCGCCGTAGAACTGGGTGAGGAACTCCTCGACGAGTTCCCTGGTGTCCTGGTCACCGGACAGTTCGACGACCCATCCGCGTTGGCCGCGGACTCGCCCGCCCCGCACGTGGAAGACCTGCACGGACATTTCCAGTTCGTCGGCGGCGAAGTCGACGACGTCGGCGTCGGTTCCGTCGCCGAGCACGACGGCCTGCTTCTCCAATGCCTTCCGCAGTGCCCCGAGATCGTCCCGCAGGCGTGCCGCCGTCTCGAAGTCCAGGTCGTCGGACGCCTGCTGCATCCGGATCTCGAGTTCCCGGACGAGCTTGTCCGTGCGGCCGGCGAGGAAGTCGCAGAAATCCTCGACGATGGCGCGGTGCTCGTCGGCGCTTACCCGCCCGACGCAGGGCGCCGAGCACTTGTCGATGTAGCCGAGCAGGCAGGGCCTGCCGATCTGGTTGTGCCGCTTGAACACTCCGGTGGAACACGTCCGGGCCGGGAACACCCGCAGCAGCAGGTCGAGGGTTTCGCGGATCGCCCACGCGTGCGAGTACGGACCGAAGTACCGGACCCCCTTGCGCCGCGGACCCCGGTAGACGAACAGCCGCGGATACTCCTCGCCCAGGGTCACCGCGAGCACCGGGTACGTCTTGTCGTCGCGGTAGCGGACGTTGAACCGGGGGTCGAACTCCTTGATCCAGTTGTACTCGAGCTGGAGTGCCTCGACCTCGGTCCCGACGACGGTCCACTCGACGCTGCCCGCCGTCGTCACCATCTGACGCGTCCGCGGATGCAGCGACGCGACGTCGGCGAAGTAGGAGTTCAGCCTGCTGCGCAGGTTCTTCGCCTTGCCGACGTAGACGACCCTGCCGTGGGGATCGCGGAACTTGTAGACGCCGGGCGCCGTCGGAATGGTTCCGGTGGCGGGGCGATAGGTGGCGGGATCTGGCACGAAATCCAGACTAGTCGCGGGCTCCGACGTGCCCGTCAGCTCGCGTTGTTCGCGGGGGCGTACTTCTCGGCGAGACGCCGGAACGACTGCACCGCGGACACGGCGTGCTCACGATCGTTGGACTGGATCGCCATGACCGGGATGTACTCGTCGTCGGGGAGTTCGATGCGGGCCCAGGCGGCGCCGTCGGGGAACGACAGGCCCTCCACGAGGTCCCAGTCGACGTGACGCTCACCGAAGGCGTTGCGCACCCGAACCCCCTCGCGGCTCACCCGCAGTCGGGGTCGCGCCAGCAGCAGGACACCACCGGCCAGCATCATCCCGATGCCGATCATCGCGAGCTGATCCACCAGCCGGAAGTACACACCCGTCGCCGTCGTCCGCAGCAGCACGCCGAGGACGAGGAAAACCAGGACGCAGAGGACGGCGACACCGTAGGCGTAGCGCGCGGACTTGCGAGGCCGTACCTCGAGTTCCCAGTCGCTCACCGTCACTGCCCCGCCTGCTCGCGGAGGTTCTTCAGCGTCACGGCGGTGTCGATGGCGGCGGCGCACGCCTGGCCGCCCTTGTCCTCGACGGAATCGGGCAACCCGGCCCGGTCCCGCGCCTGCTGCTCGGTGTCGGTGGTGAGCACCCCGTTGGCGACGGGGGTGCCCTCGTCGAGGGAGACGCGGGTCAGGCCGTAGGTGACGGCGTCACACACGTACTCGAAGTGCGGGGTGCCGCCGCGGATGACCACGCCGAGCGCGACGACGGCGTCGTGCATCCGGGCGAGCTGCTGTGCGACGACGGGCAACTCGATGGCGCCTGCGACGCGGACCAACGTCACGTCCTCGATCTGCGCCTGCCGGGCAACCCGCTTCGCCCCGGCGATCAGGGCCTCCGAGATCTCGGGGTGCCAGGATCCGGCGACGATGGCGAGGCTCAGGTCCTTCGCCTGCCCGAGCTGCAGTTCGGGCAGTCCCTCGCCGCTCACACCGCACCGCCCTTCTCGAACTCGTCGAGACCGGCGAGGTCGTGGCCCATGCGGTCCCGCTTCGTCCGCAGGTAGGTCAGGTTCTCGGCGTTGGCGCGCAACGGCATCGCCACCCGCTCGAGGATCTGCAGACCGTAGCCGTCGAGACCGACCCGCTTCGCGGGGTTGTTGGTGAGCAGACGCATCGAGGTGATGCCGAGGTCGACGAGGATCTGCGCGCCGATGCCGTAGTCGCGGGCGTCGGCGGGCAGACCCAGCTCGAGGTTCGCGTCGACGGTGTCGGATCCGGCGTCCTGCAACTGGTAGGCCTGCAGCTTGTGCATGAGGCCGATGCCGCGACCCTCGTGACCACGCATGTAGAGGACGACGCCGCGACCCTCGGCAGCGACCATCTCCAGCGCGGCGTCGAGCTGCGGGCCGCAGTCGCAGCGCAGCGACCCGAACACATCACCGGTCAGGCACTCGGAGTGCACCCGGACGAGGACGTCGGAGCCGTCACCGTCCGGGCCGGAGATGTCGCCCTTGACGAGGGCGACGTGCTCGACCTCGTCGTAGATGCTCTGGTAGCCGACCGCCCGGAAGTCGCCGTGCGGCGTCGGGATGCGGGCCTCCGCGATCCGCACGACGTGCTTCTCGTGCTTGCGCCGCCACGCGATGAGGTCCGCGATGGAGATCATCGCGAGATTGTGGTCGTCGGCGAAGACGCGCAGCTCGTCGGTCTGGGCCATGTGACCCTCGTCCTTCTGGCTGACGATCTCGCAGATCACGCCCGCGGGGCGCAGATCGGCCATGCGGGCGAGGTCGACAGCGGCCTCGGTGTGGCCGGGACGACGCAGGACGCCGCCCTCCTTGGCGCGCAACGGGACGACGTGGCCGGGGCGGGTGAAGTCGGAGGCGCCGGTGTTCGGGTCGGCCAGCAGGCGCATCGTCGCGGCGCGGTCGGACGCCGAGATGCCGGTGCCGATACCTTCCTTCGCGTCGACGGTGACCGTGTAGGCGGTGCCGTGCTTGTCCTGGTTCGACGAGTACATCGGGGGCAGGCCGAGACGATCGCAGTCGTCGCCGTCGAGCGGCACGCACAGGTAGCCGGACGTGTAGCGGACCATGAAGGCCACGAGTTCCGGCGTCGCCTTCTCGGCGGCGAAGATGAGGTCGCCTTCGTTCTCGCGATCCTCGTCGTCGACAACGACAACGGCCTTGCCTGCGGCGATATCGGCGACTGCGCGCTCGATACTGTCGAACCTGGTCACGTCCTGCGCTCCATCACTCATCGATCACTCATCGATTGCTCCGTGCACCACCGGGCGAGCGCCGTCGGATGCACCTCAACAGTACGACCTCACGACCGCGGGCCGTCATCGTGTCCCGGGCCGGGAGGCCGTCACGCGTTCTGTCTACCGGCCGTCTGCAACCGCTCGACGTACTTGGCGATCACGTCGACCTCCAGGTTGACGAGCGTTCCCGGTGTGGCGGTCCCGAGGACCGTCAGAGCGAGGGTGGTCGGGATCAGGGAGATCTCGAACCATTCCTGATCGGCATCGCCGCCGAGCGCGGACACGGTCAGCGAGACGCCGTCGACCGTGATCGACCCCTTCTCCACCACATACCGTGAGATCGACGCGGGCAGGGAGATCCGCACGACCTCCCAATTCTCGGACGGGGAGCGGCTGACGATCGTGCCGGTGCCGTCGACGTGGCCCTGCACGAGGTGGCCGCCGAGGCGGCTGTTCAGTGCGGCGGCACGTTCGAGGTTCACCCTGCTGCCGACGGCGAGGTTGCCCAGGCTCGAGCGATTCAGCGTCTCGGCCATCACGTCGGCGGTGAAGCTGTCCCCGTCGAGGACGTCGACCACGGTCAGGCAGACGCCGTTGACGGCGATCGAGTCGCCGTGACCGGCGTCGGAGGTGACCAGCGGTCCGCGGACGGTGAAGCGGGCCGCGTCGGCCAGGTCTTCCTTGGCGACGATCTCGCCCAGTTCTTCGACGATGCCGGTGAACACTGTGTCGTTGTCTCCTCGTGAGTGGGGCCGGGGTGTGGCGGCGTGATTCATGTGCGGTCCGACCGTTGCGGCACCAGCGTGAGCAACAGATCCGGGCCGACGGCGTCGACGGACTCCCGGGTGAACCGCAGCGCCTGCGCGATGGTGCCGACTCCAGCATCCTCCACGGCTGCGGCGCCCGCACCGAGCAGTACCGGTGAGAGGAACGCGTGGACGCGGTCGATCAATCCCGCCTCCAGGAACGCGCCGGCCAGATGCGGCCCACCTTCGAGCAGGACGTCGGGCCGGTCGGCGAGCGCGGCAAGCACCTCGTGCGGGTCGCGGGTCCGCAGGATCAGGGTTTCGGCGGCGTCGTCGAGCACCCGCGACGACCGCGGAATCTCGCGTTTCCCGACGACGACCCGCAGCGGTTGCCGGTCGGCGAGGGAGCCGTCGGGTTCGCGTGCCGTCAGCCACGGATCGTCGGCGAGGACGGTCCCGGTGCCGACGACGATCGCGTCGAGTTTCGCTCGTTCGAGGTGGACGAGGGCACGCGCCTCCGGGCCGGTGATCCACTGGCTGGTGCCGTCGGCCGCGGCACTGCGTCCGTCGAGGCTTGCGGCGAACTTCCAGGTCACGTGGGCGCGGCCGGTCCGCTGACGGTGCAACCACGCCCGCAGCGACGTGCGCTCGACGAGGTCTGCGCCCACACCGCCGAGCACGTCGACCCCGGCGGCCCGCAACGTGTCTGCGCCACCCGCGGCCTGCGGGTTGGGGTCGGTGACGGCGTAGACGACGCGCTCGATGCCCGCCTCGATCAGTGCCGCCGTGCACGGACCGGTGCGGCCGGTGTGGTTGCACGGTTCGAGGGTGACGACGGCGGTGCCGCCACGAGCGCGGTCCCCCGCGACGCCCAGCGCCATCACCTCGGCGTGCGGCCCCCCGACGGGACTGGTCGCGCCGACCCCCGCGATCAGTCCGTCGGTGTCGAGAATCACAGCGCCCACGGGCGGATTCGGGCTGGTTGTGCCTCGCACGCGTTCGGCGGCGTCGTTCGCGATCGCAACCGCGGCGAGGTCCTGCTCGGCGGCATCCTCACGGCGATGCGCACTGCCCGCCACGACTAGACGGCCAGTGTCAGATGCGGCGACGCCGACGCCGCCTGGGCGCGGAGCTTGCGCACCGCCTCGGCGGGATCGGCCGCGCCGTAGACCGCGGAGCCGGCGACGAAGCAGTCGACGCCCGCTTCGGCTGCGGCCTCGACGGTGTCGGTGTTGATGCCGCCGTCGATCTCGACGAGGAGGGTCAGCTCACCGGAGTCGACGAGCTTGCGGACGGCGCGGGCCTTGCCGAGCACGTCGGGGATGAAGGACTGCCCACCGAAGCCGGGTTCGACGCTCATGACGAGCAGCGTGTCGAACTCCTTGAGGATCTCCAGGTAGGGCTCGATCGGGGTTCCGGGCTTGACCGACAGGCCCGCCTTCGCACCCGCGGCGCGGATGTCGCGGGCGACGGAGATCGGATCGTCGGTGGCCTCGGCGTGGAAGGTGACGTTGTGTGCACCTGCCTCGGCGTACGGCGGTGCCCAACGGCCCGGGTTGTCGATCATCAGGTGGCAGTCGAGGGGAATGTCGGTGGCCTTGATCAGCGACTGCACGATCGGAAGGCCGAGGGTGAGGTTCGGCACGAAATGCGCGTCCATCACGTCGACGTGGAGCCAGTCGGAACCGGCGACGGCGGCGGCTTCGTCGGCGAGTCGAGCGAAATCGGCGGACAGGATGGACGGTGCGATCATCGGGTGAGCCACGCCGACGAGCTTAGTCGCCGTCGCCGGGGCGTCCTGCGAGCAGTCGCTTCGGCGCAGTGCGGCGCCACGCCTCCGTGACCAGTTCCACCAACTGGTCGTGGTCGACGGCATCGAGATCGACGAGGATCGCCCCGTACCCGTCGTAGTGCGGCGTCGTGTAGAACGCACCGTCGCCCGATGACAGCAGCGCCTCCTTCTCGTCGAGGCCGCAGCGCACCACGAGCCCGCCGTCGGCATCGCTGCGCAGGCGGACGAAACCCTTGCCCGCCACCTTCAGCGCCGGGGTGCGGTACCAGGTGGATTCCGCAACCTCCGGCAACCCGCTCGCGGCGGCGACGACGTCCTCCCAGGTCTGCATGCAGTCGAGTGTGCGCCACCGATCGGTGTGAACCTTGGACGAATGCGCACATCACGCGATGGGCGTTTTGCCCTATTCTCGACGAGTACCCGTCTGAACCCACACAGAGAGAGTTCATGAAGAGCGCACGGCGCAAACCTCGAAGACCCGTACCGCCCCGCACACCCCACGGTGCCGCGACCCTCCCGGAGGCGCGACCGTGATCACTGTCCTCACGATCCTTCTCGGCGTGGCGGTCGTCCTGCTCATCACCGCCGTGACCGGCTACTTCGTCGCCCAGGAATTCGCCTTCATGGCCGTCGACCGGTCCCGCCTCACCGCGCGCGCCGAAGCCGGTGACCCCGCCGCGACACGAGCACTCGCCGTCACCCGCCGCACGTCCTTCATGCTGTCCGGCGCGCAGCTCGGCATCACCGTCACCGGCCTGCTGGTCGGCTACGTCGCCGAACCCCTGATCGGCCGCGGCCTCGGGGAGCTCCTCGGCGGCGTCGGGATCCCCACCGCTGTCGGCGTCGGCATCGGCGCGATCGCGGCCGTGCTGCTGTCCACCGTCATCCAGATGGTGTTCGGCGAACTGTTCCCGAAGAACCTCGCGATCGCCCGCCCCGAGCTCGTCGCGGGCCGCCTCGCCTTGTCGACGACGCTGTACCTCACCCTGTTCGGCTGGCTGATCGCACTGTTCGACGCCTCGTCGAACCTCCTGCTGCGGGCGCTGCGGATCGAACCCGTCCACGACGTCGAGCACTCGGCGACGGTCCGCGACCTCGAACACATCGTCGCCGAGTCCCGAAACACCGGCGAGCTCCCCCGCGAGCTGTCCGCACTGCTCGACCGCATTCTCGACTTCCCCACGCGCACAGCCGAACACGCGATGGTCCCGCGTTCCCGGGTCGACGTGGTCCGCGCCGACGAACCCGCCTCCGACGTGATCGCGCGGATGGGCTCCGGTCACACCCGCTATCCCGTCGTCGGCGCCTCCAGCGACGACCTGGTCGGCGTCGTCCACCTGCACGACCTGCTGGGTGCAACCCCGACCGGGACCGCCGCGAATCACGCGCGCCCCGCGGTGCTCGTTCCGACCACGCTCCCACTGCCGGACGTCCTGTCCCGGTTGACGTCAGCGAAGGACGAGATGGCGCTGGTCATCGACGAATACGGCGGCTTCGCGGGCGCCGTCACGATCGAGGACATGGCCGAGGAATTGATCGGCGAGATCGCCGACGAACACGACCCGGACCGCGAGGCGACCGACGTCGAGGCCGTCGGCGGCGGCTGGCTGATCCCCGGCGCGGTCCACGTCGACGAGGTGGGACGCATTCTCGACCGGGACCTTCCGGAGGACGACGACTACGAGACACTCGCCGGTCTGGTGATCGCGCGGTTCGGCGGGCTGCCCGCCGTCGGCGACACCGTGACGATCCCGTTGCCGGCCGACCCCGCGGACCTCATCGCGGATGAACCACCACCACCGGAGTCGTTGCACGTCGAGGTGCGGGGCGTCGACAAGCACGTCCCGTCGTCGCTGTTCGTCACCGTCGCAGCAGATGTGAAGGGGCCGGGCGATGAGTAACCCCTGGATCGTCGCCGCTGTCACGGTCGTGCTCATCGCGGCCAGTGCGTTCTTCGTCGCCGTCGAGTTCGCGCTCATCGCCGCGCGCAGGCACCGATTGGAGGACGCGGCACCGAACAGCCGGTCGGCACGAGCCGCGCTGCGCAGTGCGTCCGAACTGTCCGTCCTGCTCGCCGGCTCGCAGCTCGGCATCACCGTCTGCACGCTGGCACTGGGCGCGGTCACGAAACCCGCTGTCCACCACTGGCTCACACCGATGTTCTCGCAGTGGGGTGCGCCACAGTGGCTCGCCGACGTCGCCGGTTTCGTACTGGCACTGCTGATCGTGACGTTCCTGCACCTGGTCGTCGGCGAGATGGCACCGAAGTCGTGGGCCATCGCCCATCCCGAGAGGTCGGCGACGCTGCTCGCGATTCCGATGCGCGGGTTCATGTGGCTGACCCGCCCGCTCATCGTGAGCCTGAACCGGCTGGCGAACTGGTGCCTGGTGAAGGTCGGTGTGCAGCCCGTCGACCAGGTTGCGTCCGGGCAGGATCCGGCGGCGCTACGGCATCTCGTGGAGCACTCGGCGACGGTCGGCACCCTCGACGAGCGCTACCACGGGCATCTCACGGGTGCGCTCGAACTCGAATCGCTCACGGTCGGTGACATCGTCCGGCCGAACACCGATCCGAGCAGCGTCGCCGCCGACGCGACCGTCGAGGTGATCCGGGCGACTGCCGATCGACTGGGCCACCTACGACTGCTCGTTCGCGACACGGGCGACGTGCTCGGGGTGGTGCACGTCCGCGACAGTCTGGGCGCGGGGGCGGACGTACGGGCACGCGACCTGATGCGTCCAGTACTCGGTTTGGCGACGGGGACACCGGTGTACGCGGCGCTGGCGACGATGCGGGAAACGCGCAGTCACATCGCGATCGTGCGCAGCGACGACGGAACGCTCGTCGGACTCATCACCCTCGCGGACGTCCTCGCGCGATTGCTGCCGACTTCCTAGACTGACCGCACCCCGGTCCGTCGAGTACGACGAAGGAGGGATCATGGACGGTGCTGCGAGAGCCGTCCGCCCCACGCAGTCAGGGTCGGTCCCGTGAACACGGCCACGGCACTCAATGTCGGGCTGGTGCTGCTGTTCATCCTCGTCGGGGGCGTGTTCGCGGCGACGGAGATCGCTCTGGTGTCGTTGCGGGAGAGCCAGATCCGGGCGCTGTCGCAGCGGGGCAGGCGCGGCGCCCGAACCGCGGACCTCGCCAGGAACCCCAATCGGTTCCTGTCCGCGGTGCAGATCGGGGTCACGGTCGCCGGCTTCTTCTCCGCCGCGTACGGCGCGTCGGCGATCGCGCCCGACATGGCCCCCACCCTCCGCGGGTGGGGGCTCTCGAGCGACACCGCCGACGTCGTGGCGTTGATCGGCACGACGCTCGTCGTCGCCTATCTCTCACTGGTTCTGGGCGAGCTGGTGCCCAAGCGGATTGCGCTCCAACGCTCCACCGGCGTCGCCCGGGCCACCGGCCCGCCGCTCGACCGGTTCGCGGTGCTGATGCGTCCGGTGATCTGGCTGCTGTCCGTCTCGACCGATGCGGTGGTCCGGCTCCTCGGCGGTGACCCGGCCCGCACCGCCGAGGCCGTCACCCCCGACGAGCTGCGGGAACTACTGATCGGACACGACGCGCTCCCCGCCGAGCAGCGAAAGGTGCTGTCGGAGGTGTTCGACGCCGGCAACCGCACGCTGACGGAGGTGATGCGCCCGCGAACCGAGGTGGATCACCTCGAAGCCGACAGCACCGTTCGGCAGGCCCGGGACCGCGCGATCGAGCTCGGGCACAGTCGCCTGCCTGTCGTGGTCGGTGGTTCACTCGACGCCGTCCTGGGGTTCGTGCACCTGCGGGACCTGTTCCGGGCGGACGGTGACGCGGTGGTGGCCGACCTGTGCCGCCCGCTGGTGCAGTTCCCCGGCAGCAAGAGGGCACTGTCGACGCTGGCGGAGATGCGCCGCGAGAACGTCCAACTGGTCCTGGTGATCGACGAGTACGGCGGTTCCGCGGGCATCGTGACGCTCGAGGACATCGTCGAGGAACTCGTCGGCGAGATCGGCGACGAGTTCGACGACGCCACCGAATCCGACTCGTCGACCTCACGACCGGACACCGTCGACGGCCTGCTCCTCGCCGACGACTTCGAGAAGCAGACGGGCATCACACTGCCTCCCGGCCCGTTCGACACCGTCGGCGGATTCGTCATGCACCGGCTGCAAGACGTCCCCCGGGTCGGTGACACCGTCACCGTGGGCGGTGTCAGCCTGACCGTGGCCTCGCTCGACGGTCATCGCATCGATCGCATCACCCTCGGCGCCGCCGACAGCCCTCAGTGAATGTGATTGCGCCAGTCCAGCGGTACCCGGCCCTCCGGGCCCGGCGCGGGCTGATTCAGCGGGTGGTGGCGGGGTTCGGCGAGGTCCGGACCGTCGTACATCTGCTCGGTCCGATAGTTCCAGAACCAGTCCTCGCCCGGCTCGTAGCTCTGTACGAACGGGTGACCGGTCGCGGCGGCGTGCGCCGACGCGTGCTGCGCGGGCGACGAGTCGCAGCATCCGATGTGCCCGCACTCGGCGCAGCGCCGCAGGTGCACCCACCACCCCTGCGCGGCGTCGCAGTCGACGCAACCAGGTCCGCTCGGCGGCACGTCCGGTGCGATGCCCTCGATGTCAGTCATGTTCTTCTCCCTCCGGTGCGGTGAGCGGGACACGGACCACGAATTCGGTTTTCCCAGGGCGTGATTCGACGCGAATGTCGCCCCCGTGCCGGTCGACGATCCGCCACGAGATGTCGAGACCGAGACCCGTCCCCTCGCCGACCGGTTTGGTCGTGAAGAACGGTTCGAAGAGACGACCGCGCACGTCGTCGGCGATGCCCGCTCCGGTGTCCTCGATGACAACGGCGAGGCGGTCGCCGTCTCGCCGGGTGCGGACGGTGAGGGTTCCGCGGCCGCCCATCGCTGCGACGGCGTTGTCGACGAGGTTGGTCCACACCTGGTTGAGTTCGGCTGCGTGCACCGGGATCGGCGGCAACGTCCGGTCGTAGTCCTTCACCACCTCGACGTCCTTGCCGATCTTTCCGCTGAGCATCACGAGTGTGCTGTCGAGCAGGTCGTGCACGTCGGAGACCTGCACGGGGGCGCGGTCGAGCTGCGAATACTGTTTCGCGGCACCGACGAGGTTGGTGATCCTGGATGTGGACTCGGTGATCTCGTTCATCAGCAGTTCGGTCTCGATGGTGTGCGCGAGCCACCCGACCGCACTGGCGAGAAGCTCCGGGGCGACGGTCGACGCGACCCGCTCGAGCCAGGCGACGTCCAACCCCGCCTGCACGAACGTCGGCGCGAGGGTCCACGCGCCCGCGATGCCGTGGTCGTCGAGCCACGCGCCGAGTTCGTCCTCGCGGTCGGACTCCTCCAGCGGACTCAGCGTCGGCGCGCTCGCGACGACCGCCACCGCGTCCTCCTGGATGCGGATGAGCAGGTGGAGCACCGCGGGGTCGTAGGCACCGGACGCGATCAGCCCCAGCTTGTGCCGCATCTTCACGACCCGGTCCCGGAGTTCGGAGGTGGCCCGGACCGCGGCCGCCGCGGGATTGTTCAGCTCGTGTGTCAGGCCCGCCGACAGTGATCCGAGGGCCAGCAGGCGTTCGCGCTGGTCGAGGATTTCCCGTGCGTTGCGATTACCGAAGAACAGCCCCTCCAGTAGGTGCAGTGCCATCGGGAACCAGTCGGCCATCAGGCGCGCGAAGTCCCCGGCGGCGAGAACGAAGAACGTGGCGCGCTCCGGCACCGTCATCGACCCGCTGTACACCTGCGGAACCCGGTCCCCCATGTACGCGGTCCACGCGCCCGCGTAGGACCCGCGGTGCGAGGTGCGTGACATCTCCACCTCACGCGTACCCGACAGGACTGTCAGGACCACCGTGCCGTCGAGCAGGACGTAGAAGCAGGTGGCGGGCTCCCCCTCCCGGTACACCGGACCGGGTTCCACCGTCTCGATCCGCCCCACCCGGCACAACTCGTCCAACTGGTCGTCGTCGAGTTTCTCGAAGAGGAACAGTGTCCGCAGCAGGTCCGGCGAGCAGACAGGCACCGCGCCGCCGGTCATTGCCGGTCCAGGTAGCGGTGCACCAGCATGACGGCCATCGCGCCTTCACCGACCGCGGACGCGACTCGTTTCGCCGAATCTGCCCGCACGTCGCCGGCCGCGAACACCCCCGGGACACTCGTTTCCAGATGCTGGGGTGGCCGGTCGAGATCCCATCCGTGTGGCCGCCGCCCTTCCACGACGAGATCGGGACCGGACACGACGTATCCGGCGTCGTCGCGGACGACGACGCCGTCGAGCCAGTCGGTGCGGGGCGCGGCGCCGATGAACAGGAACAGCCAGGGCGCGTCGACGGTGTCGATCGCTCCGGTGACGTTGTCGCGCAGCGTGATCCGCGACAGGTGGTCGTCGCCGTCCGTTCCGATCACCTCCGAGCAGGCGCGGACGACGATGCGCGGGTTCCGTGCGATCTGCTGGATCAGGTAGTGAGACATGGACGCGTCGAGGGATTTCGCGCGCACCACGATCGTGACCGAGCGGGCACTTCTCGCCAGGTAGACCGCTGCCTGGCCCGCGGAGTTCGCCCCGCCGACGATGTACACGTCCTGGTCCGCGCACCTCGCCGCCTCGGTGACCGCGGAGCCGTAGAACACGCCGCGGCCGGTGAAGTCGTCGATCCCCGGCACCGGCAACTGCCGGTAGGACACCCCGGTCGCGAGGATGACGGTGTGCGCGTCGAGGGTGGCGCCGTCGGCGAACCGCACGGTCCGCGCGGACCCGTTCACCTCGAGTGCCACGACCTCGCGGGTGGTCACGATCTCGGCGCCGAACTTCGCCGCCTGGCGCCTGGCGCGGTCGGCGAGCTGGCCGCCGGACAGCCCGTCCGGGAAGCCGAGATAGTTCTCGATCCGCGAACTCTGTCCGGCCTGCCCGCCCGTGGCGGTGCGCTCGATGAGGACGGTGCGCAGCCCCTCCGATGCGCCGTACACGGCCGCGCCGAGCCCTGCCGGGCCGCCGCCGATGACGACGAGGTCGTAGAAGTCGGCGCAGGGTGTCGTGGACAGACCGACGCGGGCCGCCAGTTCCGAGTCGGTCGGCTCCACCAACGCCCGGCCGTCGCTGGTGATCACCACCGGCAACCGCAGGCCGTCGGCGCCCGCGGCCTCCAACAACCGCTGGCCCTCCGGCTCGTCCGACATGTACCACCGATACGGACACTGGTTGCGCGCCAGGAACTCCCGCACCTCCGACGACCGCGCGGACCACCGGTGCCCGACGATCCGGATATCGGTGACGGGCCGGGCGTCCGACGTCGCCCACGCCTCGAGCAACGCGTCGAGGACCGGATACAGCTTCTCCTCCGGCGGATCCCACGGTTTGAGCAGGTAGTGGTCGAGGTCGACGACGTTGATGGCGTCGATCGCCGCGTTGGTGTCTGCGTACGCGGTGAGCAGCACGCGTTTCGCGGTGGGATACAGGTCCATGCCCTGTTCGAGGAATTCGATGCCACTCATGCCCGGCATCCGGTGGTCGGCGAGCAGCACGGCCACTGGATCGCCCCGCAACTTCATCTCCTTGAGCGCGTCCAGCGCGTCGGCCCCCGACTGCGCGCGGACGATCCGGTACGACTCCCCGTACCGACGCCGCAGGTCGCGCACGATGGCGCGGGAGACGCTCGGATCGTCGTCGACGCTGAGGATCGCGGGCAGGGCCATCGCACTCCCATCCGGGACCGGGGAATCTACTCGACATCGAGTATCGCAACGTTCGCGGCGTTGCGCGCCCCGTCCTCGCGCCGGCGGAGGCGCTCAGCCGACCGATTCGGACGGTGGGAGCATGCACATCGGCGGCGGTGGCACCTGGTACTCCGCGCATCGCTCCTGTCTGCGTTCGAGCTGCTGTTGCCGTTGCTCGTCGCGGAGATCCTGATCGTCCCGGTCCCGGTCCCGGTCCCGGTCATCGTCCGAACCATCATCGAGCGGACCGTCGACACCGTCTACGGCCACCGGTGCGGTGACACCCGGGAGCGCTGACGAGTTCGCAACCGATGAGGGAAACGCGAGTAGCGGGACAGCGACGGCCCCGGCAGCGAGAAGTTCGACGACACTGGCGGCCAACGTCATGATCGTGCCTTCCTTCCGGTTCGAAAGGCCGGTCGCGGCACGTAGCAATCCGCCGACGGACAGCGTCGGGTGTCGGGTGGTGTCGCCCAGCCCTCCGGCAGGCGCGGGATGCGGGGCTACACAGGGAACGAACCCGATGTCCCCGATTTTCGGTGACGGGGCGCCCTCGGCATCCGCAAGACCCAGTACTGAGTGAAACGCCTCACGCTCCGCGGTATTCCCGTCGAGAACAGCTCGGCGTTTGTAACGCCTGTTACATTTCATGGTGTGACTGCTGATTCCTCCCCGAATGTCGAGTGGACGGTGCTGGTGATCCGGCTCGCCGCGGAGCCGACGCGACACCGCGTTGCAGTGTGGCGGGAGCTGCGCAAAGTGGGCGCACTGTCCTTGGGGCAAGGCGTGTGGGCGGTCCCCGACGTCCCCGCGTTCTCGGCCGGCCTCGGCAGAGCGAGGGAACTCGCAGACCGCGCCGGCGGCGAGACCGTCGCGCTCCGCGCCACCGGAGTCACCGACGACGACTCCGGTCGATTCGAGGCGATGTTCACCGCCGCCCGCGAGGACGACTGGACCGAATTCCTCTCCGACTGCGACAAATTCGAAGCCGAGATCGACAAGGAGATCCGCACGGCGAAATTCACCCTCGCGGAACTCGACGAGGAGGAGCAGAGTCTCGAGCGACTGCGACGCTGGCACCGCGACATCAAGGCGCGCGACGTGTTCGGCGCTCCGAGCGCTGCGGCCGCCGCCGAACGACTCCGCCACTGCACCGACCGACTCGCCGACTACACCGAGAAGGTCTTCGAGACGCTGCACGGAACCGACACCACGAGCTCCCGAGAGGTTGTGGAATGAGCTCCCCGAGTGCGACGCCGCCGACCTGGCAGCTGTGGCCGCTGTACGCGGCGGGATTCACCACCGCCTTCGGCGCCCACTCGGTTGCGGCCACCCTCGGTTCCGACGCCGGTGACCTGCAGAACTCGCTCCTCTACCTGGGTCTGCTCCTCGCCCTGTACGACGGCGCCGAGGTGATCCTCAAGCCCGTGTTCGGCACCCTCGCCGATCGGATCGGCGCCAAGCCCGTGATGATCGGCGGCCTGATCGCGTTCGCCGTCTGCTCGGCGCTGTACGTCGTCGCCGACGACGAAACATGGCTGTGGGTGACGCGCCTCGGTCAGGGCGCCGCGGCGTCGGCGTTCTCCCCTGCCGCGGGCGCCCTCGTCGCGCGGCTGAACCCAAATGCCTCCCACGGCAAGGCATTCGGCAGCTACGGGTTCTTCAAGAGCATCGGATACACACTCGGCCCGCTGATCGGCGGCGTCATCGTCTGGCTCGGCGGACTGCCCGCCCTCTTCGTGGTCCTCACCGTCGTCGCCGCGGTGACCGCTGTGTGGGCCGCGGTCGCCGTGCCCGCGGTACCGCCGCTGCCGAAGACCCGGCAGACCGTCGTCGACCTCGCCCGGCGCCTCGCCGACCGCACGTTCCTCGCACCGACCGCCGCGCTCGCCGCCGCGACCGCGGCGCTGTCGGTCGGCGTCGGGTTCCTCCCGGTGTCCGGTGCGGCGGCAGGCCTCGGCCCGGTCGCGACCGGAGCCGCGGTGTCCGTCCTCGCCGCGACCGCCGCGTTCGTCCAACCCCAGATCGGACGTCGGTACGACGCGGGCAGGTTCACCGCCCGCGCGGGCATCACCGTCGGCCTGCTGATCACCGCCGCCGGTCTCGCCTTCGCAATGGTGCCGGGCCTGGCGGGCGTGCTTGTCGCGGCCGTCGGTATCGGCGTCGGCACCGGCATCATCACTCCGCTCGGCTTCGCGTCCCTCGCGTCGTCGACTCCCCCGGAACGCATCGGGCAGACGATGGGCGCGGCAGAACTGGGCCGAGAACTCGGCGACGCGGGCGGCCCGCTGCTCGTGGCGGGCGTCGCCACGGTCGCCACGCTCACAGCCGGTTACGGCGTCCTGGCCGTCCTGGTCGCGCTGCTACCCACGGTTCCGAAGTTGCGCAGTCCCGTGCCGTGAGTCCAGGCGTCGGCAGGCGGGCCGACAGGACTCACTGCACCCGGCGCGTCCAGGCATCCGTCGTGAACTTGGTCTCCACCAGTTCACGCGCGGCGGCCAGTTCGGCGTCGGTGTACTCGCTCGGCCGGGTGTCGTAACGGGTGCGGAAATGCGCCACGAACGCACCGATGATCTCGGCCCTCGACATGCCGGTCTGGGAGCGCATCGGGTCGACCCGCTTGCCGGAGCTGGTGATTCCCTTGTCGGAGATCTTCTCCCGCCCGATGCGCAGCACCTCGGTCATCTTGTCGGCGTCGATGTCATACGACATCGTCACGTGGTGCAGCACCGCACCGGCGACGAACCGCTTCTGTGCGGCGCCGCCGATCTTGCCGTGCTCGGAGACGATGTCGTTGATGGGGACGTACCGTGCCTTGATGCCGACGTCGGCGAGTGCACCCATCACCCACTGGTCGAGGAACTCGTAGGAACGCTCGAAGCTCAGTCCGTCGACGAGCGAGGTGGGAACGGACAGCGAGTAGGTGATGCAGTTGCCCGGTTCCATGAACATCGCGCCGCCGCCGGAGATGCGCCGCACGATGCCGATGCCGTGTCGCGCCGCGGCGTCCTCGTCGACCTCGTTGCGCACCGACTGGAACGAGCCGATCACCACGAGCGGTGAGTCCCAGTCCCAGAACCGCAGCGTCGGGCCGCGTTCTCCCGACGCAACCTCTCGAGTGATGACCTCGTCGAGCGCCACGTGCATCGCAGGGTCGAGCACGACCGGCCCGATGACGTCGAAGGTGTGGTCGTACCAGCCCGTGGCGTGGCCGAGTGCGCGCCGGATCGCGATCCCGACGGATTCCGGTGTGAACCCGATCATCGCGACCCCGTCACCGAGCGCATCCGTGATCGCCTTCCCCAGTTGCGGGGCATCGGCATTGACGGACATCCCGGTCACCGCGGCGACGATGTCGCCGAGCGCCTCGTCGGGTTCGAGGAAGAAGTCGCCGGACAGTGCCACCCGTGACAGCCGTCCGTCCTCCGTCTCGACGTCGACCACCACGAGCTTGCCGCCGGGAACCTTGTACTCGCCACGCATCGGTCCAGCCTAACTACGATCGACACCATGCGAGTCAGGCGAATCACCACGAACCTGCCGGTGGGCGACATCGATGCCGTGAAGTCCTTCTACACCGACTATCTCGGCTTGAGCACCGAGGAGTTCAACCTCGGGTGGGTCGCCCGCTACACCGACCCCGAGACGGGCGCGCACGTCCAGCTCGTCACCGGAGACGCGACGGCGCCCGAGGATTCGGCGATCTCCGTCCACGTCGACGACCTCGACGCCGCTTACGAGGAAGCGGTCCGGGCCGGCTACGAGATCGTGCATCCCCTGACCGTCGAGAAGTGGGGCGTACGACGATTCTTCGTGCGCGCACCCGACGGCACGGTGATCAACGTCGTCGCACACCACCACTGACGACGAGAGAATGACGCGAGGACCCGGCTCACCCCACCGGAGCGAGTGCGACGACCACCGTCACCGAGCCCTTGTCGTCTCGGCGGCTGACGGCGTGCCCGGCCCTGGTCCCCTCCGGAAGCTGCAGCTCGATCGGACCACCGTCCCCGGTGAAGTTGCGCCACCAGGTCTTCTGATCGGGAAGTGCGACGCTCACCGACACCTCGTCGCCACGCCGGCGATACGCGACGGGAAGCTCGACTCGGTTCCCTGATCTGCGCCCGTGATAGGCGAGCACGACCATCCCCCGACCGAGCACGCGCCCGACGACCGGGAGTTCGAGCAACGGGACCACTGCCTTGTTGACGACCTTCGCCGCCCGTGCGAATCCACCCATGCACGCGAGTGTGCCCGCGGACGCCGCCCACCGCCAGGCGGCCGCCGAGCCCCGACCGCCACTGGCCCCCGTCCAGCGCGGCGACGTGCGCACCGTCCCGGAATTTCATCGTCATTCCGAGGGTCCCGGTGTAGAACTCGAGGGCCGACCCGACCCGCCGTCGGCGATGCGCGGAAGGGACCCGAAGCCCTAGGGCCGCGGGTCGTTCGGATGGGACGGATAGCGGCGTGTCGCGGCCGACCCATCGGTAGCATCCCGAGCAGTTGCTTCTCCCTGTGCCTGACAGCCAAAGGAGTTCGACGATGAAAATCTCGCGACGCGGATTCTTCGGACTGACCGGTTCGGTCGCCGCGCTCGGCTGGCTGGGTGCACCGTCGGCCTCCGCCGCGCCGGGTGCGCCGGTACCACCTCCGCCGGTCCCGATCCCGGATCTGCCGCCAGCGACCGGCCCGAGTCCGCTGAACTTCGCGTCGCCCCCGCTACGCCGGTTCGTCACCGACCTACCGCGCCTGCCGACCTCCGCCGCGGCGGTAACGCTCACCGCGCGGTCCAGCATCCACACGTACCACCCGGACCTCCCGCCGACGACGGTCCTCGGCTACCACGACGGCGTCCTCGGCCCCACGCTCGAGGCCCACCACGGCGTGCCGACAACGGTGTCGTTCGTCAATTCGATCGACGTCAATCCACTCGGCTATGCCGTCGACCTGACGATGCACGGCGCCACCGAGGAGGATCGGACGAATCCGCGGACGACGGTGCACCTGCACGGCGCCCCCAGCCGCCCGGACTCGGACGGACACCCGATGATCACGTGGCGGCGTGGCGGCGTACAGAACAACCACTACGCCAACGGTCAGGAGGCCGCGACTCTCTGGTACCACGACCACGCGATGGCGAACACCCGCCTGAACGTGCAGGCCGGGCTCGCCGGGTTCTATCTGCTGCGCGACGAGTTCGACACCGGCCGCGCCGACAATCCGCTCGGGCTGCCCGCCGGCGAGTTCGAGGTGCCGATCATGGTGCAGGACCGCATGTTCAACGCCGACGGAACGCTGCAGCCGCGGCTGGCCCGCTTCCAGCCTCCCGGCTACAACCAGGGTGGCCAGTTCGGCGACGTCGCCGTGGTCAACGGGGTCGCATGGCCACGGATGCCGGTGCGGCGCACGCTGTATCGGATACGACTCGTGCAGGCGTCGAACTCCCGCACCTACCGGTTCGCGTTCTCGAACGGGATGCGGTTCACGGTGATCGGCGGCGACCAGGGCCTGCTCGACGCCTCCGTCGACACCGACCACATCGTCATGACCTCCGGGGAGCGCGCCGACCTGCTGGTGGACTTCTCGGCGCTCGCGCCGGGCGAGTCGGTGACACTCGTCAACACCGCCCTCAACAGTTCCGGCAACGCCGTGCTCGCGGTCCCTGCACTGCCCGAGATCATGCGGTTCGACGCGGATCAGGCTGCGGCCGCACCGGTTCCGATACCGGAGCGGCTGCGCGGCGGGCCGGGACTCCCCCCGGCGATCGCCCCCGCCACCACCGACGGCGTCACCCGCACCCGGATCATGACGTTCCTGGCCCGCTTCGACCTGAACCGCACGGCCGCGGTACTGCCACTGGAGGGGACGATCAACAATCTGCCCTTCCTCACCGACGACGTCGACGTCGCCCGGGCCGGGACGACCGAGATCTGGCACATCGTCAACACCTTCCCGTTCGAACATCCCGTCCACCTGCACCTGGCCCGGTTCCGGGTACTCGGCCGGCAGAAGCTGTGGACCGCCGGCTACATGGCCGCCTCGCTCCCGCCGCTCGAGGAGGGCATCCGCTGGGCGCCGGACCCGTCCCCGTTCCTCATCGGGGAGCGAACACTGCCGGCAGCGTGGGAGGCGGGCTGGAAGGACACCGCGCTCGTCGAGTCCGACGCGGTGCTCACCCTCCTCGTGCACTGGCCCTCGGTCGCCGACCTCGACTTCGACCCGGACGCACCGATTCCGGTCCCTGCCGACGCGGAGGGGCACCACGGCACTGACCAGGAGATCCGCGGGTACACCTGGCACTGCCACAACCTCGAACACCAGGACCACGACATGATGCAGCCGATCCGGGTGCACGGGTAAGCATCGGCCGCCCGAATTCTCGACGGGTCACCTACAGCGCGACTCGGCGACGAATCGATTGCACAACAAAAGCGGACGCGGCCCGCTCACCTGAACTCGCGCCCTGTGCGAGCGTCGAACGGGCGGCTACCGAAGCCACCTCTGGGCGAATGTCCCGGCAGCCGCCCGTTCCGCGGTCTCGATCACTCAGGTTTGCGCAACGCCGCCATGAACATCGCGTCGGTGCCGTGCCGGTGCGGCCACAGCTGGACGCCGGGTCCGGCACCGAGGGTCGGAACACCGGGGACGAACTCGCGGGTGTCGAGCGCTTCGACTCCGTGCCTGCGGACGGCGTCGGCGACGACGGCGGCCGTTTCCGACAGGTGCGGCGAGCAGGTGGAGTACAGGACGACGCCACCGGGACGGACCAGGGAGATCGCGGATGCCAGCAGTTCACGCTGCAGGGCGACGAGTTCGGCGACATCGGACGGCTTGCGGCGCCACCGCGCCTCAGGCCGCCTGCGCAGCGCACCGAGTCCGGTGCAGGGCGCGTCGACGAGGATCCGGTCGAATCCCGGCTGGAGGCCGGGGTCGCGGCCGTCGGCGACGTGGACGTCGACGGGCAGCCCGCGGGTGGTCTTGCGAACCAGGTCGGCGCGGTGTGCCGCAGGCTCGACGGCGTCGACCCGCGCACCTTCGATCGCGGCGAGCGCGCCCAGGAGTGCGGCCTTACCGCCGGGGCCCGCGCACAAGTCGAGCCAGCGTCCACCGTCGGGACCGTTCAGGGTGGCGCGCGCGAGCGCGAGTGCGACGAGCTGACTGCCCTCGTCCTGCACGGCCGCGAGACCTTCCCGGACCGGTTCGAGCTGGCCGGGATCGCCGCCGTCGAGGTGCACCGCGTACGGCGAGTACGGGCCTTCCTCACCACCGGTGATCAGGGCGAGTTCCTCCGCGGAGATCTCCCCCGGCCGCGCGACGAGGTGCACGGCGGGACGCGCATCGTCCGCGGCCAGTACCTGTTCGAGCTCCGCGGCGTCGGCGCCGAGGGCGTCGGCGAACGCCTGCGCGATCCACACCGGGTGCGCATACCGGAACGCGAGGTACCCGATCTTGTCGCGATCAGCGTCGGGCGCGAGCTGCGCTACCCACTCGTCCTCGGACTTCTCCGCAACACGTCGCAGCACGGCGTTGACGAAACCGGCTCGGCCACTGCCGAATTCGGTGCGGACCAGGTCGACGGACGTCGCGACCGCGGCGTGCGATCCGATCCGGGTTCGCAGCAGCTGGTAGGCGCCGAGACGCAGGACGTCGAGCAGGGGTCCGTCGATCTCGTCGACCGGCCGGCCCGCTCCCGCGGAGATCACGGCGTCGAGCAGTCCCTGAGCTCGGCACGCGCCATAGGTCAGTTCGGTGGCGAGGGCGGCGTCGCGGCCGTCGATCCCCCGCTCCCGCAGCAACGCCGGGAGGACGAGGTTCGCGTAGGAGTCGCGCTCACGGACCGCGCGCAGGACGTCGCGAGCCGCGGTTCGCGGCTTGTCGACGCCCGCACCGTCGGGTCGCTTCGCCTGCCGTGGGCGCGTATTCGGCCGCTTGCCGTTCTGGTTGCCGGTGTTTCGGTCCGCGTTGTCGCGGGGGCCGCCGCGGTTGCCGCGGGACGGACGTCGGGATTCGGTCATTGTGCACGCACCTCGGGGTCGAGGCGCGCACCGCGCGCCCAGTCTGCTGCCGCCATGAGCTTCTTTCCTTGCGGCTGAACCTGACTCAGCCGTACGGGTGTGGTCGCGGTTCCTACGTAGCAGCCGTCCTTGCGGACCAGGAACTGGCCCGGTTCGAGCGGCGCGTCCAGCGCGTCGACGGGGGTCACCGGCGCCACCTTCACGCGCAGGTCCCCGACCTGTGTCCACGCACCGGGCGCGGGTGTCACGGACCGGATGCGACGATCGATCACCGCGGCGGGCAGCGTCCAGTCGACACGAGCCGACTCGACCGTCACCTTGGGGGCGTGCGAGACACCGTCGTCGGGCTGCGGGACCGGGATCAGCGCACCGTCCTCGATGCCGTCGAGCACCGATTCGAGCAGGTAAGCACCGCTTTCCGCGAGCCGACCGAGCAGCTCGCCCGCGGTGTCGGTGTCGCGAACCCGTTCGGTGGCGACCCCGTAGACGGGTCCGGTGTCGAGACCCTCTTCGAGGCGAAAGGCGCTGGCACCGGTCATGTCGTCACCGGCGGCGATCGAGGCCTGCACCGGCGCCGCGCCGCGCCATGCGGGCAGCAGCGAGAAGTGCAGGTTCACCCAGCCGTACTTCGGGACGTCGAGGACGGGCCGCGGCAGCAGCGCGCCGTACGCGACGACGGGCGCACAGTCCGGTGCCAGCTCCGTCAGCCGGGCCAGGAAATCCTGGTCGGACGCCCGGGCGGGGGTGAGGACCTCGATGCCGTGCTCGTCGGCCAGCAGCCCGACTGGCGACCGGGTGACCTTGCGGCCACGACCAGCGACGGCGTCGGGACGCGTCACGACGGCGACGACCTCGTGCCGGGTCGACGCGATCAGCCGGGCCAGGGACGGGACTGCGGGTTCGGGTGTGCCCGCGAAGACGATCCGCATGTCAGCGCACCCCCGCATCCGCGCCGAGCCAGGGAGCGTCGCGAAGTGTGCGCATCGCGGACTTCCGGTCGGCCGGTTCCATCCGCGACAGGAACAGCACCCCGTCCAGATGGTCCGTCTCGTGCTGGACGCAGCGGGCCATGATGTCGGTGCACTCGAAGGACACCGGTTCGCCGTGCATGTCGACGCCGCTGACGCGAACGGTCGTCGCCCGCCGGATGTCCGCGCGCACCCCGGGAATCGACAGGCAGCCCTCGGTGCCCACCTGCACGTCGTCGCCGACGACCTCGTAGGTCGGGTTCACGACGTGCCCGAACATGTCGCCGCAGTCGTACGCGAACACTCGCAGAGACACACCGATCTGTGGGGCCGCGATGCCTGCACCCTCGTGCTCGCGCATGGTGTCCACCAGGTCCGTGACCAGCTGCTCCAGCTCCCGATCGAACTCGACCACCTCGTCCGCACGGGTCCGCAGGACGGGGTCGCCGAAGAGGCGAACAGGCTGAACACTCACTGGGCTGCTCCCGGGAAGTCGATGCGACGGTCCAGAACAGTCTAGGGAAGTGGCGTCCCGTCCCCGACCACAGGCGGCAACGCCTGCCTCGGACCGGCGCAGAGGGTGTCGCCGATGCAACGGTTTCGCAAACCTCGGCCTGTACCCGCGCGTTCCGCCGCACTTCGTTGCCAGACTTGCTGCTGTCGCGCGGCCCGACCGCGCGCACGCCCGAGTACCACCGAACACACACGGAGGTCGACATGGCAGGTACGGACAACAAGCTCGACAAGGCATGGGAAGGCAAGTCGATCGAGGAGATCGCGAAGGCCCCCGTCTCCGCGCTTCAGGGGGTGAGCGAGAGCGACGCCGACCATCTCGCGGCGGCGTTCGGCATCAAGACGGTCGCCGACCTCGGCACCAACAAGTACTTCCGATGGGCGCAGGGGTTCGCGGCACTCGCCGACTGACGACTCCCGACATCGCTCGACCCCGTCACCGCCCGACCATGCCGAGCATTCCCGTGCCCAGTGGCACCGGACGGCAGACGGGGTCGGGCGCCGTCGGATCGAGTGCCTGCAGCGTGAGTCCGATGGTGTACTCGTCATAGACCATGTTCATGTGGCCGGTCATGTTCTGCGGGCAGCGATCCTGGATCAGGATGTTCGTGGCGCCAGGCCCCCGCAGCGCGATGTTCGTGTACGGCTGGATCATCTCGTCGTAGCGGGTCCCGATCGTGGTGTACCGGACGCCGGGCACGGTGTCGCCGTTCCCGTTGAGGTCGGCGAGGAAGTCCGAGCCCTGCGCCTGCTGCGCGACGGCCACCGTGGTGAACAGGCTCACGATGTCGCGTCCGCCGGGGATCGCATCCGCGGCGGGCACCAGCCCGTAGAAGATGCCGCCGTAGCTGGGTGACGCGATTCCGATCCACTTGTCGACGACGGACGCGCCGCCGAGATCGTTGACGAAGTACCGCGCGACGGTCGCGCCCTGGGAGAACCCGACGAGATCGACCTTCGCAGCACCGGTTTCGCGGAGGACGCGGCCAACGAAGTCGGCGATCTGCTCGGCACTCAGGTACATGTCCTCGTTGCCGTACGACGTGGCACCGGGTGCGGCGCCGAAGTCGAGGGCGAACACGCAGTACCCGGCGTCACGAAGTCGGGGCGCGATCGCGGCCCAGTCCGAGTAGGTGCTGGAGTCGCTACCGTGGGCGAGCACGACCGGATTGGGGTGCTGCGGGGTGGGTCGGCACCCGAAGTCGTTGGTGCCGGGCGGGACGCTCCCGGGATGCGCCTCGGCATAGTCGGCGGCGTTCGCGTGCGTGGTCTGCACCGGCCCCGGCAGTTGCGGAACGTGGGACACCGATACCGATTCGTCGACCGACGACCCCGCGCTACCCGTCGGAAGCGCACCGGCGCTGCTCGTGGACACCGCCGCCAGCACCGCCGCGCACACCAGTGCGCCCCCCAGCGTTTCCGAGAACCTCATGGCGCATCCCCCGACCGACGTGAACAAGGCTCATCATCGTTGCAGGTGAACGCCGATTCGTCACTGTGTTCCGTCAGAAACGCCGGTGCCGTCGTTCGTGCCGCCCGGTTCGTCGGCAAGAATTCGGTAGATCGCACGTTTCGCCCCGGTCAGCACCTCGCCCGCAGCCCTGGCCTGATCGATGGTGCCAACGGAGGCGACCTGCCGGACCGCTCCGGTCAACTGGTTCATCAGTCCACGCAGTTCCTGCGCCGGCCTGCCGACAGAGGCTCTGATCTCGTCCCACGGGTTGCCGAGTTCGTCGCGATGCTCCTCGACATAGGTGACGCCCGCGTCGGTGAGCCGGGCCGTCTTGCGTCCGTCCACCTTCTCGATGAGAACGAGGCCCTCGTCCTCCAGTTGGGAGAGCGCCGGGTAGATGGACCCGGGGCTCGGCTTCCAGACCCCGCTGCTGCGTTCCGCGATGCGCTGGATCAGCTCGTAGCCGTGCATCGGCTGCTCGCCGAGCAGCAGGAGCACCGCCGACCGGACGTCGCCGCGGCGTCCCCTGCCCCCTCTGCCGCGACCGCGCCCGAGCCGGTCCTCGACCGGACCCCGGGACCGCCGCCCCGCGCCCGGGCCGTAGTCGCCGCGCGGACCGTAATCGCCACGAGGGCCGAAGTCACCGCGCGGGCCGTAGTCGCCACGCGGGCCGTAGTCGCCACGCGGACCGAAGTCCCCGCGCGGTCCGTAGTCGCCACGCGGCCCGTAGTCGCCTCGCGGACCGAAGTCCGCTCCTTGACGCCCGGATTCGCCTCGACCCGCGTCACCGCCGCCGTCCGGACCGATGTCCTCGCGGTGGCCGTCACGGCCGATCCGACCGGGGCGCCTGCGGCGGCCACGCGCGTTCATGTCTCGCTGAATGTTGTCCATGATGTCGTTCCCTTCATATCGTTATCGACACACTCAACGATATATCGACAATAGGTCTACGACAAGGATGGTTCTGGACATCACAGTTGTGTTCGCTGCTCGGCGGGCGCGTCAGCCGATCCGGAGCGGGTCGATCTGCACGCGCAGAGGCCCGGACTCCTTGCGCGCCGCCCGGCTCGACTGCGCCTCGCGCAGCGCCCGCGACAGTGCGGCACCCGATTCGCGCGGCACCCGCACCAGCATGCGTTCCACCTCGTCGGGCTCCGGACCCTCGCCACCGAACGGCATCCGCTCCCCCGCCGGAAGCGGGACGGGACCCAGCTTCTCGGCGTCCGCGGGCAACACGGCGGCCCCGAGGAACGCGTCGATCGCCGCGCGGGTGCCGTCGACCGCCGCCATGTGCACGGTCGGCGGAAAGTGCACCTCGGCGCGCTGCGCAAGCTGAATCCTCGCCGCCCCCACAGGATCCCAGCGCACCAGGGCCTGCACGGCCGGGATGCCCGAGTCGGCGACGACAACCACCCTGCCGCCTGAAGACGCGGGCCGGACGAGAGCACCCGCCGTCATCCAGCGGCGCAGCGTCTCCTCCTCGGCTCGCAGGTCGGCACGCCCGAGCAGCGCCCACCCGTCGAGCAGCAGCGCGGCGCCGTAGCCACCCTGCATCACGGGTTCGGCGCCGACAGTCGAGACGACCAGCGCCGCACCGGGTTTCACGTCCGTCAGTACGTCACCGCCACCCGACATCCGCACCGGGACGCCGGGGAACGCCCGCCCCAACTCCTCCGCGGTTCGACCCGCCCCGACGACCACCGCGCGCAGCTGCCGCGAGCCGCAGACGTTGCACCGATGTGTGGCATCCGCGACACCGCACCAGCGACAGCTGGGCGTACCTGCACCGTCGGGCCCGGCCGCCGACGGCAGCGCGAGCGGGCCGTTGCAGCGTCGGCAGCGCGCGGGCGCGCGGCACTTCCCACACGCCAGCGACGGGACGTAGCCGCGGCGCGGAACCTGGACCAGGACGCCGGTACCCGCCGCGAGGGCCTCACGGGCCGCGGTGAACGCGATCCCCGGCAGCCTCGCCGCACGGGCACCGGGATCGCGGGCCAGTGCGTGGTCGCTGTCGGCGAGCGCCGTCACCTGCGGCGCGCGGGACCGCACCACCGGCCGATCCGCGACGAGGTCGCTCGCCCACCCCGACTCGACGAGGGCCTGCGCCTCGACCGTGCGCGAATGCGACCCGATGACGGCGGCCGCACCGGTCCCGTGCGCGCGCAGCAGCGCGACCTCGCGGGCGTGCGGGTACGGCGCACGCGGTTCGGCGTGCAGGTCGTCGCCGTCGTCCCAGACGACGATCAGACCCAGGTCGGGGACGGGGGCGAACACCGATGCGCGGGTGCCGACGACCACCTTCGCCGTGCCGCGGAGCGCCGCCAGCCAACGTCGATACCGCATCGCGGGACCCAGTCCCGCGGCAAGCGGAACGACCAGGTCGTCGCCGAGAACGGCCGCGCACGCCGAGGCGACGCGGTCGAGGTCCTTCTGGTCCGGGACGACGATCACGGTGGATCGTCCGCGACGCGCCACCACCGCGGCGAGTTCGCCGATGCGGGTCGGCCAGTCCTCCCCAGGCAGTGCCTGCCACACCGCGCGCGGCGATCGACCGTCGACCAGCGCGGACACGAAACTGTCGCCGTAACGGTAGGCGGACCATGCCGACACGTCCGGATCGGCGGTGGCCACCGCCGGCTCCGGCGCCGCCTCCGCCTCCACGCGCGCGTGCCGCGGCGGGACGGCCAGCCGCAGCACGTCCGCACGTGTTCCCGCGTACCGGGCGGCGACGGCGTCGACCAGCGTCGCGACCTCGGCGGTCAGCACCGGCTCGGACGACACCACCCGTTCGAGCCAGCCCAGCTTGCCGGGATGCTCGCTCGTCTGGATGCGTTCGAGCAGGAACCCGTCGACGAGCCGTCCCGAGAACCGAATCCGCACCCGAACCCCCGGCTGGGCCTGCTCGTCCAACTCCAGAGGAACCAGGTAGTCGAACTCGCGGTCCAGGTGCGCCACCGGCAGGATCGGCAACACCCGCGCGACCGGCAGCGTGGACGCGGCCTCACGGGCGGCCGTCACGCGACCCACCGGCCCGAACGACACGAGCCGCCCACCGACAACGGTGAGCGGCTCGGCCGATGGATCACCTAGAGCCCGGCGGCCGCGCGCAGCTTCTCGGCGCGGTCCGTGTGCTCCCACGGCAGGTCGATGTCGGTGCGGCCGAAGTGGCCGTACGCCGCCGTCTGCGCGTAGATCGGGCGCAGCAGGTCGAGGTCGCGGATGATCGCGCCGGGACGCAGGTCGAAGATCTCGGAGATCGCCGACTGGATGCGGGCCGGATCGGTCTTCTCGGTGCCGAACGTCTCCACGAACAGACCGACAGGGGCGGCCTTGCCGATGGCGTACGCGACCTGCACCTCGATGCGGTCGGCCAGACCCGCGGCGACGGCGTTCTTCGCCACCCAGCGCATCGCGTACGCCGCGGAACGGTCCACCTTCGACGGATCCTTGCCGGAGAACGCGCCACCACCGTGACGAGCCATGCCGCCGTAGGTGTCGACGATGATCTTGCGACCGGTCAGGCCCGCGTCACCCATCGGACCACCGAGCACGAACTTGCCGGTGGGGTTGACGAGCAGTCGGACGTCGGACGTGTCCAGCGACGGCACGTCGATCTCGGCGAGCACCGAGCCGAGCACCTTCTCGCGGATGTCCGGGGTGAGCAGGTTGTCGAGGTCGATGTCCGCGGCGTGCTGCGTGGACACGACGACGGTGTCGAGGCGAACGGCCTTGTCGCCGTCGTACTCGATGGTGACCTGGGTCTTGCCGTCCGGACGCAGGTAGGGCAGGACGCCGGACTTGCGGACCTCGGTGAGACGACGGGAGAGCCGGTGTGCGAGCGCGATCGGCAGCGGCATCAGTTCCGGGGTGTCGGTGCAGGCGTAGCCGAACATCAGACCCTGGTCGCCGGCGCCCTGACGATCGATGTCGTCGTCCGAGCTGCCCTCCACGCGAGCCTCGTGCGAGTGGTCGACACCCTGCGCGATCTCCGGCGACTGCGCACCGATCGCGATGTTGACACCGCAGGAGTTGCCGTCGAATCCCTTGGCCGACGAGTCGTAACCGATCTCGAGGACCTTGTCGCGCACGATCTTGGGGATGTCGGCGTACGCCGAGGTGGTGACCTCACCCGCGACGTGGACCTGTCCGGTCGTCACCAGTGTCTCGACGGCGACGCGGCTGCGGGGGTCCTGCTCGAGCAGTGCGTCGAGAATGGAGTCGCTGATCGCGTCACAGATCTTGTCCGGGTGCCCCTCGGTCACAGACTCGCTGGTGAATAGCCGACTACCGGACTTGCTCACAGATCTCCCTCTCGCCAACTGATGATGTATCGCACACGAACATTAATGCCTGGTACGGCAGATAAGAACACTTAGGATCACGGCGTTCGCGATGCGATCGCCGTCACACCCACACTACGAGCTTCCGGTGTGCCCGGCACCCGCTCGCACACCCGGGGAATCGTCGGACAGCAGGTCCGCGACGGCGTCGAGCACCCGACTCGCCATCAGGGCCTTGGATCCGTGGGCCAGCGCATGCTCGGAACCGTCCGCCGACAACAGCCATCCGTCGTTGCTGTCCACCTCGAACGCCTTGCCGTCGCCGACCGCGTTGACGACCAGCAGGTCGCAGCCCTTGCGCGCGAACTTCTCGCGGGCGTGGTCGAGGACGCTGCCGTTGGCGTCGCCGGTTTCCGCGGCGAATCCGACGATGCGTGTCGCGGCGGGCAGCGAGCCGTCGGCGCGGGCCCGCACCAGGCCCGCGAGGATGTCGTCGTTGCGGGTCAGCGGGACGACGTCCGGCTCGTCGGCGCCCTTCTTGATCTTGGACGCGGCAAGTGTGGTGGGCCGGAAATCGGCCACGGCCGCGGCCATCACCACGGCGTCGGCGGTCGGCGCGATCGCGTCGACCGCGACCTTCATGTCCCGCGCCGTCTTCACCCGGACGACGTCGACCGCGGCCGGGTCGGCCAGTTCGGCGGTGTAGCCGGCGACGAGGGTCACCTGGGCGCCGCGTTGCGCGGCGAGGCGTGCGATCGCGTAGCCCTGCTTGCCGGAACTGCGGTTGCCCAGGAAGCGTACGGGGTCGAGCGGTTCCCGCGTTCCGCCTGCCGACACGACGATCCGCCGCCCCTCCAGGTCACGCGGCAGTCCGTCGGCCCGCTCCAGGAGCAGGTTCGCCAGTCCGAGGATCTCGTCGGGCTCGGGCAGGCGGCCTGCGCCGGTGTCCTTGCCGGTGAGCCTGCCGGAGGCCGGTTCGATCACGACGATGCCCCGCGACCGCAGGGTCGCGACGTTGTCGACCGTTGCGGGGTGCTCCCACATCTCGGTGTGCATCGCGGGCGCGAACAGCACCGGACAGCGCGCGGTCAGCAGGGTCGCGGTGAGCAGGTCGTCGGCGCGGCCGTGCGCGGCACGCGCCATCAGGTCGGCCGTGGCAGGCGCGATGACCAGAAGGTCGGCTTCCTGCCCGAGCCGCACGTGCGGCACCTGCGGCACATCCGTGAAGACGCCGGTCTGCACCGGGTTCCCGGACAACGCCTCGAAGGTGGCGCGACCGACGAACTCGAGCGCCGACTCGGTGGGAACCACCCGGACGTGGTGCCCGGCCTCCGTGAAGCCACGGATGATCGAACAGGCCTTGTATGCGGCGATACCGCCGCCCACCCCGACGACGATGCGTCGTGGTGAACCGGCGGTATCGGTAAGCGAATCCGTCACGGACGCCACAGTATCGGGGCGTTCCGGGTGATTACGGAGTGGGTCACTCGCCCTCGGTGTGCTCGAGCAGGTCCGAGTGGATCTCGCGCATGGCGATCGACAGCGGCTTCTCCTGGAGGCCCGGCTCGACCAGCGGGCCGACGTACTCGAGGATGCCGTCGCCGAGCTGGTTGTAGTAGTCGTTGATCTGACGCGCGCGCTTGGCCGCGTAGATCACCAGCGCGTACTTCGAGGAGGTGCGCTCGAGCAGCTCGTCGATCGGCGGGTTGGTGATACCCAGCGGCGTGTCATACGCCGGGATTCCGTGACGATCGGTCGCGACTGCGGTGGTTGCGCTCACTGGCGAGTCTCCTACGGTTGGTCGAGCGGTTGAGAAAATCGAGCTGAACTGGTCGTTATCTGCGACAACGGCGATCAGTGCTGGTCGCCGACCAACAAGGATACCAAGTCGTCGCAGGCTCGGTCGACGTCGATGTTGACGACGACCTCGTCGAACTCGTCCTTGGCGGCGAGTTCGACCCGCGCGGTCTCCAGCCTGCGGGCCACCACGTCCTCGGATTCGGTGCCTCGCGACGTCAGCCGCGACACCAGTTCCTCCCAGCTCGGCGGGGCGAGGAACACGAGTACCGCCTCCGGCATCGCGGCCCGCACCGCGCGGGCTCCGGCCAGGTCGACCTCGACCAGGACGGGATGTCCGGCGGCGAGCGCGGCCTCGACCGGCGCGGCCGGCGTGCCGGACCGCTGGAGTCCGCCGTGGATCTCGGCCCATTCGAGGAGCTCACCGGCGTCGATCATCCGATCGAACTCGGCGGGCGTGACGAACCGGTAGTCACGGCCGTCCACCTCACCCGGGCGGGGATCCCTTGTCGTTGCAGACACGCTGAAGACCAGGTCGGGGAGCCGTTCGTGCAGCATGCGCACGACAGTCGACTTACCGACGGCGGAGGGGCCGGCCAGTACCACCAGCCGGCCCCTCCGCACTGCGTCGTCCCCCGCCACGGGCTGAGAGGATGCACTCCCCTTCGCTCGCGGCGTGGTGGTCTCGCGGTCTGACACGTTGTGTGCGTCAGCCACCTGCGACTCAGGCCTCGAAATCGAACCTGGTCAGCAGCGCCTTGCGCTGACGATCGCCGAGGCCACGCAGGCGGCGGGTCGGAGCGATCTCCAGCTCGGTCATGATCTCCTGCGCCTTGACCTTGCCCACCTTGGGCAGGGCCTCGAGCAGGGCGGACACCTTCATCTTGCCCAGGATCTCGTCATTCTCGGCGTCCTTGAGGACCTGCTTGAGGTCGGTGCCGCCGCGCTTGAGGCGCTCCTTGAGCTCAGCCCGGGCCTTACGGGCGGCAGCCGCCTTCTCCAAAGCAGCAGCACGCTGCTCATCGGTCAACTGGGGAAGGGCCACGGTTCCTCCGTCTCGTCGTGTGCAAATGCCTACAACCCCCGGATAACCAGGGGCGATAGCGACCGTACTCACGCCGGGCGACGATTGCGAACCCACCCCCCGACCCGAGGCGGCAAAACGCGTCGGCTATGCGAGGCCGGTCTCGACCTCGTCACGGACCCGCACGGCCGCCTCGCGCAGAGCCGAAACGGACGGACCCGACCGCAGAACGTCACGAGATGTGTTGGGCAACAACAACTCTCGCGAACCCTCGAAAATGTCGGCGAGATCACGCACGGTGGCGCCCTGCGCACCGAGTCCCGGCGCCAGGATCGGGCCGGTGAACTCGGACAGATCGAGGCCGTGACCGCGTGTCGCACCCACTACCAGGCCGATCGTGTCGTTGCCGTCACGGTTCTGTGCCACCGCCGCATCGACGATGGACTGCGCCACCGAGGGCCCGCCGGACGTCACGGACTGCTGCAGTCCGCCGCCCTCCGGGTTCGAGGTGCGGGCCAGCGCGAACAAGCCCCTGCCGGTCTCACCCGCCAACGTCACGGCCGGATCGAGGGCACCGAAGCCCAGGTACGGAGACACCGTCACCGCGTCCGAGACGAGCGGTGAGCCCTCCCCCAGCCACGCCTGCGCGTACGCGGACATCGTCGAGCCGATGTCCCCGCGCTTGGCGTCCGCGACGACGAGCGTCCCGGCGTCCCGGAGCGCCGCGATGGTGCGCTCCAGGACGGCGAACCCGGCCGCGCCGTACGCCTCGAAGAACGCCACCTGAGGCTTCACGAGGGCGACCTCGCCCGCGAACGCCTCGACGCAGATGTCGGCGAATGCCGCGAGACCCTCGGCCGTCCTCGGCAGGCCCCACGCGTCGAGGAGAGGCGGATGCGGGTCGATGCCGACACACAGCCTGCCCCGGCTCCGGACCGCGGTCCGGAGCCGGTCACCCCAGCGATCGGAACTCACGAGGCGGGCTCCCGCAGCACTGCATGCAGGTCCTGCAGGGACCGGACGCCGATGTCGCCGCGAATTCCCGCCTCGATGCCCTGGACGGCCGCGGAGGCGCCCTGGACCGTGGTGATGCACGGGATGCTCGCCGACACCGCCGCCGCGCGGATCTCGTAGCCGTCGACACGCGGACCCGAGTTGCCGTACGGCGTGTTGATCACCATGTCGACCTCGCCGGCCTTGATCTGGTCGACGATGGTCACCGCACCCTCGGGCAGCACCTCACCGGACGCCTTGTGCACCGTCTCGCAGGGAATGCCGTTGCGCCGCAGCACATCCGCCGTGCCCTCGGTCGCGAGGATCGAGAACCCGAGGTCCGCGAGCCGCTTGACCGGGAACAGCAGCGACCGCTTGTCCTTGTTGGCGACCGAGACGAAGACCTTCCCGCTGGTCGGCAGCGACCCGTAGGCGGCGGTCTGGCTCTTCGCGAACGCGGTACCGAAGTCCTTGTCGATACCCATGACCTCGCCCGTCGACTTCATCTCGGGGCTCAGGAGGGTGTCGATCCCGGTACCGTCCGCGCGGCGGAAGCGGTTGAACGGCAGCACCGCCTCCTTGACCGCGATCGGGGCGGTCATCGGCGCGTCGAGGCCGTCCCCGGACTCGGGCAGGATGCCCGCGGCCCGCAGGTCCGCGATCGACTCGCCCAGCATCACGCGGGCGCACGCCTTCGCGAGCTGCACCGCCGTCGCCTTCGACACGAACGGCACCGTGCGGGACGCGCGGGGGTTCGCCTCGAGGACGTACAGGATGTCGTCCTTGAGCGCGTACTGGACGTTGAGCAGGCCCTTGACGCCGATGCCCTTCGCCAGCGCTTCGGTGGACCGGCGCACGTTCTCGAGGTCGGCGCGTCCGAGCGTGATCGGCGGCAGCGCACACGCCGAGTCGCCGGAGTGGATGCCGGCCTCCTCGATGTGTTCCATCACGCCGCCGAGGTACACCTCGGTGCCGTCGCACAGCGCGTCCACGTCGATCTCGACGGCGTCGTCGAGGAACCGGTCGACCAGGACCGGACGATCGTCGGAGATCTCCGTCGCGCGGGAGATGTAGTCCTGCAGCGAGGCCTCGTCGTAGACGATCTCCATGCCGCGGCCGCCGAGCACGTAGGACGGGCGCACCAGCACGGGGTATCCGATTCCGGCGGCGATCTCACGAGCGCCGTCGAAGGTGGTGGCGGTGCCGAACTTCGGCGCGGGCAGGCCCGCCTCGGTCAGGACGCGCCCGAACTCGCCGCGGTCCTCGGCCAGGTCGATGGCTTCGGGGCTGGTTCCGACGATCGGGACACCCGCCGCCTTGAGGCGCTTCGCCAGACCCAGCGGCGTCTGTCCGCCGAGCTGGACGATGACACCCGCGACCGTTCCGGACGCCGACTCCGCGCGGTACACCTCGAGGACGTCCTCGAAGGTGAGCGGCTCGAAGTACAGCCGGTCGGCGGTGTCGTAGTCGGTGGAGACGGTCTCCGGGTTGCAGTTGACCATGACCGTCTCGTACCCGGCCTCGGACAGCGTCAGCGCGGCGTGCACGCACGAGTAGTCGAACTCGATGCCCTGGCCGATGCGGTTCGGACCGGAACCGAGGATGAGGACCTTCGGGCGATCGCGCTGCTCGGCGACCTCCGTCTCCGCGTTCGGGTCCAGCTCGTACGTCGAGTAGTGGTACGGGGTCTTGGCCTCGAACTCGGCGGCGCAGGTGTCGACGGTCTTGTAGACCGGGTGCACCTTCAGCTCGTCACGCAGCGCCCGGACGGCGTCCTCGTCCGCGAACTGCGAGGGACGCAGCGCCGCGATCTGCCGGTCGGACAGGCCGTGGTACTTGGCCTGCCGCAGCGTCAGCTCGTCCAGGTTCTCGGCCGCGCGGATCTGCTCGCCGAGCTCGTGAATCTGCTGGAACTGGTCGAGGAACCAGGGATCGATCTTCGTGGCCTCGAAGAGCTGCTCGACGGTGGCGCCGAGCGCGAACGCCTTCTCGATGCCGTACATGCGGCCGTCCTGCGGGACCGACAGGTCGGCCAGCAGCGCCTCCAGGCTCTCGGCCTCGACCTCGGGACCCGTCCAGTAACCGGCCCGCTTGGTCTCCAGCGAGCGCATGACCTTGCCGAACGCCTCGGTGAAGTTGCGGCCGATGGACATGGCCTCGCCGACCGACTTCATCGTCGTGGTCAGCGTGCCGTCGGCACCCGGGAACTTCTCGAACGCGAACCGCGGAGCCTTGACGACCACATAGTCGAGCGTCGGCTCGAAGCAGGCAGGCGTCTCCTTCGTGATGTCGTTGACGATCTCGTCGAGGGTGTAGCCGATGGCCAGCTTCGCGGCCATCTTCGCGATCGGGTAGCCGGTCGCCTTCGACGCCAGCGCCGACGAACGGGACACGCGCGGGTTCATCTCGATGACGACCAGGCGGCCGTCGGTCGGGTCCATCGCGAACTGGATGTTGCAGCCACCGGTGTCGACACCGACCTCACGCAGGATGTCGATCGAGAGATCGCGCATCTTCTGGTACTCGCGGTCGGTGAGCGTCATGGCCGGGGCCACGGTCACCGAGTCGCCGGTGTGCACACCGACCGGGTCGACGTTCTCGATCGAGCAGACGATGACCACGTTGTCGCGGCCGTCGCGCATCAGCTCGAGTTCGTATTCCTTCCAGCCGAGGATGGACTCCTCGATCAGGACGTTCGCGGTGGGCGAGGCGGCCAGGCCGCCGCCCGCGATCCGGTTGAGGTCGTCGACGTCGTACGCCATGCCGGAACCGAGGCCGCCCATCGTGAACGAGGGCCGCACGACCACCGGGTAGCCGAGCTCGGCGACCGTGTCGTGCACCTCCTCCATCGTGAAGCAGACCCGCGAGCGCGCGGACTCGCCGCCGACCTTCGCGACGATGTCCTTGAACTTCTGCCGGTCCTCGCCGCGCTGGATGGCGTCGAAGTCGGCGCCGATCAGCTCGACGTCGTACTTCTCGAGGATGCCCTGCTCGTGCAGCGCAACAGCGGTGTTCAGGGCGGTCTGCCCACCGAGGGTGGCGAGCACGGCGTCGATCTTGTGGCCCTGCTCGGCTTCCCGGGCGATGACCTTCTCGACGAACTCGGCGGTGATCGGCTCGACGTAGGTGGCGTCCGCGAACTCGGGGTCCGTCATGATCGTCGCCGGGTTGGAGTTGACCAGCGAGACTCGCAGGCCCTCCTCGCGCAGGACGCGGCACGCCTGGGTGCCCGAGTAGTCGAACTCGCAGGCCTGGCCGATGACGATCGGTCCCGAACCGATCACCAGGATGTGCTGAAGATCTGTGCGGCGTGGCATTACTTCTTGGCTCCTTCGAGCAGGCTGGTGAAGCGGTCGAACAGGTATGCGGCGTCGTGCGGACCGGCCGCGGCCTCCGGGTGGTACTGCACGGAGAAGGCGGATCCGTCGAGCAGACGGACACCTTCGACCGCACCGTCGTTGGCGCAGGTGTGGCTGACCTGTGCGCGACCGAACGGGGTGTCGAACTCCTGGCCCGCCTCGCCTTCGAGGGCGAACCCGTGGTTCTGCGCGGTGATCGCGATGCGTCCGGTCTCGTGCTCGACGACCGGGATGTTGATGCCGCGATGGCCGAACTTCATCTTGTAGGTACTCAGGCCGAGCGCACGCCCGAGGATCTGGTTACCGAAGCAGATGCCGAACAGCGGAAGCCCCTGGCCCAGGACCTCCTTCGTCAGGTGCACCGCACCGTCCGCGGTCGCCGGGTCGCCGGGGCCGTTGGACAGGAACACGCCGTCGGCACCGAGGTCGAGGATCTGCTCGAGGCTCGTCGTCGAGGGCAGCACGTGCACCCGGATGCCCCGCTGCGCGAACATGCGCGGGGTGTTGGTCTTGATGCCGAGGTCGATGGCGGCGACGGTGAACCGCGCCTCGCCGCCGATCGGCTCGATGACATAGCCGGAGTCGGTGCTGACCTCGCGCGCCAGGTCGGCGCCGAGCATCGACGGCTGACCCTTCACCGCGGCGAGCATCGACGCGTCGTCGCCCAGCGCGGAGCCGGAGAAGACGCCCGCGCGCATCGAACCGCGTGTACGCAGGTGCCGCACCAGGGCGCGGGTGTCGATGCCGGCGATGCCGACGACGCCCTGCGCGACCAGCTCGTCCTGCAGCGACCCGGTGGCCCGCCAGCTCGACGTCGTGCGGGACGGGTCCCGAACCACATAGCCCGCGACCCAGATCTTGTTCGAGTCGCCGGAGGCCTGGCGGCCGGCCGAGAGCGCCTCGCCGTCCTCACCGTTCCAGCCGGTGTTGCCGATCTGCGGCGCGGTGGCGACCACGATCTGCCGGTGGTAGCTGGGGTCGGTGAGGGTCTCCTGGTAGCCGGTCATACCGGTCGAGAACACCGCCTCGCCCAGAGTCTGTCCGACGGCGCCGAATTCGACGCCTCGGAAGATCCGTCCGTCCTCGAGGACGAGGGCCGCGGGCCCTGCTTGCACGATGCTCACGCTTTCTCTCCGTTCACCCAGATCGGGTACACACTCTTGTCGTCTCCACGGAATCCGGTGTCGATCTCCGTACCGGCGGGCAGCTCCCACCGGATCACCAGGACTCCGTCCTTCGTCATGACCTTGCCCGCGAGTCCCCGCTCGGTGCGGATGGCGCGGATCGATTCGTTCGGGATCCAGATCGGGGACTCGCCGTCCCGTTCCATCAGGATTCCGTGTTCGTAGCGGGCGAGATCGCAGTTCGCGCGGTGACCGAGGTCACCGACGGCGATCCGGTTCTGCCAGCTCGGTGCGAGCGTGCTGCCCACGTACAGTCCCGTGCTCGGTGCGATCAGCTGGGCTCCGAGGTCCGTGGGGACGGCGGGCAACTCCCCGACCTGGTCCTGCTGGCGCTTGGCGCGGCCCTTCCAGCCCCAGTACATCAGCGCGACCAGCAGCACCCACACGAGGACGAAGCCGGCGGTCAGCCAGACCCGGTCCCAGCTCATCGCTGCACCTCCCCGCCAAGCACGGTCACCCGACCGCGCAGCAGCGTCGCGGTGACCTTCGCGCCGAACGTCATCGACTCGAACGGCGTGTTGTTCGCGATCGACGCCAGTTCGGGGCCGTGGACGGTCCATTCCCGGCTCGGGTCGACCAGCGTCAGATTCGCCGGCTCGCCGACCGCGATCGGACGACCCTGGTCGGGCAGTCCGACGATTTCGGCGGGCCGCTCGCTCATCACCTTCGCGACGCCGCGCCAGTCCAGGAGACCGGTCTCGACCATCGTCTGCGCGATGATCGCGAGGGCCGTTTCCAGCCCGAGCATGCCGGGCCGGGCCTGCGCGAACTCGCAGCACTTGTCCTGCTCGGCGTGCGGGGCGTGGTCGGTGCCGACGCAGTCGACGGTGCCCTCGGAGAGCGCGACACGCAGCGCCTCCACGTCGGAACGTTCCCGCAGCGGCGGGTTGACCCGGTTGACGCCGTCGTAGGTCTCGAGCCGTGAGTCGTCGAGCAGCAGGTGGTGCGGTGTCACCTCGGCGGTGATCGAGATGCCCTGGCCCTTGGCCCACTTCAGCAACTCGACGGTGCCCGCGGTGGACGCATGGCAGATGTGCACCCGCGCCCCGGCGTCACGCGCGAGCAGCGCGTCGCGGGCGACGATCGACTCCTCCGCTGCGCGGGGCCAGCCGCCGAGCCCGAGGCGGGCCGCGGTCGGGCCCTCGTGCGCGACCGCGCCGACGGTCAGGCGCGGCTCCTCCGCGTGCTGGGCGATGAGGACACCGAGCGCGCTGGAGTACTCGAGTGCGCGGCGCATGATGAGCGGGTCGTCGACGCAGTGTCCGTCGTCGGAGAACATCTTGACCTGCCCGACGCCCGCGGCCATCGTCGCCATCTCGGCGAGCTGCTTGCCCGCGAGACCGACGGTGACGGCGCCGACCGGATGGACGTCGACGAGGCCGACCTCCTGGCCGCGTCGCCACACGTGGTCGGTGACGACGACGGAGTCGGCGACCGGGTTCGTGTTGGCCATGGCGAACACCGCGGTGTAGCCGCCGAGAGCGGCCGCGGCGGAACCGGATTCGATGGTCTCGGTGTCCTCGCGACCGGGCTCGCGCAGGTGGGTGTGCATGTCCACGAAGCCGGGCAGCAGAACCTGACCAGCGGCGTCGATGACGGTCGAGCCGTCGGGCGCGGTCAGACCGGTGCCGATCTCACGGATCTCGCCGCCGGAGATCAGAACGTCCTGCGGCTCACCCTCGCCGTAGATCCGCGCCCCGCGGATCACCACGTCGCCGCGGGAGTTGTCACTGCTCACAGCGCTGCACCTTCCTCGGTACCGACCAACAATCCGAACAACACCGCCATGCGGACATGAACTCCATTCGTAACCTGTTGCAACACTGCAGTTTTCGGTGAATCAGCGACGGCAGAGGCAATCTCCATCCCGCGCAGCATCGGGCCGGGATGCAGAACCGCGGCATGATCGGGCAGCAACGCGAGCCGACGCTCGTTGAGCCCGTACGTGATCGAGTACTCACGCGGCGACGGGAAGAACCCACCGTTCATCCGCTCCGCCTGGACCCGCAGCATCAGGACCGCGTCCGCGCCGGGCAGTTCCGCATCGAGCGAGTACGACACCGTCACCGGCCAGCTGGACACTCCGACCGGAAGCAGCGTCGGCGGAGCGACGAGCACGACCTCGGCGCCGAGCATCGACAGCAGGAATGCGTTCGAGCGCGCCACCCGACTGTGGAGGATGTCGCCGACGATCAGAATCCGCTTGCCTGCGATGTCCCCGAGGCGCTGACGCAACGTCAACGCGTCGAGCAGGGCCTGGGTGGGGTGCTCGTGCGTGCCGTCGCCCGCGTTGATGACGGCAGGTCCGCCGCCGTTGCCGTCGCCGGTCCACTCCGCGATCCGGTGCGCCGCACCCGAGGCGGGATGACGAACGATCAAGGCGTCCGCACCGGCGGCGTGCAGGGTGAGCGCGGTGTCACGCAGCGACTCCCCCTTGCTCACCGACGAACTCGACGCGCTGACGTTGATCACGTCCGCACTCATCCACTTGCCCGCGACCTCGAACGAGACACGGGTGCGGGTGGAGTTCTCGAAGAACACGGTCATCACCGTGCGGCCACGCAGGGTCGGGAGCTTACGGACCTCGCGCCCGAGGAGGGCTTGCTGAAACCGTTCCGCGTCGTCGAGCAGTCGGGTGGCCGACTCGGCCGTGAGATCGGTGACCGAGAGCAGATGCTTCACCGTGCGGTTTCCTCGTTCTCTCCGCTGCTGAGGGTGACGGCGTCGAGGCCGTCGTACTCCTCGAGCAGTACCTGGACGTCTTCGCTGCGTGCCGTCGGCACGTTCTTGCCGACGTAGTCGGCGCGCAACGGGAGCTCGCGGTGACCGCGGTCCACGAGCACCGCCAACTGCACGGCCCGGGGGCGCCCGAGGTCGCGCAGCGCGTCCAGCGCGGCGCGGACCGAGCGTCCGGAGAACAGGACGTCGTCGACGAGGACGACGAGCGTGCCGTCGACGCCGCCGTCCGGTACGGACGTGCGTTCGAGCGGCCGATGCGGCTTGGTCCGCAGGTCGTCGCGATACAGGGTGATGTCGAGAGAACCGACCTGGGGCCGGACTCCGCAGAACTCCTCGATCTTCACCGCGAGGCGGTGCGCGAGGGTGGTGCCGCGAGTGGGGATTCCGATCAACACCACGCGAGGCGGATCGGCTTCCGCGTCGAGCGCGGTCTTCTCGATGACCTGGTGCGCGATCCTGGCGATCGTGCGACCGACGTCGGCAGCGGAGAGCAACTCCCTGACGGGAGGCGTATGGGCCGACGGTTCGGACGTGGACAAATGGACCTCCTTCTCCGCCTCTCGGGACGGGTCGTTAAAGGATGTCTGACGGTGCTCAGACTATCAGCGGTGGTGCCGCCGACCCGAACCCGCGCGAGGTGTCGTCAGCCACACGACGACGCGCCCGGCCTGAGAACGACGAACGCCGCGGACCCCGAAGGTCCGCGGCGTTCGTGTCGTGCATCGGCGTTCAGCTCTCGCCGGAGGTCTCACGGTCGGCCGGCGTCTGCGCCGTCGCCGCTGCAGCGGCGCGCACCTGAGGTGCGACCAGGACGACCTGGCCGAGGATCCCGTTGATGAATCCCGGCGACTCGTCGGTCGAGAGTTCCTTCGCGAGCTCGACCGCTTCGTCGACGGCTACCACCGGAGGCACATCCGTCGCGTGGAACAGTTCCCACACCGCGATCCGGAGAATCGCACGATCCACGGCGGGCAGACGCTCGAGCGTCCAGTCCTGCAGATGGTCGGCGATGACCCGGTCGAGCCGGTCCAGGTTCTCCGCGACACCGGTGACGACGGTGACCGTGTACGGGTTGACGGGTGCGACGGTGTCGTCCTTCGAGGACAACGTCACCCGCTCGGCCGCGAGGTCCACCGGGTCGAGATCACGCGCCTCCGCCTCGAAGAGGAAGTCGACGGCGCGCTTGCGGGCCTTGTGCCTGGCCCCGAGCTTCTTCTGGCTACCGGACACGCTACGAGTTCACGCGGCCCAGGTAGTTGCCGTCACGAGAGTCGATCTTCAGCTTGTCGCCCGTGTTGATGAACAGCGGGACCTGGACCTCGGCGTCCGTCTCCAGCGTGGCCGGCTTGGTGCCACCGGTCGAACGGTCGCCCTGCAGGCCCGGATCGGTGTGCTTGACGACCAGCTCGACGGTCACGGGCAGCTCGACGAACAGCGGAGCGTCCTCGTGGGTCGCGACCTGGACCTGCATGTTCTCCAGCAGGAAGCGCGCGCCCTCGCCGACGGTTGCCTCGTTGATCGAGATCTGGTCGTAGGTGTCGCCGTCCATGAAGACGTAGTCGCTGCCGTCGTGGTACAGGTACGTCATGTCGCGGCGGTCGACGGTCGCGGTCTCGACCTTGACGCCCGCGTTGAAGGTCTTGTCGACATTCTTGCCGGAGAGCACATTCTTGAGCTTGGTACGCACGAACGCGGGACCCTTGCCCGGCTTGACGTGCTGGAACTCGATGATCTGCCAGAGCTGGCCCTCGATCTTCAGTACGAGCCCGTTCTTGAAATCACTGGTGTCAGCCACTGGCTTCGTGTCTCCTTATTAAACGATTGTCAGATCTTTGCTGGTGAGCGTGAGGAGCTCCGGCTCCTCCTCGCGAACCACGAGAGTGTCCTCGATCCGGACGCCTCCGCGTCCCGAGAAGTACACCCCAGGTTCGACGGTCACCGCAGCACCGGCTAGTAGTGTACCGGCCCCGGCCTTGCCGATTCCCGGCGCTTCGTGGATCTCGAGGCCGACGCCGTGCCCGAGACCGTGCTGGAACAGCTCGCCGTAGCCCGCTGCCTCGATCACCGAACGCGACGCCGCGTCCACCTCGGCCAGCGGAGCACCCGGCGCCAACGCCGCGCGTCCGGCCGCCTGAGAGCGCGACACCAGGTCGTACACGTCACGCTGCCAGTCGGCCGCCGACCCCAGTACATAGGTGCGGGTCATGTCCGAGTGGTAGCCGGCGACGGTGGCACCGAAGTCGAGTTTGACGAAGTCGCCCGACGCGAGCACCGCGTCGGTGGGCCGGTGGTGCGGAATCGCCGAGTTCGCACCGGCCGCGACGATCGTCTCGAACGAGATGCCGTCGGCGCCGTTCTCGAGCATGAGGAACTCCAACTCGCGACCGACCTCGCGTTCTGTCCGTCCCGGGCGCAGCCCGCCGCGTTCGATCAGCGCGGCGAGCGCCACGTCGGCTGCTGTGCACGCGCGCCGGAGCAGACCGATCTCGTGTTCGTCCTTGACCTCACGCAGGCGTTCGACCAGGCGTGGGCAGCGGGTCAACGTCAGGTTCGGCGCAGCGTCGCGCCAGCCCGCGAGGGCGTCGACCGTGACGACGTGGCTCTCGAATCCGGCTCGCACACCGGGCCGGTCGGCGAGCGTACGGATCAGCGCGGCGGCGCTCGCCCGGTCGATGATCGCCCGCAGGTCCGGCACCTGTTCGCCGACCTGGGTGACGTAACGACCATCGGTGCAGACGACCGTGCGGTCCTCCGCGCCCGGCTCGTCGGCGGCGTCGACGACGAGCGCCGCGTTCGATCCCGTGAAGCCAGTGAGGTACCGGATGTTGAGGAGGTCGGTGACGATCAGGACGTCGAGTTCGCGGTCGGCGAGCAGGCGGCGCAGTGCGGCCCGCCGGGCTCCGTGATCTGCAGTGGACATGGGCCCAACGTACGACAGCCGGGCACCGACTTCGCATGGAAAGCGACAGTGACCGGATGATGTCCGTCACCGTCGATGTCGGTTGCGTCACGCCACGAACGTGACCCTCGTTACGCTGTGGGTATGAACTCCTGGATTGTTCGTGGACTCGGCATGACCTTCGTGCATGTCGTCACCCGGGTCGCGCTGGGCGTCGCGGTCGCGGCCTGGCCACTGCACGGGTCGCTGATGCGGTGGCTCGGCCTGGCCGTCGTCGTGCTCGCCGCCCTCGTGTGGGCCGGACTCGACGGTATCCGCGACGCTCGTGCGCACCCGTCGGAGCGGGAGGAAGCCGACCTGACGATGACCTGGCTCAAGGCCGGCGCAGTCGCGGGTCTGCTCTCCGGTGCACTGTGCTGGCTCGTGGGGTCGGTCTCCGACGTCTCGGTCGGCGAGAACTCGCTGTTCTTCGAGCTCACCTCGGGTGCGGCGTTCACCCTGCTGCTCGTCTTCGTCCCCGCGATGCTGGCGGTCGCGGTCGGCCGATTCATCGCGCACCGCGACGCAAACAAGAACGAGGCGGCCGAGGATCGGGCCGCCGCACCGGTCTCGGTCGGAGTCGGCGCAGCGGGCGGCGACGAGTGGGCGCACGAGGACAGCGACAGCGGCTACGGATTCGCCGAAGGCCCGTACTCGGACCAGACTTCCGCAACCGACGGCTACCCCGATGACGCACCCACCGAGGTCTTCCGCGCGGTCGAGCGCCCGAAGGACTGACCCACCTCGTCCTGAGACGACTGTGCCGGGCGACGATGTCGCCCGGCACAGTCGTTCTTGGTTCGGGTGTTCCTGTTCGGACTCAGAGCAGGATCGTGTTCGCCTGCGGTTCCCGACCGATCGCGGCGTAGGCGGCGGCGAGCAACGTCGGGTCCGGGCCCTCGAGGCGGCTCGGCTTGGCGAGGCCGTCGAGCACGACGAACCGCAGCATGCCCGCGCGGTTCTTCTTGTCGGTCTGCATCCCCTTGAGCAGGTCCGAGAACGCGTCGGCGTCGTAGGTCGTCGGCAGGCCGATGGACTCCAGGATCGCGCGGTGCCGGTCCGCGGTGGCGTCGTCGAGGCGTCCGGCCAGCCTGCCCAGCTCGGCGGCGAACACGAGTCCGACCGACACGGCAGCGCCGTGGCGCCACCGGTACTTCTCACGACGTTCGATCGCATGGCCGAGGGTGTGCCCATAGTTGAGGATCTCGCGCAGGCTCGACTCCTTGAGGTCGGCGGCGACAACCTTCGCCTTGACCTCCACCGAGCGGCGGATCAGTTCGGGCAGCACCTCGCCCGTCGGATCCAGCGCGACCTCCGGATCCGCCTCGACCAGGTCGAGGATCACGGGGTCGGCGATGAACCCGGTCTTGATCACCTCGGCCATGCCGGCGACGATCTCGTTGCGCGGCACCGTCTCCAGCGTCGCGAGGTCGATGAACACGGCGGCCGGTTCGTGGAACGAGCCGACGAGGTTCTTGCCCGCATCGGTGTTGATGCCGGTCTTGCCACCCACGGCGGCGTCGACCATGGCGAGCAGCGTGGTCGGCACGTGCACGACCTGCACCCCGCGCATCCACGTTGCGGCGACGAAGCCGGCGAGGTCGGTCGCGGCACCGCCACCGAGGCTGACGACGGCGTCGCTGCGAGTCAGTCCGATCCGCCCCAGGACCTCCCAACAGAACCCGGCGACCGCCAGATCCTTGCCGTCCTCCGCGTCCGGGATCTCGATGCTGTGGGCATCGACACCGCGTTCCTTCAACGCCGCCTTGAGGACGTCCGCGGTCTGCAGCAGCGTCGGCTGGTGGATGATCGCGACGGTCCTGGTCCCGGCCAGCTGGTCGACGATGTCGCCGAGCAGTCCGCGCCCGATGATCACCGGGTACGGGCTGGCCGACTCGACCTGCACGCGCACGGGTTCGCTCACTGTGTGCCTTCTTCCTTCGATGAGTCGGGGTGCGTCGTCGACGGGTTCGGAGACTGGGTCGCACCCAGTCGCGTGACGAGTTGCTGCACGAGACGGGCGGGACTGCGACCGTCGGAGCGCAGCCGAATGGTCGCGACCTCCCGGTAGAGCGGCCTGCGCCGGCGCATCAGCTCGCGGTACTTCTGCCGCGGGTCGCCGCCGTTGAGCAGCGGCCGGCTCGTGTTCGCGCCGGTCCTGCGCAGTCCTTCGGCGACGCTGATCTCCAGGTACACGACCGTGTGTCCGGCCAGGCGGGCACGCGTCGCATCGGACAGGATCGCGCCGCCGCCGAGCGAGACGACGCCGTCCTGTTCGAGGAGCGCACGGCGCACGACGTCCTCTTCGATCTCCCGGAACGCCGGTTCACCGTCCTCGGCGAAGATCTCCGGGATGCTGCGCCCGGTCTCGTGTTCGATCGCGGCGTCGGTGTCGAAGACCTCGACGTCGATCGCCCGAGCCAGGCGCCGCCCGATCGTGGACTTGCCCGCGCCGGGCGGCCCGATCAGGACCGCACGTGGAGTCACCGTGCCAGCCGCTCCCGCACTGCCGCGAGGTACCCCTCGACGTTGCGCTGGGTCTCGGCGGCGGAGTCGCCACCGAACTTCTCGAGCGCGGCCTGCGCGACGACGAGCGCGACCATGGACTCCGCGACGACGCCTGCTGCGGGTACCGCGCAGACGTCGCTGCGCTGGTGGATCGCGACGGCCTCGTCGCCGGTCGCCATGTCGACGGTGGCCAGCGCCCGCGGCACCGTGGAGATCGGCTTCATCGCCGCGCGCACGCGCAGCGCCTCGCCGTTGGTCATGCCGCCTTCGAGGCCGCCCGCGCGGTTGGTCGACCGCAGCACACCGTCGGGTCCGGGCTTCATCTCGTCGTGCGCCGCGCTGCCGCGACGTCGGGCGGTCTCGAAGCCGTCACCGACCTCGACGCCCTTGATCGCCTGGATACCCATCAGGGCAGCCGCGAGGCGCGAGTCGAGGCGGTTCTCGCCGCTGATGAACGAGCCGAGTCCGACGGGCAGTCCCTCGATGACGACCTCGACGACACCGCCGAGGGTGTCGCCGTCCTTCTTGGCGGCCTCGATCTCGGCGATCATCGACTCCTCGGCCGCCTTGTCGAACGCGCGCACGGGGCTGGCGTCGACGGCGTCGAGGTCATCGGCGTGCGGGGCGGGGCCGACGTAGGGCTTCGAGGCGCCGATGGAGATGACGTGCGAGACGACCTCGACACCGAACACCTGGCGGAGGAAGTTTCGGGCGAGGGTTCCGGCAGCGACGCGGGCCGCCGTTTCGCGGGCACTGGCGCGTTCGAGCACGGGCCGGGCGTCGTCGAAGCCGTACTTGAGCATGCCCGAGAAGTCGGCGTGGCCGGGCCGCGGCCGAGTCAGCGGGGCGTTCCGCGCGAGGTCCTTGAGCAGTGCCTCGTCGACGGGGTCGGAGGCCATCACGGTCTCCCACTTGGGCCACTCACTGTTCGCGACCTCGATAGCGACGGGTCCGCCCATGGTGCGGCCGTGCCGGACGCCGCCGACAACGGTGACGACGTCCTTCTCGAAGCTCATGCGGGCACCGCGACCGTAGCCGAGGCGGCGGCGAGCCAGTTGGGTGGCGATCTCGTCCGAGGTGATCTCGACCCCGGCGACCATTCCGTCGACCATCGCGACGAGGGCGGGACCGTGGGATTCTCCAGCAGTTATCCAGCGCAGCACGTCGACCATCATTCCACGGGCCGACCACTGCAATGCACACCGGTCACAGCGTCAACGCGGCGAGCGTCGCGAAGCACATCGACGGTCCGTGCGGCAGGTCCTCGACACGACGCCCGGCAACCCGCAGGACACAGCCCACGAGGGCGGTCAGTGCGAACGCCCCCACTGCCGCGGCCAGCCACACCGCCGACCCGGCGGTTCCCGTCGCGGCGCCGAGGCCGAGCGCGAGTTTGACGTCGCCGCCGCCCATCGACGCCGGTGACACGAGGTGCATCAGCAGGTAGACGCCTGCCAGCAGGAGTGCGCCCACGATCGCAGGCCGCAGCTCACCGCGCAGACCGGCAACGCCGACGATCACCCCTGCACCCGACAGTGTCAGCGCGTTCGGTAGGCGCCTCGTCCTCAGGTCGGTGACGCTCAGCCGAACACACCACACGGCGAGCACCGCGAATTCCCACATCTCCCCCATGCGGTGCACGCTGCCACACCCGCGCGCACCAACCGGTGCGGTGACCTGGCGTTACGTGTCAGCCTGTGGATGAACGGCGCGGGAGCACCGCCGCCATGGCGTCCCGGGGGGCGGGCCTGCCCGTGAACTGCTCGACCTGGCCGAACGCCTGGTTGAGCAGCATCCGAAGCCCGTCGACGACGGTGCCGCCCGCAGCCTCGACAGCGGACGCGAGCGGGGTGGGCCAGGGATCGTAGATCGCGTCGAACACCACCGGTGCCTGCGCAACGGCGGACGCATAGGGGGCGATCGCGGCGGCGGGCACCGTGCTCACCACGACCGCGGCGTCGCGGCACGGGGCCGACAGTCCGTCGAAGTTCTGGTACCGGGCGCGCACGCCCATCACCTCCGCACAGGCGAGGGTGTCCGCGGCGCGGTCGGCCGAGCGGGCAACCACCGTCACCTCGGCGACCCCGAGGTCGGCGAGTGCACGCAGCGCCGGTCGCGAGGTGCCGCCCGCGCCGATGACGACGGCACTCGACCCGCTCAGGTCGACGACCCCGACCTCGGCGAGCGCGCCCGCGACGCCGTCGACGTCGGTGCAGTCCGCGCGCCAGCCGCTGCCCGAACCACTGTCACCGATGCGGACGAGAGTGTTCGCGGACCCGACCTGCACGGCCCGTTCGGTCCGTTCGGTGGCGTGGGCGAGCGCGGCGAGCTTGCCCGGCATCGTCACCGACAGTCCCACCCACTCCGGTCCGAGCCCGTCGACGAGCGCGGGAAGCTGCTCGCCGGTGCACTCGATGCGCTCGTAGGTCCAGTCGGTCAGGCCGAGCGCCCGATACGCGGCGAGGTGCAGGTCGGGCGACCGGGAATGCTCGATCGGCTTGCCGAGGACCGCCGCGCGGCGCGGCGCGCTCGCCGTGTTGTCGTAACCCGTCACGTTGTCAGCGACCACTGCGCAGGATCCCACTTTCCACGGCCTTCTTGCTGTTCTCCAGGTGCTCCTCGTAGCTGTGGGTGAACAGCGTGGTGCCCTTGTCGTCGATGGTGACGAAGTACAGCCAGTCCCCCGCAGGCGCGGTTTCCACCGCCTGGACCGCCGCGATGCTCGGCGACGAGATCGGGGTCGCGGGCAGGCCTTCCTTCGCGTACGTGTTCCACGGTGTGACGGTGGCCCGGTCCTGGTCGGTGGTGGCGAGTTCGGTGGTGTCGAGCGCGTAGTTGACCGTCGAGTCGAACTCGAGCTTCTGGGGCACGGCGAGACGGTTGACGATCACTCGGGCGACCTTGCCGAAGTCGGCGGGCAGCGACTCCCGCTCGACGAGCGAGGCCGCGATCAGCACCTCGTAGGGGTTCAGCCCCACGTTCGCTCCGGCGGTGGTGATGCCGGTCGACTGGTACTTCGCGGCGCTTCCGCCGACGAGGCCGCTGAGGATCTCGGTGGCGTCGGCGGCGGGATCGAAGTCCCAACTGCCCGCGGCGATGAGCCCTTCGAGTTGACGAGACGCATCGGGCACCCTGCGCACCTGTTCGATCGCCCAGGCGGGTACCCCGAGCCCGGCGAGGTCGGGGCTCGCGCCCGCGGCGTCGAGCTCGTCGACGGTGACGCAGTCGAGCCCGCCGGAGGCTCCCGGTAGGCAGCTCGCCTCCGAGATGAGCGTGTAGATGCCGCGTTTGACGGCGCCGGTGTTGACGTCGCGGGTGTCGTGCAGCTGCCTGCCCTCGGAGATCACCAGGGATCCGACTCGCGACGACGGGTCGACGAGTGTGGCGACGGCTTCGGAGGCCGGCAGTCGCGACTGCAGGTGGTAGTAGCCGGGCTGCAGCGATTGCATGTCCGGGTTCGCGATCGCGGCCTCGTAGAACGCGGAACTGCTTGCCACGACGTCCTTCTCTGCCATCTGCGCGCCGATCTGGGTGGCGGTGTCGCCTGCGTTCACGACGACGACCACCTCGGGGCCGGCTTCGCCGGACGCGTAGTCGGGGGCGGCTTTGCCACCGAGCATGTCGAACGCCACGTACCCGACACCGCCGACGACGGCGAGGCCGACGACGACCGCCAGTGCGAGGAAGACCCCGCGACCGCGCTTGCGGCGGGTCACCGCCGCCTCCTGGGCTTCACGTGCGCGACGGGCCTCGGCCCGGCTCACGTACTGCCGCTGGTCGTGCGTCACTCCGCGCCCTCCGGTTCGGTCACGTCCGGTCCCTCCGGTTGTGCGGCCTGCGCCGACCGCAGCGCCGCGCTTCGCTGATCGAGCCACCCCTGGAGGATCGCGACAGCTGCTGCCTGATCGATCACCGACCGCTGGCCCTTGGCCTTGACCCCGCTTTCACGCAGGGATCGCGACGCGGTGACCGTCGTGAAGCGTTCGTCGGTCATCCGGACCGGGATCGGAGCGATCCGTTCCCGGAGCTGGTCGGCGAACTTGACGGCCAGACCTGCTGCGGCGCCGCGTTCCCCACGCAGGGTCTGCGGCAGACCGACGATAACCTCCACCGCCTCGTACTCCTCGACTATCGCGGCGAGTCGCCGGAGGTCGGAGGTGTCGGCCCTGCTCTTGGACCTCGGTACGGTCTCGACCGGCGTGGCGAGGATGCCGTCGGGGTCGCTGGCGGCGACGCCGATGCGGACGCTTCCGACGTCGATCGCGATGCGGCGACCCCGACCGGGGTCGCCGCTTCCGTCCAGGTCCGTCACCCGGCGATCTCGGCGACGCGGGCGCGGACCGCCGCGAGCGCTGCGGGAATGCCGGACGCATCGCTGCCCGACCCCTGCGCCATCTCGGGCTTGCCGCCGCCGCGGCCACCGATCAGCGGCCCGAAGGCGCCGACGAGGTCGCCGGACTTGACGCCCAGATCCAGTGCGGCCTTCGTGGCTGTCACGACGAACGGAACCTTGCCGTCGGCGGAGCCGAGCAGGACGACGACGGCGGCCTCGGTGCCGAACCGGCCGCGGATGTCGGTGGCGAGGGTGCGCAGATCGCCTGCGGGCACGCCGTCGGGTGCCTGCTCGGCGACGAGCAGCAGCCCACCGACGCGCTGCGCCTTCTCGACGAAGCCCGCCGCGGAGGCGAGCACCGCCGCTGCCTTGGTGGCCTCGAGTTCCTTCTCGGCGACCTTGAGCCGCTCGACGAGCTGCTCGACGCGGCCGGGCACCTCGTCCGACGGCACCTTCAGGGCGGTCGCGACGCCCGCGAGCAGTGCGCGTTCCTTGGCGAGGTAGCGGTACGAGTCGAGGCCGACGAACGCCTCGACGCGGCGCGCGCCCGAGCCGACGGACGACTCACCGAGCAGCGTGATCTGACCGATCTGCGCCGACGACTGCACGTGCGTGCCGCCGCAGAGTTCCATCGAGAACGGTCCACCGATCTCGACGACCCGGACCTCGTTGCCGTAGTTCTCGCCGAACAGCGCCATCGCGCCCATCGACCTGGCCTTGTCGAGATCGGTGACGAAGGTGTTGACGGTGTGGTTGGCGGCGACGGCCTCGTTGGCGACGGCTTCGATGTCGGCGAGCTGCTGCGCTGACAGCTGGTTCTGCCACGCGAAGTCGAACCGCAGGTAGCCGGGCTTGTTCAGCGAACCCTTCTGCGTGGTGTTGGGGCCGAGCACCTGCCGCAGCGCGGCGTGCACCATGTGGGTTCCGGAGTGGCCCTGGGTTGCACCGGACCGCCACGCCGGGTCGACCTGCGCGAGGATCGCGTCACCCTCGGTCAGCTGGCCTTCCTCGACGGTGACCTTGTGCACCCAGACCTTCTTGGCGATCTTCTGCACGTCGCGGACCCGGACCCGCAGACCCGGTCCGGTGATGACGCCGATGTCGGCGATCTGGCCACCGGACTCCGCGTAGAGCGGGGTGCGGTCGAGGATGACCTCGACCTCCTGCCCCGCGGTCGCGGTCGGGACCCGGACTCCGCCCGAGATGAGCGCGAGAACCGTTGCCTCGGTGGTCAGTTCGGCGAAACCGGTGAACTCGGTCTCGCCGCGGTCGACGAACTCCTTGTAGATGCTCAGGTCGGCGTGCGCGTGCTTGCGGGACTGGGCGTCCTCCTTCGCGCGCTTGCGCTGCTCGGCCATCAGCGACCGGAACCCGTCCTCGTCGACCGAGAGGCCCGCCTCGGCCGCCATCTCCAGCGTCAGGTCGATCGGGAAGCCGTAGGTGTCGTGCAGGACGAACGCCTCGCTGCCGCCGAAGACCTTCTTGCCCGCCGCCTTGACCTCGCCGGCCTCGGCCTCGAACATCTTCGACCCCGACGCGAGGGTGCGCAGGAACGCGGTCTCCTCGCCGACCGCGACACCGAGGATGCGGTCGAAGTCGGTCGCCAACACCGGGTACGACTCGGACATCGTGTCGCGGACGACCGTGACGAACTCGGCCATGCTCGGCTTCTCCGCGCCCAGCAGTCGAGCGGAACGCACGATGCGGCGCAGCAGGCGGCGCAGCACGTAACCGCGGCCCTCGTTGCCGGGGTTCACGCCGTCCGCGATGAGCATCACGCCGGTCCGGGCATGGTCGGCGATGACGCGGAACCGGACGTCGGACTCGTGGTCGGCGCCGTAGGAGCGACCGGTCAGTTCCTCGGCCTTCGTGATCACGGGACGCACGAGGTCGGTCTCGTAGACGTTGTCGACGTCCTGGAGCAGGAAGGCGACGCGCTCGACGCCCATGCCGGTGTCGATGTTCTGCTTGGGCAGCGGCCCGAGGATCTCGAAGCTGTCCTTGCCGGAGCCCTCGCCGCGCTCGTTCTGCATGAACACGAGGTTCCAGATTTCGAGGTAGCGATCCTCGTCGGCTTCGGGGCCGCCCGGGGCGCCGAACTCGGGTCCGCGGTCGTAGTAGATCTCCGAGCACGGGCCGCACGGTCCGGGGACGCCCATCGACCAGTAGTTGTCGGCCATGCCGCGGCGCTGGATGCGCTCGTCGGGGATGCCGGCCTCTTCTTTCCAGATGTCGCGGGCTTCGTCGTCGTCGAGGTAGACGGTGACCCACAGGCGCTCGGGATCGAAGCCGTAGCCGCCGTCCTCGATGCTGTTCGTCAGCAGCGCCCAGGCGTGCTTGATCGCGCCGCGCTTGAAGTAGTCGCCGAAGCTGAAGTTGCCTGCCATCTGGAAGAACGTGTTGTGCCGCGTGGTGACACCGACGTTCTCGATGTCGCCGGTGCGCACGCACTTCTGGACGCTCGTCGCGGTGTCGTAGGGCGGGGTCTGCTGACCGAGGAAGTACGGCTTGAACTGCACCATGCCCGCGTTGACGAACAGCAGGTTCGGGTCGTCGAAGAGCAGCGAGGCGCTGGCCACCTCGGTGTGACCCGCCTTGACGAAGTGGTCGAGGAATCGCCTGCGGATCTCGTGGGTCTGCACCTTTGTTGCCCTTCGCGAGTGAACTGAACCTTGCCGTCGACGCCGCCGGGTGGGGCGAATCGACCATTCACAAGCTTAACTGTCGAGTCTGCGGGTTTTCTCCCGGCGGGTTTCCACCGGGCGGGCTCGCGCCCCGGTTCAGGTCAGCCGGACCGGCAACCGTGACCAGCCACCTGCCGGATAGCGAGCAGGCACGGGCGCCTGCGCTCCCGGTGCGATCGCGGTCGTGCCGGAGAACAGTTCCTCGAACAGCACCCGCAGTTCCAGTCGCGCCAACCGAGCACCCGGGCAGTAGTGCACGCCGCGTCCGTAGACGAGATTGTCGGCGGGATCGCGGTCGAGACGGAACTCGTCGGGGTCTCCGAACACCCGCGGATCGCGGTTCGCCGATGTCCACACCACGTACACCCGGTCCTCGGCCTCGAGTGGAGTGCCTGCGATCTCGGTGGCGACGGTGACACGTCTGCGACTCGCGACGAACGGCGAGTTCATCCGCTGAATCTCGTCGGTGGCGACGTCGAGCCGTCCGGGGTCGGCGCGCAACTGCTCCTGAACGTCGGGGTGCCGCGCGAGGAAGCCCGCGACGACGCCCGCGCTCGCCGCGATCGTGCCCAGTTCCGCGACCGACCAGTTGCGGATGATCGACACGATCTCCTCGTCGCTCAGCGGCCGACCGTCCAACCGTTCCTCGAGCAGCGCACCGGTCGGGTCGGTGGCGGGCCGTCCCCGTCGGGCGTCGAGTTGGGTCCGGATGTGGCCGTCGAACTCGACGGCGATCTCGGCCATCGCCGTGCGGTCGACGGCGAGGGTCGCGCGCCGGTTCTTCTCCGTCCACTCCCGCATCGGCGCACGCAGCGAATCCGGCCAGCCCATGAACGCGCAGGTCGCGTCGTTCGCGAACGGTTCGGCCAGTTCCGCCATCAGATCCACGTCCACTCCGCGCGGCACGGCGGCGACGAGATCGGCGCAGATGCTGCGCAGCGTCGGTTCGAATCCGGCGATCGCGTCGTCGGTGAAATAGCGGTCGATCATCGTCCGGTAGTCGCGGTGGGCGGCGCCGTCGAATCCGTTGGGAACCTGCAGGTGCCGCGACACGGCGTTGGAGTACGTCGCGGTGTCGTCGGCGACCGCGACGGCGTCGGCGTGCCCGAACACGGTCCAACTGTCGTTGCCGTCATAGGCGATCGGACACCGCTCCCGCATCGCGTCGTACGACGCGATCTGGTCGGATGCACCTCGTCGGACCGAGGCTGCCAGTCCGGTTCACGCTGTCGCGTCATCACGGGGTCCCATCGCCGAGAGGTGAGCCCAGTATCACCCTCCCGAGGTCAGCCGCGCACGATACGACGCAGCTTTCCGACCCGCGTCGCGAGTTCCCGTTCACCACCGTGCGTGGTCGGCTCGTAGTAGTCGACGCCGACCAGTTCGTCGGGCGGATACTGCTGCGCGAGGACACCGTCGGTGGTGTCGTGCGGATACCTGTATCCGATTGCGTTGCCGAGTTTCTGGGCGCCCGCGTAGTGCCCGTCCCGCAGGTGCGCCGGAACGGTGCCCGCCTTACCGGCCCGAATGTCGGCCATCGCGGCGCCGAGCGCGGCCGTGACCGCGCCGGACTTGGGTGCGGTCGCGATGTGAATCGTGGCCTGCGCCAATGCGAGTTGCGCCTCGGGCATGCCCACCAGTTGCACCACCTGGGCGGCCGCGGTCGCGGTCTGCAGCGCGCTCGGATCCGCCATCCCCACGTCCTCGCTGGCGTGGATCATCAGTCGACGCGCGATGAACCGCGGGTCCTCCCCCGCGACGATCATGCGGGCCAGATAGTGCAGTGCGGCGTCCACGTCCGAGCCGCGGAGCGACTTGATGAAGGCACTGGTGACGTCGTAGTGCTGATCGCCGTCGCGGTCGTAGCGCACGGCCGCCCTGTCGACGCTGGACTCGACGGCGGCGAGGTCGACGACGGTGCCGCCGTCGCGATGCGGGACGGCGCCGCCGTCGCGGTCGAGGACGGTCCCGGCTGCGGCCTCCAACGCCGTCAGCGCGCGGCGCGCGTCACCGCCCGCGAGCCGCACCAGGTGGCCCATGGCTTCCTCGGTCAACGTCACCGCTCCGCCGAGCCCGCGCGGATCGGTGACGGCCCGATCGAGCAGCGTCCGGATGTCGTCGTCGGTCAGCGATCTCAGCTGCAGCACCAGCGAGCGTGAGAGCAGCGGCGACACGACCGAGAACGACGGATTCTCGGTGGTCGCGGCGACCAGGAGCACGATGCGGTTCTCGACGGCGGCGAGCAGGGCATCCTGCTGGGTCTTGGAGAACCGGTGTACCTCGTCGATGAAGAGGACGGTCTGTTCCCCTGCCGTGAGTCTGCGGCGGGCTAGGTCGATGACGGCGCGCACATCCTTGACGCCCGCGGACAGCGCGGACAGCGCCTCGAACCGGCGGCCCGTCGCGCGCGAGATCAGTGATGCGAGCGTCGTCTTTCCGGTGCCGGGCGGCCCGTAGAGCATGACCGACGCGGCTCCGGAACCCTCGACGAGACGCCGCAGCGGCGCACCCGGTTCGAGAAGGTGCCCCTGCCCGAGGACCTCGTCGAGGGTTCCGGGTCGCATCCGGACGGCGAGCGGCGCGTCGGGGCGGGTCGGAGCGAGCCCACCGGTGACCCCCGCGGAACCGGGCGGGGATTCGGGACGGGTGGTGTCGAACAGTCCGTCCTCTTCGGACCCGTGCGGTCCGTCCGTGCCGTCGCGGGGCCCCAGCCAATCGCTCACGGGTTCGAATCTACCCGGCGGCATGAACGACCCCGGAGGCGACGAGATGCCGAACACTCGGCGAACATCGGGCGTTCACCGCGAATCTGGATTGAACGGGCGTCCAGATTCATATGTCATCCGAGGTATGCCGCAATTGAACCGTCGCGCGATGCTGCGCGGAACCACCCTGGCGACCGGCGCCGCACTGCTCGCTCGCCCGGCTGCCGCTGCCGCGCAGTCCGGAACCCCGTTCGTTCACGGCGTCGCCTCCGGTGACCCACTCCCCGATCGGGTGATCCTGTGGACCCGAATCACTCCCACTCCCGATGCCGTTCCCGGCTCCGGACTCGGGGGTCCGGTGACCGTGCGCTGGGAGGTGGCGTCCGACGCCGGGTTCGGTTCCGTGGTCCGCTCCGGGTCGGTGACCGCGACGGCGGATGCAGACCACACCGTGAAGGTGGACGCCACCGGATTGCAGGCCGGCCGGTCGTACCACTTCCGGTTCGTCGCCCCCGACGGATCGCGGTCCCCGGTCGGGCGCACCCGCACCGCACCGGCCGAGGATGCCGCGGTGTCGTCGCTGCGCTTCGGTGTCGTGTCCTGTTCCAACTGGGAGGCGGGCTGGTTCGCCGCGTACCGGCACCTGGCCGCCCGTGACGACCTCGACGCGATCGTGCACCTCGGCGACTACCTCTACGAGTACGGCCGCGGCGAGTACGGCACCCGGGGCCGGTCCGTGCGCTGGCACGACCCCGCCCACGAGATCGTCTCCCTGTCCGACTACCGGATCCGGCACGCCCAGTACAAGACCGACCCCGACCTGCAGGCGCTGCACGCGCGGTTCCCGTTCATCGTCACGTGGGACGACCACGAGACCGCGGACAATGCCTGGATCGGCGGCGCGGAGAACCACGACCCGGCGACGGAGGGCGACTGGGCAGCTCGGTTCGCCGCGGGCAAGCGCGCCTACCTGGAGTGGATGCCGATCCGTGTGTCGGGAACCGAGCAGCCGCTGTATCGGCGCCTGCGTTTCGGCACGCTCGCCGAACTGTCGATGCTCGACCTGCGCAGCCACCGCGACCTGCAGGTGTCGGCAACGTCGAAGAACGTCGATTCCCCGGATCGGAGCCTCACCGGTCGCGCCCAGTTCGACTGGCTCCGATCGGGCATCGTGTCGTCGCCGACGCAGTGGAAGCTGGTCGGCAATCCCGTGATGATCGCGCCGATCCTGTTCCCACCCTTGGACACTCGCACGACGCAGGCCCTGACCGACATGGTGGGGCTGCCCGACTCGGGCATCCCGTTCAACGCCGACCAGTGGGACGGGTACACCGCCGACCGGCGTCGTCTGTTCGACGCGATCGCGGGCGACGCGGTCACCGACACCGTCTTCCTCACCGGCGACATCCACTGCTCGTGGGGTGCGGAGTTGCCGCTGAACGCGGCCGCGCAGCCCGCGGGTGCCACCGTCGGAACCGAGTTCGTGGTGCCGTCGGTGACCTCGCCGAACATCGACGACAGTCTCGGTGTTCCGCCGCGTTCGACCTCGCCCGCCGTCGAGGCTGCGTTGCAGACGACGAACCGGCACCTGCGATACGTCGAACTCGACTCGCACGGGTACGGCGTCCTCGACGTCGACGCGTCCCGGGCGCAGATGGACTGGTGCTTCCTCACCGATCCGACCGATCCGGGCGCGGGTGTTCGGGTGGGCGCGAGCTTCGCGACGCCGCGCGGCAGTCAGCGTCTGGTGCCGGCCGCTCCGCTTGCTCCGGGAGCCGCGCGGTGACCCTCGGGTCACGCTGACCTGCACTCGGGGCCGCCTGCAGCGGCCCCGGGTGCTCAGCCCCAGTTCTCGGTGAACCTCGCGGCAACCTCGTGCGCGTGCTCGGCGACCGCGGCGTTGCCGACGTGCTCGGCGAACTCGGCGAGTGCACGCCATCGGGAGATCAGAGCCCTGGAACGCGGCGCCGACAGCTGGTGCTCACGCACCGCGGCGATGCGCGCGTGGTCCTCGGGCAGGAACCAGTAGGTGGACAGCCACACCCACACCAACTGCGCGTCGAGCAGGCGCGAGTGGAGGGTGCGGTCGTCGGCGAGCGCGGGCCAGATCCCGACGACCTCGGCCCGCCACGCCTCGATCATCGCCAGCGAGCGGTCCAAGGACAGTGAGAAGCTGCAGAGGCAGCCGGGGAACGAGACGAGCGCGTACGCGACGTCGAGGGTCGCGTCGCGGAAGCCGCCCCACTCGTAGTCGAGGAACCGAACGCCCTCGTCGTCGACGATGATGTTGTCCGGGCACAGGTCGGACGGGCTGAACGCTCGGTGACGTCCACCCGAGAACAGTGCGACGCCACGCTCGGCGGCCTCGGTGACCTCCGGTCCGGGCGTGACACCGATCTCCTGGCTGAGCATCGTGGGCAGGCGAGGGATGCTGGAGGTGACCTCCGACGACACGAGGTTTCCGTTGTGGGAGACGCCGGAGCGTCGCAGCAGCGCCGAGAAGTCCTCCTCGCGTCCGACGGTCGCCGCATGCATCCGGCCCATCGCCTGCGCCAGTGCCATCAGGGAATTGGTCACCGCGGCCTCGTCCGGTCGCACGAGCAGCCGGGCGATCGGGGCGGCGTCGCCGAGGTCGGTGAGGATGAGCAGCCGGGCTTCGAGGTCGTAGGCGATGAGCGACGGCCCGGGCCGGTTCTCGGTGGCCAGTGCGGTGGCGAACTGGTAGGACACCGCTTCGCGGAGGAACGCGGAGTCGACGCCGTCGCCCTGGATCCCGTCCGGGAACGCGCTGTCGGAGTGCGGGCTCGCGCTGAGGGCGTGTGCCGCCTCGGACAGCTCGCGGACCTGTTTGACCACCAGGGTCCGGGGCAGCGAGAACGGATTCGCCGCGCACCGGACGCGGAGGACGACGGTGCGCCCACTACCTCCGAGGTCGACGGGATCGACGAGGGACACCGGGGCTCCGGTGCGTCGCTCGAGCAGCCGTTCGGCTGCGGCGACCACGTCGGAGACTGGATCTGCCAAGAGTGTGGTCATAGCGCCCAACAACCTACCTGTCCGCTGTGACACTTCGGGTGCCGTCGGCAATGCCGACCGCACCGAATCGAGGATCGATCACCCCCGATTCGCCCCCTTCTCCCGGGCGGACCAGCGACAACAGACCGTACAGTCCTCATTGTTGCGAAACGGTCACGGCCGCCCGGGATCGGGAGGTCAGAGGCGATCAGCTGTCGCTGTCGCCCTCGTCGGACTTCTTCGACTCGGCCTTGGCATCCTTCTCGGCCTTCGGCTCGGGCTTGGCATCCTTCTCGGCCTTCGGCTCGGGCTTGGCATCGATGCCCGACTCCTTGCGCTGGAGCGCGGTGATCGGGGCGGGCGCCTCGGTGAGCGGGTCGACGCCGCCACCGGACTTCGGGAACGCGATGACCTCGCGGATCGAGTCCATTCCCGCGAGCAGTGCGGTGATGCGGTCCCAGCCGAAGGCGATGCCGCCGTGCGGCGGCGCGCCGAACGCGAAGGCGTCGAGGAGGAAGCCGAACTTCTCCTGCGCCTCCTCGTGGGAGATCCCCATGACCTGGAAGACGCGTTCCTGAATGTCCTTGCGGTGGATACGGATCGAGCCGCCGCCGATCTCGTTGCCGTTGCAGACGATGTCGTAGGCGTACGCCAGTGCCGAGCTCGGATCGGTGTCGAAGGTGTCCATCGACTCCGGCTTCGGGGAGGTGAAGGCGTGGTGCACCGCGGTCCAGGCGCTGTAGCCGAGCGCGACGTCGCCGCCCGCGACGGCATCGGAGGTCGGCTCGAACATCGGCGCGTCGACGACCCACACGAACGCCCACTCGTTGGGGTCGATCAGGTCCTGCTTGCGGGCGATCTCGCCGCGTGCCGCGCCGAGCAGTCCACGCATCTGCTTGGTCGGTCCGGCGGCGAAGAAGATGCAGTCGCCGGGCTTGGCACCGACGTGCGCGGCGAGGCCGGCGCGCTCGGTGTCGGTGAGGTTCTTGGCCACCGGACCGGTCAACTCGCCGTCCTCGGCGATGAGCACGTACGCGAGACCCTTGGCGCCGCGCTGCTTGGCCCATTCCTGCCAGCGGTCGAGCTCACGCCGCGGCTGACTCGCACCGCCTGGCATGACGACGGCGCCGACGTACTCGGCCTGGAACACCCGGAAGGTGGTGTCCTTGAAGAACTCCATGCACTCGACCAGTTCGATACCGAACCGCAGGTCAGGCTTGTCGGAGCCGTAGCGGCGCATCGCATCCGCGTAGGTCATCCGGGCGATCGGGGTGGTGATCTCGTGCCCGATCAGCTTCCAGACGTTGGTGAGGATCTCCTCGGCCAGCAGGATGACGTCGTCCTGGTTGACGAAGCTCATCTCGATGTCGAGCTGCGTGAACTCGGGCTGCCGGTCGGCGCGGAAGTCCTCGTCGCGGTAGCAGCGCGCGATCTGGTAGTACCGCTCGATGCCGCCGACCATGAGCAGCTGCTTGAACAGCTGCGGCGACTGCGGCAGCGCGTAGAAGCTGCCGGGCTGCAGGCGGGCGGGGACGAGGAAGTCGCGGGCACCCTCGGGGGTGGAGCGGGTCAGGGTCGGGGTCTCGACCTCGACGAACTCGTGGTGCGCCAGCACCTCGCGGGCCGCGGCGTTGACCTTCGACCGCAGCCGGATCGCATGGCCGGGACCCTCACGTCGCAGGTCGAGGTAGCGGTACTTGAGGCGCGCTTCCTCACCGGCGTTGTCGTCGAGCTGGAACGGCAGCGGGGCGCTCTCGTTGAGCACCTCGAGCACGGTGGCGTTCACCTCGATGGCACCGGTGGGGATCTCGTAGTTCTGGTTGCCCTCGGGGCGGACCTCGACGACACCGGTCACCTTGACGCAGTACTCGGCGCGCAGTCGGTGCGCCTGCTCGAGAACGTCGTCGCTGCGGAAGACCACCTGCGCCACGCCCGAGGCGTCGCGCAGGTCGATGAAGATGACGCCGCCGTGGTCGCGTCGCCGCGCAACCCAGCCGGTGAGGGTGACGGTCTGGGCGGCCTGCTCGGGTCGCAACGAGCCGGCGAGATGGGTGCGCAGCACGGGGTTCCTTTCACACTTCCAGTCACACAGGATCTGGGACTTGTTGTCCTGTGATCCTACGGAGGCGCGGATTCGATGACACATCGCACCGGAACCATCGGCAATGCAGGTCCGCGTGCCAAGCTGTGACGGGACGGAGCCGGCCAACTGACGAGAGGTGCCGATGACCTTCAACGAGGGCGCGCGAATCGACCCGAACCGGGTCAAGGTCGGTGGCGGCGGTGGCCGCGGCGGCAAGGTCGCGATCGGCGGCGGCCTGGGCGGACTGGTCGTGGTGATCCTGGCGCTGCTCCTGGGCGGGGACCCTGGATCGCTGCTCGGAGCCACCTCCGGGACCGACGACGGCACGATCGGCAGCGGCCCGATCGGCGGCCTCGAGAACTGCGAGACGGGCGCAGACGCCAACCGTGACGTCGACTGCCGAGTGGTCGGCACCGTGGCCAGCCTCGACTCCGTGTGGGGCGCCGAACTGGCCGACCAGACGGGCACGCCGTACGTCCAGCCGGAGGTCGTCCTGTTCTCCGGGGCGGTCGCGACGGGCTGCGGCAACGCCACCAGCGAGGTCGGGCCGTTCTACTGCCCGGCGGATTCGACCGCCTACTTCGACACCAGCTTCTTCCAGTTGCTCGTCGACCGGTTCGGATCGTCGGCGGGTCCGCTGGCGCAGGAGTACGTCGTGGCGCACGAGGTCGGTCACCACATCCAGAACCAGCTCGGCGACCTCGGCCGCGCGCAGGCCGATCCGCGGGGCCCCGAGTCGGGCGCGGTCCGCACCGAGTTGCAGGCGGACTGCTACGCAGGCGTCTGGGCGCACTACGCCGACAACCAGGCGGGGCCCGACGGCGGTGCTCCGTTCCTGAAGCCGCTGTCGACGTCCGACGTCGAGGACGCGTTGTCGGCGGCGGCGTCGGTCGGCGACGATCGCATCCAGAAGGCCGCGACCGGCCGCGTCAATCCCGAAGGGTGGACGCACGGTTCGGCGGAGCAGCGGCAGAAGTGGTTCCTGACCGGGTACCAGACCGGGCAGGTGTCGGCCTGTGACACCTACCGAGCCCGCGACCTCGACAACCCGTCCGGGCTGACCCGCTGACTACTCCACGACGATCAGGCCACGGGCACCGCGATCCGCGGCCGCCATCCGGTGGTTGAGGAACGTGTAGGTGCCGGGTTCGACGAACTGCATCTCCACGAATCCGCCCTGCGCGACCGCCAGGTCGAGAGCCTGCGCTCCCCCGCGGTCCGCATTGTCGGGACGTAGCAGGTGGGCGCCCTCCTTGTAGACGGCGTCGAACTGACTGCCGACGACGTGGAAGGACAGGTCCTCGTTGGGCCCTGCGACGAGCACCCAGATCCTGATCCGATCGCCGACGCGGGCCCGGAGCGGCTTGTGGAGGTACTGGTCGGCGAACCCGTTGAAGAGCACCAGGTCCGGGGTCGCGGCGGCGACCTTGTCCGCGTCCACCGCGCCGTCACCGAGGTAGGCCTCGGACTGCACCATCAGGTACTCGGCGTCGACGGGCGTGAGCGACGGCGGGTCGATCACGACCGCACCGAACATGCCTGCGGCGATGTGCACGGCCATCGGCGTGGTGGCGCAGTGGTACAACCAGATTCCGCTGCGGACGGCGGTGAACCGGTAGATCAGCGAGTCGCCGGGGTTGATGGTGCGCATGGGTTCGTCGGGTGAGATCACGCCCGCGTGGAAGTCGATGGAGTGCCCCATGCTGCCGTTGTTGACGAGGGTGATCTCGAAGGTGTCGCCGAGTTTCCCGCGCAGCGTCGGACCCATCGGGGACCCGTTGTAGGTCCACATCGTCTGCGGGGCCCCGACGGCGTACTCGCCGGGCACCTCGGTGACCTCGAAGGTGTAGCGATGCACCGATTCGCTTGGCGCGGGCGGCAATCGAGGGTCCCGTGCGACGAAACCGGCGTCGGGTTTCCGCGAGAGGTCGACGGCCAGTGGTGCGGGACCGGACCCGGCGTGCGCGGAGTGACCACCTCCACCGGTGTCTCCGCCCGTGTCACCGTTGTCCGTCTCACCGTCGACGACGATGTGCAGCACCATCCCCTGCTGACGGTGCCCGACGATCGAGCACCAGCCCTCGACTGGTTCGCCGATCACGCCCACGTCGAGGGTCGCGCCCGCACCAGGAGCGAGGCGCCCGGAGCTCTGCCCGGAGGCCAGGACGAGGTCGTGGACCTGATCGTCGGTGTTGGTGACGTCGATGACGAGTCGGTCGCCCGTGGGCACGGTGATCGTTCCGGGAGTGAAGCGCATGTCCTTCGCCTCGACGCTGACGGTGGTGGTCTGCCCGGTGGGTGTCACCCCGGCCGACGCGTCGGAGCCGACGGAACCGCCGCCACCGAGGCCGGAGGTGACCGCCGCGACCAGCGCAAGGCAGGCGAGCGCGGCAACGGCCTGCGTGCCGCGCTGCTGCGTCGCGGGCGTGAACGTGGGCGGCGTCTGCCCCGCCGCGACCGCACGCCGTCCCGCGACGGAAATCCGGGCGCTGCTGATCATGATCGGAAGGAATGCGGCGAACGCGAGCATCACCGCCGCCGACACTCCGACCTTGGTCCAACTCGGCAGGGGCAGCAGCCACATCAGCAGCCCGAGGTTGATGACGACGAGACGGAACACCCACCAACGGTTCATCGCGTCGAAGGCCGCGGCGGCGGATGGGCCGCCCATCGTTCCGGGAAGTATCTGGCTCATGACGCCGAAGAGCAGTTGGGCGGCGAATCCCGCGAGGAACGGGATGGTCATGAGAGTGGCGCGGTCCGGCGTCATCGGCCCGGTCGCGAGGACGACGGTCAGCGCAGCGAGGCTGCCGAGCAACCACAGCAGTGCGGCGGTGATCGACGACGCGGCGTAGCCCTGCGGCGGATGGGACACCGCCCCGCGAAGCATGGGCAGTGCCACCACGAGCCAACCGACGAGGTAGACGGCGACACCGAGTGCGGCAACGAGGTGCAGGTCCGCGAGCGCACCCCCGGTGAGCACGGCGATACCCACGAGCAGCACCGCGAGCGCGACCGGGCGTCGACGCGCGCTGGTGTTCTCCATGCCGATCAGCCGGGAGTACATGACGGTGAGCACGCCCGCAGCGGCGAGGCCGAGGAAGCCGAGCAGGTTCATCGCCTGATGCGCGAGCAGGAAGCCGGCGTGCGCGGTGTCGGTGAGGCCGTACGCGAGTGTCGCTCCGAACGCCGCGCCGATCGGCAGCAGCGCCGACGACGCGATCAGGAACCAGACGCTCTGCGCCTGTTCGGCCGGTTGCTGCCCGTCGGCGGCACGCCACCGCTGGGCGCGGCGCAGCAGGAGCAGCAGCGCGATCGCGTGCCAGGCAACCATCGAGGCGACGACGACCGCACCGACGAGGACGACCGGGAACCACGCTCCGAGGACCCCGGCGATCGTGAGGACGATGCCGGCGTTGAGCAGGTAGATCCGGACCAGTTGGGGTCCGCGTTCGGTATCCGGCAGGTGGTAGCCGAGGAATCTCTCCGTGAACGTGTACGACCACACGATGATCGAATTCGTCACGGCGCCCAGGGTGAACAGGTGAATCAGCAGCCACCGCGACTCCGGCAGGAACGGGTGGGCGAGGCCCGCGAGGATCAACACCACCAGCCAGATCCGGACGGGCATCCCCGCACGCTGATGCCAACTCCGTGGCCGCTTCGCCGGCCGCTCCGCCGTCGTGCTCATGGGTTGAGCGTAAACGGGAGCGCCACCGAATACTACGAATTGTCGTAGACACCACGGGCGCTGCGACTACTCCTCGGACGGCACCTCCGGCGGCGACTCGGACGCCTCCTCGGACGTCTCCTGTTCGGCGACGAGTTCGTAACGACGACCGTAGGTTTCGACGATCGCCTGGATGACGGCGACGACGGGAACCGACACCAACGCCCCGATCGCGCCGAACAGTGACGCACCCACGATCACGGATCCGAATGCCACCGCCGGATGGATCGAGACGGTCCGCGACGTGATGCGCGGATGGAGCACGTAGTTCTCGAGCTGTTGGTACGCGGTGCCGAAGGCGATCACCCACACGCCGTCCATCGGCTGCTGCGCCGCGGCGATGATCGCGGGCAGGGCGATCGCCAGGTAGGTGCCGAGCGTCGGAATGAACTGCGAGACGACCCCGGTCCAGATCGCCAGCGGCAGCCAGTACGGGACCCCGATCAGCATCAGGAAGATTCCCGTACCGACGGCGCTCACGGCGGCCAGGATCAGCCTGGACACCACGTAGCCGCCCGCCTTCTCGACCGAGATGCTCCAGACCGTCGCGATGACCTCCTGCTGCCGAGCCGGGAACCAACTCGAGATCGTCCGCCGGAACTGCGGTCCCTGCGCCGACATGTAGAACACGAAGAGCAGCATCGTCAGGGCCTGGAACACGACCCCGACGATGGACGAGACCACTCCCAGGACACTGGGTGTGTAGCGCTGCGCGAGGTCCTTGACGGTCTCGGGAGTGATCTTGATCAGGTCCTTGCCGGTGGCGAATTCCGTGCCGAAGGTGCGGTTCGCCCACTCGGTCACCTGGGACAGCGCGTCGGGCAGCGCGGTGAGCAACTGCGCCAACTGCTCGGCCAGCAGGGTGCCGAAGAGGGCAATGAACCCGATCGAGAACAGCGACAACGACACCATGACGATGCCCGTGCCCGCGCCGCGACGCAGGCCCTTCCGTTCGAACCAGTCGACCACCGGTTCGATCGTGACGCTGGCCAGCCAGGCCAGGAACAGCAGGCCGAGGAAGCCGCGCAGATTGTGGAAGAGCCACCCCGACATCTGGTACGCGGCGATCGCGAGCACGATGTACACGGTGACCAGCCGCAGCCATCGCAGGTTCGTTGTCCGGCTGGCGGTCTCGGGTCCGAGGCGACGGACCGACGATCTCGCGGCCGCGGATGTACGCGCACCCGAGGCATCCGGGGTGACTCGGTTCACGCGCTTGGGGGTCGGCGCCGGTGACTCCGCCGGGTCGTCTTCGTTCATCGCACCTCCACGCCGGTCGTGCCGCCCAGTCGGTTCGCGCCCCGGTGCGGAATCTACTCGCGCAGCGGGATCAGAACAGCGTCAACGCGGGCGCCGCGCCTGCGCCGACGAGTTCCCGAGTCGGTGCGACCGGCTCCTGCCGGACGGCGTCACCGGCGAGCCCGTACTTGTCGACCAGGGGCGACACGCGCCGACGCAGCCACGTCTTGTACTCCGGTGTCACGTGTGAGCCACGCCCGTACAGCTGCCGGTATCGGCGAATCAGGGCCGGATGATGTTCGGCGAGCCAGTTCAGGAACCAGCCGCGGGTACTGCCGCGCAGATGCATGGGAAACACCGTCACTCCGGTGGCCCCCGCCTCGGAGATCGCCGACAGCAGTGCGTCGAGATGCGCGTTCGAGTCGGTGAGGTACGGGATGACCGGCGCCACCATGACGTGACAGTCGAATCCCGCATCGGTGATCGCTCGGATCAGGTCGAGCCGGGCACGCGGCGTCGGGGTTCCGGGCTCGATCGCCTGCTGCAACTCGGGATCGCCGATCGCGAGGGACACCGACAGCGACACCGGCACCTGCCGGGAGGCGAGGGTGAGCAGCGGCAGGTCGCGGCGCAGCAGCGTGCCCTTGGTGAGGATCGAGAACGGCGTCCCCGACTCGGCCAGCGCGGTGACGATTCCCGGCATCAGCCGGTACCGCCCCTCGGCCCGCTGATAGGGGTCGGTGTTCGTGCCGAGCGCCACCGGATCGCGCTTCCAGGAGCGCTTGGCCAGTTCGCGGCGCAGCACCGCCGCGACGTTCGTCTTCACTACGACCTGCGTGTCGAAGTCGGTGCCCGCGTCGAGGTCGAGGTACTCGTGCGTCGGCCGGGCGAAGCAGTAGCGGCAGGCATGCGTGCAGCCGCGAAAGGTATTGACGGTGAATCGGAACGGCAGCGTCGACTCCGCGGGCAGCTTGTTGAGCGCCGACTTGCACAGCACCTCGTGGAAGGTGATGCCCTCGAACTCGGGTGTCTGTACGCTTCGGACCAGCCCGGCCCGCGCGAGCCCTGGGAGGGCACCGTCGTCGAGGTCCGACTGCACGGCATCGAGTGTCTGACCCTGCCAACGCATGGCGATAGTCGAACACTTGTTCTAGGTCAAGTCAAGCGCACTCGACCACAAGCCCAGCACATTCGGGCGAGGAGTCGCAGAATTGACGACATGACCTCGGCTGTGGATCCGAAAGTCCCCCACTCGTCCACCGACGTTCTGATCGTGGGAGCGGGGCCGGTCGGACTTACCCTCGCGGTGCAGTTGCTTCGCCGTGGCATCGACGTCGTGGTCGTGGACAGGCGCAGGGAGCGCGCGCCGTACGCGAAGGCGATCGGTGTCTCGCCCCGCACACTCGAGGTCTTCGATGCGATGGGAATCGTCCGCGCGGCCGTGGACGCGTCGATCACGATGCGCGGCCAGATGGTGCATGTCGACGGAGGCCCGCCACAGACGCTCGACCTCGCGCTACCCGACGCGGTCCCGTACCGCGCGATCGCGATGCCACAGTACGAGACCGAGCGCATCCTCGACGAGGCATTCACCGCGCTCGGTGGCCGCGTCACGCGCGGGGTCGAGTTCACCGGATTCACCGAACGCGACGACACCGTCACCTCGACACTGCACGGTACGGGCGGTGGGTCGACCGTCTCGTCCCGCTACCTCGTCGGCTGCGACGGCGCACACTCCCTGGTCCGGAAGGGAATCGGTTCGCCGTTCGAGGGCGACGCGTTCCCCGAGGAGTACATGCTCGCCGACGTCGAGGTGGACTGGAACCAGCCCGCGGGGTACGGGATCCGGGCGATGCACCACACCGACGGCGTCGTCGACGACCTGCTGGTCGCGATCCCGCTGCCGCCGGACAGCGGGTCCGGCAACCCGCGGTACCGGATCTCGATGCTCGTCCCGGACGACCTCGCCACGGCTCCGAAGGAGGGCGAGGTGGCGCACGGCCCCGAGAGCGGCCACGCACCGGAACTACACCACATCCAGGCCGTGCTGGACCGTCTCGCACCCGAACCCACGACGGCCTCGAACATGCGGTGGTCGTCCGTCTTCCGGATCAGTCACCGCCTCGCACAGCGGTATTCGTCGGGCCGGGTGTTCCTCGCGGGCGACGCCGCGCACATCCATCCGCCGACGGGTGCGCAGGGAATGAACACCGGGATCCAGGACTCGACGAACCTGGCGTGGAAGCTCGCGCTCGCCGTCGCGGGCCGCGCCGACCCGGACCTGCTCGACACCTATCACCTGGAACGGCATCCGGTCGGCGAGGAGGTCGTGGGCCGGACGGTCCGCAATGCCCGCCACGGCATCGGTGCGGGCGAATCCGACCTGACGGTGGCCCTGCTGCGGGAGGCACAGTTGCTGGTCGCGTACCCGGACAGTCCGATCTGCGACGGTGACGGCGAGCGGGCGCCCGATGCCCGCGGCCTCGTCCAGGACTGTTCGTCGGTGCCGCTACGGGTGCACGACCTGCTGCGCCACCCGAACCACACCGCGCTGCTGTACGCCGCGGATACGGACGGCGTGACGGCGCAGCGTGCGCTCGCAGCCGACCTGAGGGAGAGGTACGGGCATCTCGTCCGCGCCTACGTGATCACGTCCGACGCGGGCGTGGACGCCTCGGGAATCGTCGTGCGGGACGGTGCGGGTGAATTCGCGGCCGCCTACCCGTCCGGGCCCCGAGGTGGGCACGTGATCCGGCCCGACGGGTACGTCGGCTTGCACGCCGATGCCGTGTCCCTCGATGCGATCACGACACACCTGGCACGCATCCTCGGGTGAATCAGCCGTCGATCACTGCTTGGACCAGCGCGCCGTAGCGGCGGATGAGTTCTTCCCGCTCCACGACGTCGGGCGCGAGCAGGCCCACGTGGCGCATGGCGCCCGCAAGACCCAGCAGGACAGTCAGCACCAGTTGCGATCGCACGTGGTCTGCACCGGTGTCACCGATGCGCTCGGCGACGGCGGCGACGTAGCGGGTGCGGATGCCGTCCCGGACAGTGTCGGGGTCGTCGGACTCGTGGATCAGGGTGGGCGCCATCGACAGTGCGTCCGGTTCGCCGTTGTCGCGCCGGTCGACCACTCGCCGCACGAGCTGGCATCCGACGGATTCCAGAGCGTCTGACCGACCCCCGGCCGGTGGGGCGACGCGCGGTTCCTCGAGCACCACCGCGGACGGGTCCGCGGCGGCGAAGAGTTCGGCCTTGCTTCCCGTCAGCTTCATCACCAGCGCGGGCGAGCACCCGGCTGCGGCGGCTATGTCCTTGATCGTCGTGGCGGTGTAGCCGCGGCGCGCGAACATCTCTCGCGCGACCGCGACGATCGCATCGCGTGTCGACGGTGTGGTCATCCGACACTCACCGATTCCCCCTCGTCTGCGCGGACCGGGACGGGATCGGACACGGGCGCCGTGCGTCGCGGAATGAACACGGCGACCCCGACGGCGACGAACGCTGCGGCGGCAGACATACCGAAGATGATCTGGAATGCCGCGAGTGAGGGCAAGTCCCGACCCGCGACGTCGATGGTGACGGTGGTGAGGAGTGCCGCGATGACCGCGCCCGACACCGACGTTCCCACGGCCCTGAGCAGGGTGTTGAGCCCGTTCGCCGACGCGGTCTGGGTGATCGGAACCGAGCCCATGATCAGTAGCGGCATCGTGGCGTAGGCGATGGCCGTGCCGATGGTGACGAGCATGGCACCGAGGACGATCAGCGGCACCGATCCGGTGAGGAAGATCCGGACGACGTACGCGACCGCGAGGACCGAGCCGCCGACGATCAGGGTGAGCCGAGCCCCGACCCGCGCGATCATCCGCGCGGAGACCGGCGCGAACGCGATCATCATGAGGCTCGCCGGCATCATGCAGAGCCCCGCGACCAGCACGGAGAGCCCGTGCCCGTACCCGGTCTCGTCGGTGATGACGAGTTGCTGCGTGGTGGCGAACATGTTCGCGTACATCGCGAATCCGACGAGCAGCCCGACGACGTTGGTCAGCAGGACGGGCCGCCGCGCCGAGACGCGGAGGTCCACCATCGGCGCGCGAAGGCGCAGCTGGAGCGGGAACCAGACCGCGAAGGACACCACCGAGGTCGCCGCGGCGATCAGGGTGAACTGGGACGTCCAGCCCCACGTTCCGCCCTTCGACACGGCCAGGAGCATCGAACTCAACGCGGCGGAGAGGAGGACCGCGCCGAGGTAGTCGAACCGGCCGGGCGTCCGGATCGGAGATTCCGGAACGACGCGCCACAGCGCGACGAGGAGCGCGAGCCCGGCGGTCGCGGAGAGCCAGAAGATCGACTCCCAGCCGAGGTATTGGTACACGAGACCGGACAGCGGCAGACCGAGCGCCGAACCGATGCCGAGGGTGGCGCTCATGAGTGCGGTGGCGCCCGCGACCTTCTCGCGCGGCAGTTCGTCCCGGAGGACGGCGATCGCCACCGGGATCATCGACGGGGCGAGCCCCTGGAGCGCGCGGCCGATCAGGACCGGCACGAACGAGCCTCCGACCGCGGCGACGACCGAGCCGACGATCATCGTCGACATCGCGATCAGCATCATCCGCTTCTTGCCGTACATGTCGGCGAGTCGGGAGACGATCGGCATCGCCACCGCCGAGACGAGCAGCGTGACGGTGACCAGCCACGTCGCGTCGGCGTAGTCGATGTCCAGGAGCTCCGGCAGGTGCGTCACGAGGGGCGTGACGAGCGTCTGCTGCAGCGCCACCACGGTTCCCGACAGGCACAGGACGGCGGTGAGGACGCCACTCGACACACGCGTCGGTTCGGCAGGGGGCGATGCGATCACGGGTCGACTCCAGAGGTGCGCCAGGGGGTGAACGTCCGTTCACCCACTAGGGGTGTACACCCGTTCACCCCCGGCGCGCAAGGCCCGCGCTCATGCTCCCCGGTCAGGCCGCCTGCTTCGAGAACTCCCCTGCCGCCGCCCACGCCGACCGCTCGGCGGCGAACGCCTCCGCCTGCGTCGCCCGGAAGGCGGCGATCGACTCGGCATTCGCGGCAAGGAACGACTCGTGGTCCGCGAGGGAGAAGCTGCCGTCGGTGATCTGCACACCGCCCGCACCTCCCGCAGCCGTCTCCGCACGCAGGTCGAGCAACTCCTCAGGCTCGACGGGGTACCAGGAGATCCGGTCGAAGAACCGCAGCAGCCAGGGCGTTCCGTCCTCGAACGCCGCCGTGTTCTGCGGGTAGCGGTGGTTCCACACCTGCGTCGTGCGTCCGACGAACTGGTAGCCGCCCGGGCCTTCCATGCCGTAGATGCACAGGTACGCGCCACCGATACCGACGGCGTTCTCCGGGGTCCAGGTGCGAGCCGGGTTGTACTTCGTGGTGACGAGGCGGTGCCGCGGATCGAGCGGGGTCGCCACGGGTGCACCGAGATACACGTCACCGAGCCCGAGCACCAGGTACTCGGCGTCGAAGACGGTGTCGAAAACGTCTGCGACCGTGTCCAATCCGTTCATCCGTCGAATGAACTCGATGTTCCAGGGGCACCATGGCGCATCGGAGCGCACACCGTGCATGTACCGCTTGATCGCCTCCCTCGTCGCCGGGTCGTCCCACGACAGCGGCATCCGGACGTGCCTGCTCGGCACCACCAACTGCGACGACTCCGGAATCTCGTCCTCCACCTCGCCGAGGAGACCCAGGAGCTTCGGCACGGACAGGACGTCGGGGTCGACACGGACCTGCAGCGAGCGGATGCCGGGAGTCAGGTCGAGCAGTCCCGCAGGCTTGTCCGCCTCGAGGCGCTGGTGCAGCGCATGAACCCGCGCCCGCAACGCCAGGTCGAGCGTCAGGTCGCCGTACTCGACGAGCACGTTGTCGTCGCCGGAACGCCGGTACGTGACGGCGGTCGAGCCGTCGCGGCGCGCGATCACGCCGTCGTCCCCGTCGCCGGACGTCGAGAACACGGACGGGAGTGCCGCGCGCCGACCCACCCCGAGGTCGCGAAGGGACGCCGCGTGCGCCGCCTTGACCGGGACGAAACGCACCCGGTCGCCGGGGCTGAGCTGACCGAGCTTCCACCGCTCCGACGAGACGACCGTGACGGGACAGACGAATCCGCCGAGGCTCGGGCCGTCGGGACCGAGCAGGATGGGGGTGTCGCCGGTGAAGTCGAGCGCACCGACGGAGTACGCGTTGTCGTGGATGTTCGACGGGTGCAGGCCGGCCTCGCCTCCGTCCGGGCGCGCCCAGTCGGGTTGCGGACCGATCAGCCGGACGCCGGTGCGGTCGGAGTTGAAGTGCACCTCGTAGTCGGTGCCGTAGAGGGTGCCGATGTCGCCTCGGGTGAAGAACTCCGGCGCGCCGTGCGGACCCTCCGTGACGGCGATCTCCCATCGCGAGGAGATGACGGGGACGTGCTCACCGGGGACCGGTTGCGCCGCAGCGTGATTCTCGGCGGTGACGCCGATCGAGAGGGTGTCACCGACCTGGAGGGCACGGCCCTCGTGCCCTCCGAACCTGCCGAGAGTGAAGGTGGCGCCGCTGCCCATGTAGTCGTCGACCTCGATGCCGCCCCGGATCAGCAGGTAGACCCGGAGGCCGGGACCGGTCACGGCACCGATGTCGAGCACTCCCCCGGCCGGCACCGTGACGGGCTGCCACATCGGCACGACCCGGCCGTCGACCCGCACCGGTACCGGCGCTCCCGCGACGCACACGACGGTGTCCGCGGAGAACCTCAGTGCCGGCCCCGACATCGCGAACTCGAGACCCGCTGCGCCTTCTCCGTTCCCGACGGCGACGTTGCCGAGCCGGAACGACAGGTCGTCCATGGGCCCCGACGGCGGTACGCCGATCTGCCAGTACCCGACGCGCCCGGGCCAGTCCTGGACGGTGGCGAGCATGCCGGGCCGCACCACCTCGACGGTGGCGGCGCCACCGTGATTCACCGTGCTCATCGCGTCTCCTCGGTGGGGCGGGTGACGATCATCCGGACCTCGGTCGGGTCGAAGCCGTTGCAGGGGTTGTTGATCTGCGGGCAGTTCGAGACCAGCACCAGCGAATCGACCTCGGCGCGCAGGGCGAGGCGCTTACCCGGCGCGGACAGTCCGTCCACGATGCCGAGGGTGCCGTCCTCGTCGACGGGGACGTTCATGAAGAAGTTGATGTTGGAGACCATGTCCCGCTTGCCGAGCCCCCACTTCGCGCCCTCGACGAGGAAGTTCTCGACGCAGGCGTGCTGGTGCTTGGTGTGGTGGCCGTAGCGCAGGGTGTTCGACTCCTGGGAGCACGCTCCGCCGACGGTGTCGTGGTTGCCGACCTCGTCGCCGACGATCGTCATCAGGGCGCTGCCGTCGCAGGCGCGGAGTATCGAACCGGTCGTGAGGAACAGGCTCCGCTGAGCGGTGACGGTCGCGGCGGCGTCGTAGCGGACGGCGTGGTCGTCGGCCGCGTAGATCAGCGTGTCAACGGCCTGGTTGCCGTGCAGGTCGACGATGGTGAGAACGTCCCCGGCGCGGACGACGGCGGACCAGGGACCTCGGGCTCCCGCGATCTCGTCGAGGACGACGGTGCCGGGGACGAGGGCGAGGGATTCGGCTGCGAGGGTGGCGGTCATCAGGCGTCCTTCCCGAACCGCGATGCAGTCCAGCTGTCTTCGGTGTTGAGTACCGCGCGGAGGTACTCGGGTTCGTCGTTCGGGAGTGCGTCGAGATCCTCGGGTGCCCGCCAGGCGAGCACCTCGAGCGAGGTGGTCTCGTAGGCAGGAGCCACGTCGAGTGGGTGCGCGGTGTTGGCGACGAGCACGATCACCGGCAGGTGCAGAAGCAGCTCGACGGCGGTGTCTGGTCCTGCGTTGCCGGTAGGCGTCAGGGCGCCGTCCGGTTCCACGCGGACACCGTGGAAGAACGACAGTGCGGGCGGGAGATCACGCGGCGCCAGGTCGTGCTTGGCCGCGGCGAGCGTCAACAGTTCCCGCCCGGCGGGCGATGCCGAGTGCACGGTGCCGTCCCCGTATCTCGCGGTGTTGCCGGCGAGAGTGGTGGTCCCGCAGAACGTGTCGTGACGCCCGGAGCTGTCGGCGACGACGGTGGCGAGGACGCGACCCTGGTCGGAGAGCAGCGGGTGCCCGACGCCGAGGTACGCCTGCCACGGCACCTTCACGGTGTCGGCGACGTTGAGGCGCTCGTGCGGGGCGTCGGCGCGGTACAGCAGGAAGGTGGCGCATGCCCGGCCGTCGATGTCGCGCAATCGGATCCGCGTGCCCCGTGCCAGGACCTTGCTGGTGTAGCGGCCGCCGGGGACCATCTCGGCCCAGGTGAGTCGGGCGGCGTCGACACCTGCGGGCGGGGTGGGCCAGGCGGAGGCGGGCAGGACGGGCATCGAGTCGGTGACCGCCCCGGCCTGGGATCGGGCGTGGTCGCGGGCGGCGCTCGTGGTCGCGGTGCTCGCGGCGCTTGTGGTCGGTGTGTTCACGGACACGGCTCAGGCTCCAATCGTGACGGGGTTCGGGACGGCCTTGCCGCGCGGGTAGCAGAGCGCTCCGAGGAGCACGACGGCGACGATGGTGAGCGGGCCGGCCCACTGCAGGACGGGGTACTCCCCGGTCGGGTTGAAGATCTCGGCGCGCGGCCAGGCCAGGTTGATCACCATGACGACGCCGTAGGTGACGGCGGCGATGTTGACGGGAAGTCCCCAGCGGCCGAGCGTGAACAGCGGCTTGCCCTCGGAGTCGACCTGGGTGCCGCCGTGCGGCCAGCCCCTGAGCCTGCGCAGCAGCAGCGGCGTCGTGACGAGCAGGTAGGCCAGGTAGATGAGGATGATGCACACGCTCGAGAGGGTGGCGAAGATCGCGGAATTGCCGACGTTGACGGCGAGGACGCCGATGCAGAGCACGCCGATGAGGACGGACGGCGCGATCGGGGTTCCGGTGCGCGGGTTGACCTTCGAGAGCACCGCGGAGGCCGGGAGCCGACCGTCGCGGGCCATCGAGAACATCAGCCGCGACGCGGCGGTCTGGATCGCGAGGGTGCAGACGGTCACCGCGATCGCGACGTCGACCAGCAAGAGCGTGCCCCACGGCGACGACAGGATCGAGTTCAGTACGTACGGAAGACCTTCGGTGGCGAGTCGCCCGTCGGTGAGACTGGGTGCCGCCATGAGTGCGCCGACGATCATCAGCCCACCACCAAGCGCGGAGACGGACAGTGCCAGGCGGATGGTGCGGGGTGCGACGCGGCGTGGGTTGCGGGTCTCCTCGGCGAGTTCGCCCGCGGAGCCGAATCCGACCATCACGTACGCGGCCATCAGGCCGGACACGATCCAGGCCCAGATGTAGCCTGGCTGTCCGCCTGCCTCCCCGGTGTCGAACACGGCCTGCGGGCCGCGCTCGGCGTGGGTGAAGAACATGCCGATGACGGCGATGACGCCGATGATCTCGCAGGTGACCCCGATGTTGTTGATGCGCGACATCCAGTTGACGCCGACGCAGTTGATGGTCGTGGTGACGACGAGGAGAACCGAGCCGAGCAGAACGGCGTTCGCCGCGCCGGACTGCGACGTCAGGGACGGATCGTCGCCGATGACCTGGAACCCGCTCCACACGTTCGGGAGAACGACCTGCAGTGCGATGGCGGCAGCGGACGCGGTGACGATCTGCGCGAGGATCATGAACCAGCCGGCGAACCATCCGACGATCTCGCCCGCCATGCGCCTCGACCACTGGTAGATCGCACCCGAGATCGGGTAGCGCGCCGCGAGTTCCGCGAAACACAGCGCGACCATGAACTGACCGACGAAGACGACCGGCCACGTCCAGAAGAAGGCGGGTCCTGCGAAGCCGAATCCCAACCCGAAGAGCTGGAAGATCGTGGTGAGGATGGAGACGAACGAGAAGCCGGCGGCAAAGGATGCGAACTTTCCGAGGGAACGGTGCAGTTGCTGCTCGTACCCGAACTCGGCGAGGTCACCGTCGTCGCCGCCGTTCTTCGAGGCGAGGGTCGTCATGGGCTCTCCTGCGAGGTGCGGCTGTCGGCTGAATTTCTGTCGAGTGACAGTTTTCGTGCCGCCGGTTTTCTCGCGATGACTCCCACGTTTCGCTGTGTAGCCGTTGCGTATCGGGTGCATGTCCGGCGTTACCGCCGTGTTTCTGCGCCCTCACTCGCGGGGTGGCGCCCACTGTAATGCCAGGATGGGCGCATGAACGAACCGCTCGTGATCCGCGATGCGGCGATGCGACCGGTGGGCGAACTACTACGCGGACCTGCCCCGACGTGCGCCCCCGACCGCCCGGTCGCCGACGCCGCTCGCCTCATGACCGAGAGCCGAACCCGGTACGTGCTGGTGCCCCTCGGCGACAGCGATGTCGGCGAGGGACGCTTCGGCATCCTCACCGAAGGCGACCTCCGCCAGAGAGTGGTCGGCGCCGGGCGCGACGCCGCGGTTCCCGTGGCCCAGGTGATGAGCGTGCCCGCGCACACGGTCTCGGCATCCACTCTGGGCGCGGACGCACTGCTCGACATGCTCGCCCACGGCGTCCGTCGGCTCCCAGTCCTCTCCGAGACGGGCACGCTCCTCGGCGTGGTCGAGGACACCGACCTGCTCGCCAACGCCACCCGCGGCGGCTTCCTGTTGCGCGCCGAGATCGCCCGCGCCGACGACGCCGCCGCGCTGGCCGACGCGACCGCGCGTATCCCCGCACTCGTGGCGGGCCTGTCGCGGGCGAGGATCGCCGCGCTCGACGTCAGCGCGATCCTGTCGGTCGTCGTCGAAGCGACCGTGGCGCGGGCCGTCGAACTGGTCGGCGCCGAAAACGGTTGCGGCGCCGCGTGGCTCGGTCTGGGCAGCGTCGCCCGGCGCGAGGCGGTGCTCAGCTCCGACGTCGACAGCGCGACGGTCCTGACCGCCGACTCCGGCCCGGTCGACCAGTCGCTCGCGCGGGCCGCCCGCGCACACGCCCTGCTCTCCGACTGCGGACTGCGGTCCGACGACAAGGGCGCACTGGCGTCCCGCCCGCGGTTCGCCCGAACCCTCACCGACTGGCATTCCGCCGTCGACGGGTGGCTCGCCGACCCCTACTCCGACCAGGCACTGGTCATGCTGGGGATGCTCGTCGACAGCCGCGTCGTCCACGGCAGCGGCGATCTGGACCTTGCCGCGCACACCGCCGATGCGCTGCGCGCCCGGCCCGAGGTGCTCGCGCTTCTGCTCCGGGAAGCGGTGGAGGAGAAGGCGAGAATCAAACGCAAGATCGTCAGCAGGCGCACCGAACCGGTCGACGTGAAGTCCCACGGTCTGACGCCGATCGTGAACATCGCCCGCTGGGCCGGTACCGCTGCGGGCCTCGCCGCGGCGTCCACTCCGACCCGGCTCCGTGTCGCCGTCGAACGCGGACTGCTCTCCGCGGACGACGGCCGGGTCCTGAACGAAACGTTCGACGTCCTCACCCAGATTCGACTGCGTCATCAGGGCGAACAGGTGGAACGGGGCGAGCAACCAGACGACATCGTCGATCCGGATACGCTCAGCCCGCTGCAACGCAGCCTGCTGTCGGGTGCCGTCCGCGAGATCGCCGGAGTGCAGCGCACCCTCGCGTACGCCGGTCCGCCCTCGTGAGCACCGAATCCGCCCGGCATCCAGATCTCTTCACTGGGCTGCCCGCCGCGATCGTGCACGCCGTCGACCAGGCCGTCGCCGCCGAACGACTCGAGGGCTGGCGCCCGGAACGCACCGACGTCGCGGACCTGGTCGCACTCGCCACCGGCGAGCGCACCCGCGAGGAGTTCGTCGCGGACCGTCTCGACCGCGCCGCGTCGCTGCCGCCCACGACCCGACGCCGTTGGTGGGCACTCCCCCGCCCGTATCTCCTCCCGGGGACCGATGTGCTGCGCAACAACTTCGGGCTCCGCGATGCCGACCAGCTGCGGGACGTCGAATTCGCGGCGACCGCGGCGCGGCTCGTGCTGGCCCATCTGGACGAGGTACCCCCGGTCCGCCGCATCGACGCCGATCACATCCTCGGTCTGCACCGGTGGGTGTTCGGGGACGTGTTCGGGTGGGCCGGTCAGCCACGGATCGTGGAGTTGTCGAAGAACGGTGACGGTTTCGCACCCGTCGCGGCGATCGACCGGTACCTGAGGGAGGTGGAGATCGCCGTTGCCACCGTCGACTGGCCGCGCGTCGACCGCGGACGCCTCGCCTACGCGCTCGCGGCGGTGTACGTCACCTACAACCACGCGCATCCGTTCCGGGAAGGCAACGGGCGCACCGGCACGCTACTGCTCCACCACCTGTGCGGAGCGACGGGATTTCGTCTCGACCTGTCCGGCGTCGACCGCCGGGAATGGATCGCCGCGTCACGCGATTCGGCACCGTTCCGGCGCAACGGCGCACCGAGTCCGCGACCGATGATCCCCGTTCTGGGCCGCGCACTCGTCGAGCGACGCCCGGTCACCGGAACAGCGCGCTGCTGACGCGGGCCCGGAAGAACTCCCCTTCGTCCTGCCGGTCGGTGCCCCACCACCACCCGGCGCGGAACGCCGAGGCGATCGAGACACCCCCGAAGTCCCGTTCCTCGTCGATGCTCACACCGAAGGTGTGCAGGCCGAAATCCCCACCCGGCGGCGTGCCCCACCGTTGCAGTTGCGCCCCGCGAAGTCGTCCGTCCTCACCGATCGTGACGTCGACCGTGTTCTCGTGACCGTCGATCACCGAATGCAGACGCAGGCCCTGCTCGTCCTCGGACCAGCGCATGCCGACACAGGCAGTCGGGAGAAGTACCGATTCGATCGCGAGCCGTCCTGCCGCGCTGCGCGTGACGTCGTCATCGGCCGCCGACATCACCGGCACGAGTCCACCGAGGCGCCAGCGCATCTCACCCGAGCCCCCGGTGTAGCGGTCGAAACCGAGCACCGGGACACCGGCGACCCGCGCGGTCGCGGCCCACACGAACCCGACGCCGGGTCTGAGAATCTGGGTGGCGGTGAACCGACGCCACGCCCCGAGCTTGATCTCGCCGCTCATGGTCAGGCACACCGCGGAGGCCAGTGGTGCGCCCGGCGCGATCGACCGGATCAGCCACCGCCGCGCCCGGTCCGGCAGGCTTTCCGCCATTGCGGCGTCGAAGGTGCGATCGGTGCTCGGCGTCGCGAGCGCACGCCACTGCTTGGCGGCCATGCGGGCCGACCTCGGCGGGGACGGGAACTCGGACATCACTCCTCCTCCGGTTCACGGTAACCCGGCTCTGCCCTGGCAGGATGGTGAACGTGACCAACGCCGGCCCCGGACGACCGCGACTGACCAAGCAGCGACGGCCCGGCCCGACCGCTACCGCGCAGATCCTCGATGCCGCGGCCGAACTGTTCACCACACAGGGATTCTCCTCGACGTCGACTCGCAAGATCGCGGACGCCGTCGGAGTGCGGCAGGCGTCCCTGTATCACCACTTCGCAACGAAGGACGACATTCTCGTCGCCCTCCTCGAAGGCACCGTCACCACTGCGTTGGCCGTTGCCGATCAACTCGTGAACCGACCCGAACCGGCCGCGGTACGGCTGTACGCGCTGCTGAACTTCGATGCCGGACAACTGCTGTCGGGACGATGGAATCTCGGTGCGCTGTACCTGCTTCCGGAACTGCGCACCGAGCGGTACGCGCCGTTCCGTGACGAGCGCCAGAAACTGCGCGACCGCTACGCGCAGTTGGCACGGCTCGTCCTCGACGATCTCGGCATCGTCGACGACGCGCGATGCGGGCTCCCGTTCCGCCTCGTCGAGACGGTCATCAACGAGCGCAGCGATTCCGAGGCAGGCACCGGGGACAGTGCACCGATCGGGGCAGCGACGATCGCGGAGGCAGGACTGCGGGTGCTCGGGTGGACCGACCTCGACGCCGTCCGCGCCTCGGCAGCCACGCTCGTGTTGCAGGAGAACAACGGTGGCCGCTGACTGCGTGTTCTGCGACGTGATCGCCGGTCGCGCCGACGCTCACGTCGTCCACGAGGACGAGCACACGGTCGCGTTCCTCGACCGGCGACCGGTCTTCAAGGGGCACCTCCTGCTGGTCCCTCGTCTCCACCTGCCCGTGCTGGCCGATCTGCCCGCCGAACTCGTGTCTCCGGTCTTCTCTGCCGCACAACAGCTGTCGGCAGCCGTCGTCAGCGGTCTCGGAGCGCAGGGTTCGTTCGTCGCGATGAACAACACCGTGTCCCAGTCCGTCCCCCACCTCCACGTTCACATCGTTCCCCGCACGAAGGGCGACGGCCTGCGTGGATTCTTCTGGCCCCGAAGGAAGTACGCGAACGACGCCGAGGCGGCGGACTACGCCGCTCGGATCACCGCCGCACTCGACCGGCCCGCGTAATCGGGACACGCATGCGGCCGGGTCCAGTGTCACGAAAGCGCGCGGGGAGATCGCGCCGATCACGACCGGGCCCGGCGAAGAAAGCACACCACCGACCCGGTCAATGGACATCCACCCGCAACCTCTTGACAGCCTGCTGTCAAACATGACAGGATGCTGTCATGACTGAAACAGTGCACGTAGCCCTGTACGACACGTTCGTCGATTGGGAGATCGGGTACGCGATCGACCACGTCAACGACCCGGAGTGGCAGAAGGCGCCCGGCCGCTACGCCGTCGCCACGGTCGGCGCGACCGCCGATCCGGTCACCTCGACCGGCGGCCTCCGGATGCTGCCCGACACCACGCTCGACGACGTCGATCCGGCCGACAGCGCGATGCTGATCCTCGCGGGCAACAACATCTGGCACACCGACCAGTTCGCCCCGTTCGCCGCGAAAGCCCGCGACTTCCTCGACGCGGGTGTGCCCGTCGCCGCGATCTGCGGCGCAACCGGAGGACTTGCCCTCTCGGGGCTGCTCGACCACCGGGCTCACACCAGCAACGCCGCCGAGTTCCTGGACGGCCTCGGCTACGCGGGCGGAACGCACTACGTGGATGAGCCTGCCGTCACCGACGGCGACCTCATCACCGCGACGGGCATCGCTCCCGTCCACTTCGCCAGGGAGATCTTCCGGCGCCTCGATCTGTACGAGACCGATGTCCTCGACGCCTGGTTCGAGCTGTACGGCCTGCGTGACCCGGCAGGCTTCTACAAACTGGCGAACCGGTGAGCGACAGCGCCGAGCAGGACCTGCCCAGCAACCAAGAACTGCTCAGCGGCCTGGCGCTGGCGTCGTTCCGCCTCAATGGGCAGTTCCTCGACGTCGCCGAGTCGCTGACACGCCCGGTCGAGTTGACCGCGGCATGGTGGCAGGTGCTCGGCGCCGTCCTCCGGACGCCACTGTCCGTCGCCGACATCGCCCGCGAAATGGGCATCACCCGGCAGAGCGTGCAACGCATCGCGAACCTGCTCGTGGACCGCGGACTCGCCGAGTACCAACCGAATCCGGCGCATCGGCGCGCCAAACTCGTTGCACCGACCGATGCCGGACGGCAGGCTGTGCGACGGATCAATCCCGCACACGCGGCGTTCGCGCACCGCCTGGCGAGCGAACTCGACCCCCGAGACCTCGCGCGCACACTCGAGGCGATCCGGACGCTCTCGACAGCACTCGACCGCATCCCGCTGTGACGGACGAGGACGATGTCACTCGCTGATGCGAACGACCTCGTCGTCGGTGAGGACGGTCCGCGGTATGCGGTTCGCGTCACGGGCGAGTCGGACTGCGCGGTACAGGGGTCGTTCCTCCAGGCCGGCGCCTCGCGCCTCGCACCGCAACTGTCCGATGAGCGCGGCCGACATCGCCACTGCGGGGGCGAGTTCGCCGGACACCAGTCCGTCGGCGAGCGCCCGCAGTGGCAGCACCTCCAGTTCGCGTCCACCGTCGTCCGTGTAGAGCGCCAGCGGTACGGCGACCTGACGCTTCCCGTCACCGACCTGCAGCGCCACCTGAGACACCCGACCGCTGCGCACGATCAGTTCGGCGGTGACGGCGTGGGCGACGTCCACAGACTTGGTCCGCACACCCGAGTGCGCGTGGATCACGGTGCCGCACATCCACATTCGGCGCCGTGACGCCAGCAGAGCCGACACTGCCGTCGGCAGCGCGATGATCGCGGCGACGAGCAGCCCCACGCCCGGGCCGGCGAACAGCCCGACGATCAGACCGACGACCACGCCGACGCCGACGGCACCCATCGCGAGCCGGCGTAGTCGCGGCACGATCAGGTGCGCGGGGATCAGGTCCAGTTCGACCGCCCCGGCGTCACCGGTCGCCAAGTGCGGCACCCACTTCCGCGACCACGGACTCCAGCGACACCTGCCGCTGGTCGCCGGTCGCCAGGTCCTTCACCCCGATGACACCGTCGGCGATGTCCCGCTCCCCCAGTACCAGCGCGATCTTGGCGCCGGACCGGTCCGCGGCCTTCATCGCGCCCTTCACGCCGCGCCCGCCGTACGCCATGTCGACGCGGATGCCCGCCGCACGCAACCGGGCCGCGAGGACGACCATCGACGCCTTGGCCTCGTCACCGAGCGGCACACCGAAGACCTCGCAGCGGGCCGGGTTGCCCGCGGCCTTGCCCTCGGCTTCGAGCGCGAGGATGGTGCGGTCGACACCGATACCGAACCCGATACCGGACAGCGGCTGACCACCGAGCTGCGCCATCAGGCCGTCGTAGCGTCCACCGCCACCGATGCCGGACTGCGCGCCGAGGCCGTCGTGCACGAACTCGAACGTCGTCTTCGTGTAGTAGTCCAGGCCGCGCACCATCCGCGGATTCACCACGTACGGCACACCCAGCGCGTCGAGGTGCGCGAGGACCTCGTCGAAGTGGGCCTTCGCCTCCTCCGACAGGTGGTCGAGCATCAGCGGTGCACCCGCCGTCATCTCCTTGATGTGCGGACGCTTGTCGTCGAGCACGCGCAACGGGTTGATCTCCGCGCGGCGACGGGTGTCCTCGTCGAGGTCGAGGCCGAACAGGAACTGCTGCAGCTGCTCCCGGTACTGCGGGCGGCAGGTGTCGTCACCGAGGGAGGTGATCTCGAGACGGAACCCTTCGAGACCGAGCCCGCGGAACCCTGCGTCGGCGATCGCGATCACCTCGGCGTCGAGCGCCGGATCGTCGACACCGATCGCCTCGACGCCCACCTGCTGCAGCTGCCGGTAGCGGCCGGCCTGCGGGCGCTCGTACCGGAAGAACGGACCCGCGTAGCTGAGCTTCACCGGGAGCTGCCCCCGGTCGAGACCGTGCTCGATCACGGCGCGCATCACGCCCGCCGTGCCCTCGGGGCGCAGCGTCACCGACCGGTCACCCCGGTCCGCGAAGGTGTACATCTCCTTGCTGACCACGTCCGTGGACTCGCCGACGCCACGTGCGAACAGGCCGGTGTCCTCGAAGATCGGCAGTTCGATGTGTCCGTACCCGGCCAGGCGGGCTGCTCGGGTCAGGCCGTCGCGAACCGCGACGAACTCCGCCGACACGGGCGGCACGTAGTCGGGGACGCCCTTGGGCGCGGAAAAGGCGGTGTTGGTGGACTTGCTCACGGCTCTACTTTTCCCTACTGCGCGTCGGACAGTCCAACCAGGAACGGGTTCGACGCCCGCTCCTGCCCGATCGACGTTGCGCCGCCGTGCCCCGGAAGGACCGCGGTCGCGTCGTCGAGGACGAGCAGTTTCGCCGCGATCGACGCGAGCAGCTGGTCGTGGTTGCCACCCGGCAGGTCGCTCCGGCCGATCGAGCCGGCGAACAGGGTGTCGCCGGTCAACGCGAGCGGGACGACGCCCTGATCGGTGTCGACGGTCGTGCGCAGCACCACCGAGCCCTGCGTGTGTCCCGGCGTGTGATCGACGGTGATCGTGATCCCCGCCAGGTCCAGCACATCGCCGTCGGCGAGTTCGACGACCTGCGACGGCTCCCTGAACTCGGCGTCGCCGATCATCGCGGACAGCGCAGCGCCCGTTCCGCGCAGCGGGTCGGACAGCATGTACCGATCGTCCGGGTGGATGTAGGCGGGGATACCGAACTTCTCGCAGACCGGCTCGACCGACCAGGTGTGGTCGAGGTGGCCGTGCGTCAGCAGCACGGCGGCAGGAGTCAGCGACTGTTTGTCGAGAAACTCGATCAGCGGCTCCGCCGCGTTCTGGCCCGGGTCGACGACGAGGCACTCGCTCGCGCCGTCCTGCGCGAGGATGTAGCAGTTCGTCTGGAAGGCCCCGGCCGGGAATCCGGTGACGAGCACGGCAATCGCTCCTACGTCGGTGATGTGATGGTCCGCAGTACAGCCTATGTGTACGGCTGCGGGGCGGCCCAAGTGCACGCCTGTGGACCTGTTTCACAGGTTCGGGTGGCACACTCGGTCACCGAGATTTCCCGGCGTCGGGTCCCCGGCGTCGGCGTGTGAGCGCACCGAACCGGAGGTAAGCAGCAGTGCCAAGCAATGAGCAGCGCCGCCAGACCGCGAAACGCAAACTGGAACGGCAGCTCGAACGTCGTGCGGAGCGCGACCGCAAGCGCAAGCAGATGACGATCGGTGCCTCGGTTCTCGGCGTGGTCCTGGTGATCGCCGCAGGCGCCGTGGTGTACGGGTTGACGCGGTCCGACGACACCTCCGATGCCACTGCCGCGGAGTCCACGCCCACGCAGGAGTCGACCGCGGGCGAGATGCCCACGGCCCGCGCCGCGGCGCTGCCCGCGACGGTGGACTGCAGCTACATGCCCGACGGTCAGGCGCCCGCGAAGCCCGTCACCGCACCGAACGCGACCGCGGTGTCCGCCGAGGGTGTCGCCGAGGTCACGCTCGCGACGTCACAGGGCACGATCGGCCTGAACCTGGACCGTGCCGAGTCGCCCTGCACCGTCAACTCGTTCGTCTCCCTGGCGCAGCAGGGCTACTTCGACGACACCCCGTGCCACCGCTTGAGCACCACCGGGCTGATGATTCTGCAGTGCGGCGATCCGACCGGCCAGGGCACCGGCGGGCCCGGCTACGGCTTCGTCAACGAGTTCCCCACCGACCAGTACGACCCCGAGGACTCGAACCTCGAGCAGCCGGTGACGTACCCGCGGGGCACCATCGCGATGGCGAACACCGGCCAACCGGGCAGCAACGGAAGCCAGTTCTTCCTCGTCTACGACGATTCGCCGCTGCCGCCGATGTACACCGTTTTCGGCACCATCTCCGAAGAGGGACTGGCGACGATCGAGAAGGTCGCCGCCGCAGGTGACGACGGCTCCATGCCCGCGGGTGGCGGAAAGCCGAACACCCCGATCCAGATCCAGACCGCTACCGTGGCCGCATGATGCGCACAACGATGTTCCGCACTATGGCTGCCGCTGCAGGCGTCGGCCTGGTCCTGACCGCCACCGCGTGTTCGTCCGACGACGACGGGTCGACCTCGTCGACCACGAGCGCGAAGGCGGCTGCGACGACCGAGCAGCAGGAGCTCGACATGTCCGGCTACGGGACGCTGCCCGCCGTCCCCGCGGCGTCCGGTCCGACGGTCTCCTGCGAGTATCCGTCGACGCCGCAACAGGCCGCGAAGCCGGTCGACGCACCCGCCACCACCGACGTGTCCACCGAGGGCATCGCCGCGGTCACCCTCACGACGACGCAGGGCACGATCGGACTGAACCTGGACCGGGCCGAGGCTCCGTGCACGGTCAACTCGTTCGTCTCGCTCGCCGCGCAGGGCTACTTCGACGACACCGACTGCCATCGCATCGTGACGTCTCCTGGCCTGCAGGTTCTGCAGTGCGGCGACCCGACCGCGCAGGGCACGGGCGGTCCGGGCTACCGCTTCGCCAACGAGTACCCGACGACGGCGTACGCCGCGAACGACCCGGCGGCGCAGCAGCCGATGGTGTACCCGCGCGGCACCATCGCGATGGCGAACTCGGGCCCCGGCGGCACCAACGGCAGCCAGTTCTTCCTGGTCTACGAGGACTCTGTGCTCCCGCCGCAGTACACCATCTTCGGCACGATCTCCGACGAGGGACTGGCCACGATCGAGAAGGTCGCCGCCGCGGGCGACGACGGTTCGATGCCCGCCGGTGGCGGCAAGCCGAACACCCCGATCACGATCGAGACCGCCTCGGTCGCCTGACACTCCCTGCACCACCCACGGCCGCCGCGCTACCTCCTTCGGTAGCTCGGCGGCCGTTTCGCGAGGAACGCGGCGGTGGCCTCGGCGCGATCCTCGGTGAGCGCGGTGAACACCTGCTGCCGGTTCTCGAACTCCACCGAGGCGTCGAACGACGGGGTTTCGAGCGCGATCCACATGCCCTGCTTGGTCAGCTCCACCGACAGCGGCGGATTGAGCATGATCTCGTTGGCCTTCGCGAGTGCGGCGGCGAGCAGACGGGTCGGCTCGACGACGTCGGTGACCAGCCCGATCCGCAGTGCCTCGTCGGCGTCGAACCGGCGCCCGGTGAGCATCAGCTCGTGGGCCCGCCCGGCACCGACGATTCGGGGCAGCAGCCAGGACACCCCGATGTCGCAGGCCGAGAACCCTGCTCGAATGAACGACACCGCGAACACCGCCGGTGTGGCGGCGATGCGGACGTCGCTCGCGCAGACGAATGCGAGTCCCCCGCCCGCCGCCGGACCGTTGACGGCCGCGACGACGGGCTGGGGCAGTTCGTGCAGTTGCTGTGCGAGCCCCGCGATCTCACGCTGACGGCTCAGTGTCCGCGCGAGGTGGCCCTCGTCGGCAACCCGGTCCTCGTCGCCGTAGCCGTTCAGGTCGAGGCCTGCGCTGAACGCGTGGCCTGCCCCGGTGAGCACGACGACGCGGCAGGAACGATCCTGCGCGATGTCGGTGAGCACCTCGTGCAACTCGGCGACCGCGTCCGCGGTCAGCGTGTTGAGTGCGTCCGGCCGATTCAGCGTGACCTGTGTGACGCCGTCCGCCGGGGAGGTGACCAGGACCTCGCTCACCGGGTTGCCGGCTGTGAGTAGCGGTCCCGCAGCAGTCGCTTGTACAGCTTGCCGGTCGCGTGTCGCGGCAGTTCGGCCTCGAAGTCGATGCGCCGGGGGCACTTGTACGCGGCGAGGTGTTCGCGGCAGTACGCGAGCAGCTCGTCGGCCAGTGTGTCGTCCGGTTCCACACCGGCGATCGGTTGCACGACGGCGTGGACGACTTCGCCGAGTTCGTCGTGGGGAATCCCGAACACCGCGGCGTCCGCGACTTTCGGGTGGACGACCAGAACGTCCTCGGCTTCACGGGGATAGATGTTCACCCCACCGGACAGGATGAGATCCGCACGACGGTCCGACAGGTACAGGAAGCCGTCCGGATCGAGGTAGCCGAGGTCACCGACCGTCGTCCACCCCTGCTCGTTGCGCGAACCGGCGGTCTTCTCCGGATCGTTCAGGTACTCGAACAGCAGTCCGCCGTCCGACCAGATCGTGCCCGTCTCCCCCGGCGGCAGCTCCCGGCCGGCTTCGTCGAGAATGTGCGCGGTACCGAGTATCGACCTGCCCACCGACCCCGGATGCGCCAGCCACTGGGCCGAATCCAACGCGGTGAACAGGCTGTTCTCCGTGGACGAGTAGTACTCGTGCACGATCGGGCCGAGCCAGTCGATCATCGCCCGCTTGGTGTCCTGTGGGCACGGTGCGGCCGCATGGATGACCACCTGCAGCGAGGACAGGTCGTACGCCCTACGTTGCGTCTCCGGCAGCTTCAGGATTCGGATGAACATCGTCGGCACCATCTGCGTGTGGGTCACCCGATGACGTTCGACGAGGTCGAGCGCACGCTCGGCGTCGAAGCGTTCCATCACGATCGCGGTCCCGCCGTAACGGTGCACGGTCATCGTGAACCGCAGCGGCGCTGCGTGATACAGCGGCGCGGGCGAGAGGTAGACGCTGTCGCGGTCGATACCCCAGTGGTCGTGTAGCAGTCCCGCGACACCCGGCGGGGTGCCGATCGGGTCGAGGGGCAGCGCCGCCTTCACACCCTTGGGGCGACCCGTCGTCCCCGACGAGTACAGCAGGTCAACGCCTTCACGTTCGTCCACCTCGGTCCCCGCGGGAACGGACGCGACTGCCTCCGCAAGGCTCTCGAAGCCGGATCGGGAGTCACCGGTGGTGAAGCGGTGCTCGACGTCTTCCGTCTGCTCGGCTGCCTCCGCGGCCGCGGCGAGGTGCCGTTCACTCGTGATCAACGCCCGAGCGCCGGAATCACCCAGGATGTAGGCGATCTCGTCCGGAAGCAGCCGCGTCGAGAGGGTGACGTAGCGCAGACCACTGCGCTGCGCCGCCCACGCGATCTTCGGGAAGTCGGCGCTGTTCTCCATCAGGACCGCGATGCAGTCCCCGTGACGCAGTCCGCGCGACGCGAGCAGCGCGGCGATGGACCTCGACGCGTCCACCAGTTCGCGGTACGTCACGACGGTCCCGGTCTCGGCCATGACGTAGGCGGGGCGACCCGGCTCCGCGTCCGCGTGGGTGTCGGGAAAGTCGATCACGGGTGTCACTCCTGTCCCTGAGCCTTGGAGAATTCGGGCGTGGGGTAGCGGCGCACGATGGCGAGCAGGCACAGCAGGCCCACCGCGCCCGCCACCGCGATCAACGCGCCGACCTTCCAGGCGTTGTCCGGATTCCCGCCGATGAGGAGCACCATCACCATCGGCGCGAACCCGCCGATGATGGCCGAGATCTGGTAGCCGAGGGACGCACCGGAGAACCGGATCTCCGGGGGGAACAGCTCGGAGAACAGCGTGCCCTGGGTGCCGGTCTGGAACGACATCGCGATCACACCGACGATGACGGCGATCGCGAACGGCCACACCGAGTCCGGGCCGGAACCACCGATCAGCAGCCACATCGGCAGACCCCACACCATCATCGCGACGGTGCCGAGGCCGAAGATCAGCTTGCGCCCGAACTTGTCGGACAGGTGACCGAACAGCGGCACCAGCGGGATCTGCAGTGCGCAGGCGATCAGGATGTACGTCAGCACGGTCGAGCGCTCGACGCCGAGGTAGGTGGTGACGAACTGAACCGAGCCCGTGATCATCGTGTAGAAGAAGATGATGCCGATCGCGTTCGAACCCGCCGCGAGGAGCACCGTGCCGGGGTTCTTGCGCAGCACCTCGATGATCGGGGACTTCTTCACAGCCGGTGCCGCGTCGAGCTTCTCGGCGATCTTCTTGAACTCCGGGGTCTCCTCCAGGTACCGGTGGATGGCGAACGCCACCGGCAGCATCACGAGGCTGATCCAGAACGGAATGCGCCAGCCCCAGCTGAGGAAGTCGTCCTGCGCGAGTGTCGAGGTGATGACCAGGAACACGACGTTGCCGAGGACCACACCGATCGGCACGCCCAACTGGGCGAAGCTTCCGAAGAACCCGCGCCTGTTGGCCGGCGCGTTCTCCGTGGCCAACAGGACCGCGCCACCCCACTGCGCGCCGACCGCCAGGCCCTGGCAGATGCGCAGCGTCACGAGGATCATCGGTGCGAGCCACACGATCTCGGTGTTCGGAACGAAGCCGATCAGCGACGTGGCGATGGCCATCAGCACGACCGCTGCGACCAGCACCGGCTTACGTCCGACCTTGTCACCGAAGTGTCCGGCGAGGATGCCACCGATCGGCCTCGCGATGAAGCCGACGGCGACCGTCGCGAACGAGTTGACCGCCGCGACGACCTCACTTCCGGTGGCGAAGAAGGTGGAGTTGAACACCAGCGCGGCGGCGGTGGAGTAGATGAAGAAGTCGTACCACTCCAGCGACGTGGAGATCGCCGCGGCGACCGCGGCTCGGCCCGCTCTGGGCGGGGCATCCGTGGTGGAGGTCGTGGAGCCGGGCGGTGGTGTCACGTCCACGGTGTCGGAGCTCATGTGATGTCTCGATTCGCTCGGGGGGAGGTCGGTCGGGGTGGCGGTCATCCTCGTACCTCGGTGAGGACGGGAGTCGCGGCGAATTCGGCGCGGGCGAGGGAGCGTCGGTGCACTTGGTCGGGGCCGTCGGCAATCTGCAGGAACCGGGCCTGGGAGTAGAGCACCGCCAGGGGTGTGTCCTGCGAGAGGCCTGCGCCGCCGAAGATCTGGATGGCGTCGTCGACGATCTTCTTGACGGTGAGCGGCACGAGGACTTTCGCGGCGGCGATGTCGTGGCGGGCGGCTTTCGCGCCGTCGACGTCCATCCGCCAGGCGGCGCGCAGCACGGTCAGGCGGGCGGCGTCGACGGCGATGCGGGCGTCGGCGACGGTGGCCTGCACGACACCTTCGTCGGCGAGGGGTTTACCGAACGCGACGCGGGTGCGGGCCCGGTCGGTCATCAGGGCGATCGCCCGTTCGGCCATCCCGATCAGCCGCATGCAGTGGTGGATGCGTCCGGGGCCGAGCCGGGCCTGCGCGACGGCGAAGCCCTGACCTCGAGGGCCGAGCAGGTTCGCCTTCGGTACCCGCACCTTGTCGTAGACGATTTCGCCGTGGCCACCTTCGTGCCGGTCGTCGAACCCGAGGACCGCGGTGGAGCGCACGACGGTCACTCCGGGGGTGTCCATGGGCACCAGGACGATCGAGTGCCGCGACCCGGTGGGGGCGTCGGGGTCGGTGACGCCCATGACCATCGCGACCCGGTTGTCCTCCCGTAGCGCGGCGGTGGTCCACCACTTGCGTCCGGTCAGCACCCAGTGGTCGCCGTCGTCGGCGATCTCCAACCGGACGTTGTTGGCGTCGGAACTCGCGACGTCGGGCTCGGTCATCGAGAAGCAGGACCGGATCTCACCGTCGAGCAGTGGAATCAGCCACTCCTGCTTCTGTTCCGGCGTACCGTACAGGTGCAGCAGCTCCATGTTTCCCGTGTCCGGCGGGTTGCAGTTCACCGCCTCCGGGGCGATGGTCGGGCTCCACCCGGTCAACTCCGCGAGCGGGGCGTATTCGAGGTTCGTCAACCCCGCGCCCTCGCGGGCGGGCAGGAACAGGTTCCACAGGCCCTGCCGTTTCGCGGCGGCCTTGAGGTCCGCCATGATCGGCGGGGCGCCCCACCAGTCGGGTTTGGACGCCAGTTGCTCGGCGGCGATCGCCTCGGCAGGCAGGACTCGATCCTGCATGAACGCCGTCAGCCGGGACTGCAGGTCCCGCACTTTCGGGCTGTACTCGAAATCCATTGTCGTCAAGTCCTGTTCGGGAGTGGGTCAGTGTCGAAGCGTGGGGACCGAAGAGCGGTCGGCCTGGTCGAGAGCGCGTTGCAGCAACGTGGCGGTCATGTCGGCGACGCCGTCGAATCCGTCGCCGACGGTCTCGCCCTTGGCGTGCCGGGCCGCGATGCCCTCCATGATCACCGCCATCTTGAAGTCGGCGAACACGACGTACCAGTCGACGTCCGGCAGCTCGACTCCCCTTGTGGCGGCGTACCGTTCGAGCATCTCGCTTCGGGTGGGAAACCCGTCCATCGCCGCGATTCCGCGGGTGATCGGGTTCGGCGCCTCACCAGGAACGTCCCAGAAGCCGAGCATGATGCCTACGTCGGCAAGGGTGTCGCCGAGGGTCGCCATCTCCCAGTCCAGGAGCGTCACGATCCGGCCACGATCCGTCCGATCGACGAGCACGTTGTCGAGCTTGACGTCGCCGTGGACAATCCCGGGAAAACGACTGTCCGGCAGACTTTTCCGCAGCCGGGCGAGGATATCGTCGACCTCGGGACGATGAACGGTCCGTGACGCCTCCCACTGACGCTCCCACCGGCCCAACTGACGCTCGAGGTAGCCGTCGGCGCGACCGAACTCGGCCAGTCCGACCGACGCGGGGTCGATGGCGTGCAGCGCGGCGAGCGTGTCCGCGAAGTCGAACCCCAGCCGGCGACGCTCGGCGGCCGTGAGCACCTCGGCCTGCTCGGGAGTTCCGACGGCGACGCCGTCGACCAGTTCCATCAGGTAGAACGGCGCACCCAGCACATCGATGTCCTCGCACAGGTGTACCGCCTGCGGCACCGGAACCGCAGTGCCACCGAGCGCCTCGATCACCGTGAACTCGCGCACCATGTCGTGCGCACTCGGCAGCACGTGACCATACGGAGGACGCCGCAGCACCCAGGACCGCGCGCCGTCGGCCAGACGGTACGTGGGATTCGAGCGGCCACCGCCGATCAGCGACGCCGTCAAGGCACCCACGAGACCACCGTCGATCACGCCACGGAGGTGGGCGTCGAGCGCGGGGAGGTCGAGAACGGGCTGCGTCTCGAGTGGGGATGTGGTCACTGGAGATACCCTTCGTCACCCTCAGCCAAACGATCGTTCGGCTGAACTCATAGTGACTTAGCGCACGTTCAGTGTCAATAGTCGGGGGTAATTTCCCCTCTACCAGGGCATACAAACAGGAGATCGGCGGTGCGTGATGCACCGCCGATCAATCGTTCGCTCGAATCCCGGCTCCCCCGGGTGCGGGTCAGGCCGCGCCCTGCACCATCGCCAAGGCAAGATCCGCGTATCGCTGCGCGAGGTCCTCCGGGGTCAGCGGGCCGTCGGAACGCCACCACGCACACACCGACTGCCCCATGTTGATGATCGCCCGCGCCGCGTCCCGGGGTAGCGGCGTCGCGAACGCACCCTCCTCCACGCCCCGATCGATGACGTCACGGAAGATGCTCTCCTGCTCGTCGCGCAGTGCGACCACGAGACGCCTGCCGTCGGGGTCGAGACTGCGAATCTCGCTGGCGCCGACCAGTGCATCGGACTGCCTCGTGGTGTGGAACATGATCCAGGCCCGCACCACCGCCTGCAGCTGGCCTGCCGGAGTACCGGAGGACCGCACGAGCGCTCCACGAGTCATGGCGATCGCATCGTGCAACGCGCGAACCATGATGTCCTGCAGGATCTCCTGCTTGCCCGCGAAATGGTGATAGATCGACGCGACGGTGATGTCGGCGCCACTGGCGATGTCACGCATCGACGTCCCGTGGTAGCCGCGTTCGGTCATGTTCCGGACCGCCGAGTCCAGAATGACCTGCCGCCCGACCGTCCCCTTCGCAGCACACATGGCCCCGAGCGTACCGAACGACTGTTCGGGATGGGTCAGGCAGCGCTCGTGGTGCGGTAGACGTCGTACACGCCCTCGACGTTGCGAACGACGTTCAGGACGTGACCGAGATGCTTCGGGTCGCCCATCTCGAAGGTGAACCTGCTGATCGCGACCCGGTCTCCGGACGTGGTGACGGACGCGGACAGGATGTTCACCTTCTCGTCGGCGAGCGCCTTGGTCACGTCCGACAGCAGCCGGTGCCGGTCGAGTGCCTCGATCTGGATCGCCACCAGGAACACCGACGACGCGGACGGCGCCCACTGCACCTCGATGATCCGCTCTTCCTGCTCCCGCAACGACTTCGCGTTGGTGCAGTCGGTCCGGTGCACACTGACCGCGCCGCCACGCGTCACGAAGCCCATGATCTCGTCGCCCGGCACCGGTGTGCAGCACTTGGCGAGCTTCGCGACCGTGCCCTCGGCTCCGGGAACGAGCACACCCGCGTCGGTGCCGCGACGGGGACGCATCGGCATCGTCGACGGCGTCGACCGCTCGGCGAGCTCCTCCTCCACTGCGCCGACACCACCGAGCTGTGCAACCAGCCGCTGCACGACGTGCTGCGCAGAGACGTTGTGCTCGCCGACCGCCGTGTACAGCGCCGACACGTCGGCGTAGTGGAGTTCGTGGGCGATCGCCGACATCGACTCCGCGTTGAGCAGCCGCTGCAGCGGCAGACCCCCGCGCCGAACCTCCTTGGCGATGGCCTCCTTGCCCGCTTCGAGCGCCTCCTCGCGGCGCTCCTTCGCGAACCACTGGCGGATCTTCGCCTTGGCCCGCGGCGAGACGACGAACGTCTGCCAGTCACGACTCGGACCTGCGTTGACCGCCTTGGAGGTGAACACCTCCACGACCTCGCCGTTCTCGAGTTTGCGTTCCAGCGCGACGAGCCTGCCGTTGACGCGGGCACCGATGCACCTGTGCCCGACCTCGGTGTGCACCGCGTACGCGAAGTCCACCGGCGTCGATCCCGCGGGCAGGGTGATCACGTCGCCCTTCGGGGTGAAGACGAAGATCTCCTTGACGGCGAGGTCGTACCGCAGCGACTCGAGGAACTCCCCCGGGTCCGCGGCCTCCCGCTGCCAGTCGAGCAGCTGACGCATCCACGCCATGTCGTCGACCTCGGCGGTGTCGGACCCGTGCTTGCCCTTGGTCTCCTTGTACCGCCAGTGCGCGGCGATGCCGAACTCTGCGGTGCGGTGCATGTCGCGGGTGCGGATCTGCACCTCGAGCGGCTTGCCCTCGGGACCGATCACCGTGGTGTGCAACGACTGGTAGACGCCGTACCGCGGCTGCGCGATGTAGTCCTTGAACCGGCCCGCCATCGGCTGCCACAGCGAGTGCACCACACCGACCGCGGCGTAACAGTCGCGGATCTCGTCGCACAGGATCCGCACACCGACCAGGTCGTGGATGTCGTCGAAGTCGCGGCCCTTGACGATCATCTTCTGATAGATCGACCAGTAGTGCTTCGGCCTGCCCTCCACCGTGGCGCTGATCCGCGACGCCGTCAGGGTCGCGTTGATCTCGGCCCGCACCTTGGCGAGGTACGTGTCCCGTGACGGCGCCCGGTCCGCGACCAGGCGCACGATCTCCTCGTACTTCTTCGGATGCAGGATCGCGAAGGCAAGGTCCTCGAGTTCCCACTTGACCGTCGCCATGCCGAGCCGATGAGCAAGCGGCGCAATCACTTCCAGCGTCTCGCGGGCCTTGCGCGCCTGCTTCTCCGGCGGCAGGAACCGCATCGTGCGCATGTTGTGCAGGCGGTCCGCGACCTTGATGACGAGCACGCGCGGGTCACGCGCCATCGCGATGATCATCTTGCGGATGGTCTCGGCCTCGGCCGCGTGACCGAGCACCACCTTGTCGAGCTTCGTCACGCCGTCGACGAGATGCGCAACCTCCTCACCGAACTCGTCGGTGAGCTGCTCGAGCGAATACCCGGTGTCCTCGACCGTGTCGTGGAGCAACGCCGCGATCAGGGTGGTCGTGTCCATGCCGAGCTCGGCGAGAATCGTCGCCACCGCGAGCGGATGGGTGATGTACGGATCGCCGGACTTGCGCTTCTGGTCCGCGTGCCGTTCCTCGGCGACGTCGTAGGCGCGCTGCAGGATCGCCAGATTCGCCTTCGGGTAGAGCTCCCGGTGGATCGCGACGAGCGGCTCGAGGACCGGACGGATCGCCGCGTTGCGCTGAGCGGTGATGCGGCGCGCCAACCGCGCCCGCACCCGACGCGACGCGGACGTCGGCACCGCCGCATCGTTCGGCGTCGCTCCGCCGGACCCGGACCTGTCGAGGTTCTGCGTCATATCCGTCACCTCCCACCGAGTCGTGGCCTCAGGGTTCCACCTTCAGGCTCGAACGAGTACCCGCAACAACCTTAGTCCTCAGATCGTGAGCAGCGACGTCAGCGGGCGATCCGGCAGCCTGCCGCGTCCGCCGAGAGCCTCCAGTTCGAGGACCACCGCGACCGAGACGACCTCGGCACCCGCCGCTTCCAGCAGTTCCACGGCCGCGCCGAGTGTGCCGCCCGTGGCGAGCACGTCGTCGATGACCAGCACGCGACGACCGGTCAGGTCGATCCCGTCGGCGGGAATCTCCAGCGTCGCGGTGCCGTACTCGAGCGAGTAGGAACACGAATGGACCGGCGGCGGCAGCTTGCCTGCCTTGCGCACCGCGAGCACCCCGGCTCCCATCGCCCGCGCCGCGCCCGCGCCGAGCAGGAACCCGCGGGCGTCGATACCGGCGACGAGGTCGGCGTGCCTGCCGACCGCGACCAGTGCATCCACGACGTCACGGAACGCGTCCGCATCCGCGAAGACGGGCGTCAGGTCGGCGAACCGGACGCCCGACTGCGGGAAGTCGTCGGCCCATCGGATCAGGCGTGCGACATCCTCGGATGCCAGGGAAACGGCGCCGGCTGCGCCGGGAAGATCGGTGCTCACCTGAGAAGTATCCACCGATCCATGTTCCAGCCAGAACCGGCGATCGTGGAATTCGGCACCGCCGCGTGCATACCGTGCGCGATCGAGATGCTGCGTGGGGCCGCGAACAGTGGAATCGTCGGCATCTCGGACCACAGGATGTTCTCGGCCTCCGTGGTGAGATTGAGGCGACTCCCGTCCGAGGTGTCGACCGCGAGTTGGTCGGCGATCTCGGTGACGCGGCCGTTGACGAAGCCTCCCAGGTTCGTGCCATTTCCGATCGCGAGCGAATACGCCGGGGTCACGAGCGAATCGACGCCTGCGGACCCCTGCGCCCCTGCCGTGCCTGCGAGGACCGCGTCGAGTGCGCCCGAACCGAGCGCCCCCGGCGTCCAGTCCGGTGAGCCGGCGTCCTCGACGGTGATGTCCGCCGGAGCACACGCCTCCGCGATCGCGGCGACGATGTCGGCCCGACGCCGGTCCGGGGCGAGATAGCCGATGCGAACGGTGACCTCTCCCTGACCGGACGCATCCATCGACCGTCGCGCCGCGTCGACGTCGGGCTCGCGGTAGCGGCCGTCGGCGACACCCGCTGCGGTCGGATAGATCAGCATGTCCTGCTGGGCGAGCCGGGAATCGAGGACCCCCGAGCCCAACCCTGACGACTTGTCGAAGCCCGGATGCCCGTACTCGTCGAACAGTCGCTGACGAGGAACGCAGGACGCGAAGGCGCGGCGGGCATCGGCGGACGCGAAGACACCTGTCGTCGCCAGCACGAGCTGCTCGCTGCTGCGGCCGGGCGCCGTGGTCGTGTCGTAGCCGTCACCCGGCGACAATCCCTCGATCCCACCCGCCGCCGTGTCGACGACATCGAGATCACTCGATTCGAGGTGCGACGGCAGATCGGAGTTCTTGGGCCACACCACGATCCGCTCCGTACCGGGCGAATTGCCCCACCAGCGTTCGTTCGCGACGAGCACCACCTCGCCGTTCTCGCCGACCGAATCGAGCCGGTACGGACCGGACGACGGGAACAACGCCGGATCCGCCTGTCCCGGGACGAGATTCCACCCGTTGTTCCAGAACTCGGCGAGCCTGCCGATCGCGTCCGGGTCACCCGAGGACACCGCGCCCACGACGTCCGGAACGTTCGCGACCCGACCAGCGACATGCGACGGCATCAACGCCGTCGCCCCGAACAGGGCGGGCCACTCGGCGTACGCCCGGCCCGGTTTGAACACCACGGTCGCATCTTTCGACCCGGGCTGGCAGTCGACACGGTCGATGTCCGCGTACCCGGCCCGACTCGCGGACCGGAACTGCCCGAACCTGCCACTGCTCGCCGCCCACGCGAGCACGAGGTCGTCGCACGTGACCGGGACGCCGTCCGAGTAGACGGCGTCCGGGTTGAGCCGGTAGCCGACGGTCAGTGTGTCGCCGGGAACGGTGTTCGCCGTCCCCATGTCACCATCCGACAGCGCCGTACCCTCCGGCCCGATGTAGCTCAGCCCCGGCAGCACCCGGACGAACGCCTGCCTCGCGCCACTCGCCGCACCATCGACGGTGTTGGCGTTGTAGGTGGTGACGACGTTGTCGATCGCGTACCCGATCGACGGAACCTGATCCTCCGGGGAGGAACAGGCCGCGCCGGTCGCGATCAGTGCGAAGGTGGCGGCCACCGCCGAGGCGCGCCTGCCGCGGGAGTGGCCGAAACCCCACCAGGTCACCATGCTCTACTGCCTCTTCTTGTTGCGCTTTCCGGTCGGCCGGGCACCCGGTTTGGGCGCCTCGGCGGTGTGACGCAACACGGGCGCCGACCCACCCGAGCCTGCCAGTGCGACCCCGGAAACCGAATTCGACCCGCCGGACCGTGCAGCACGCTCGGCGCGGCGCGCCGCGACCTTGCGGGTGTGCGCCGCGACCGGACCCCACCGCTCCTTGATCGACACCAGCATCGGCGTCGCGAAGAAGATCGACGAGAACGCGCCGACGATGATGCCCACGAGCTGAACGACCGCCAGGTCCTTCAGGGTGCCGACACCGAGCAGGCCGACGGCGACGACGAGCAGGCCGATGACCGGCAGCACGCTGATCAGCGTGGTGTTGATCGACCGCATCAGCGTCTGGTTCACCGCGAGGTTCGCCTGCTCCGCGTACGTCCGCCTCGTCGTGTGCAGCACGCCTCGCGTGTTCTCCTCGACCTTGTCGAACACGACGACGGTGTCGTACAGCGAGAAACCGAGAATCGTCAGGAAGCCGATCACCGTGGCGGGAGTGACCTCGAGGCCGACCAGCGAGTACGCGCCCGCGGTCACGACCATGTCGAAGAACAGGGCGATGATCGCGGCGATCGCCATGTCCCGCTCGAAGCGGACTCCGATGTAGATGCTGACGATCACCAGGAACACCACGAGGGCGATCAACGCCTTCTTGGTGATCTGGCTGCCCCACGTCTCACTGACGTCCGCGATGCTGATCGCATTCTTGCTCGGCTGGCCGTTCTGATCCTCCGGCTGGAAGGCGTCGAACAGCGCGTTCTGGAGTTCCGCGGTCTGGCGGGCGTCGAGCGCCACCGACCGGATCTGGATGGTCGAGCTGTCACCGGTGCCGACCGTCTGCACCGATACGGGATCCTCACCGAGGGTGTCGGCGTACACGTCCTCGACCTGTTCCGTGGTGGCGCCAGAAGCCGCCGGGAACTGGATGCGCGAACCACCCTCGAAGTCGATGCCGAGCGAGAATCCGCGGAAAACCATGCTGGCGAGCGAGATCAGGACCAGCGCCGCGACGATCCCGTAGTACATCCGGCGCTTGCCCACGATGTCGAAGGCGCCGGTGCCGGTGTAGAGGCGCGAGAACAGCCCGTGCTTGGGCAGCGACGTCTGGTCGACGGTGTCGTCGGCCAGATTCGCGGTGGCCGTGTCGGTTCCCGATCCGGTGGGTCCCTGGGGGTTCGTCATGATCAGGACTCCTTCGCCTGCGCCGCAGCGGCCGCAGTCTTGCGTTCACGTGCCACCTCGGTCACGGCACCGAGGCCGTTGACGCTCGGCTTCGACCAGAAGGCCGACTTGGACGCGAGATGGACCAGCGGATGCGTCACGAGGAACACGACGATCACGTCGAGGATCGTGGTCAAACCGAGGGTGAACGCGAACCCGCGCACCTGACCGACCGCGAGGACGTACAGGACGGCAGCGGCGATGAAGCTCACGGCGTTGCCGGACAGGATGGTCCGTCGCGCCCGCGCCCAACCACGAGGAACCGCGGACCGGAAGCTACGTCCCTCCCGCATCTCGTCCTTGATGCGTTCGAAGTAGACGACGAACGAGTCCGCGGTCATGCCGATACCGATGATCAGACCGGCGATACCCGCGAGGTCGAGGGTGAACCCGATGTAGCGGCCCAGCAGAACCATGATCGCGTACACCAACAGACCCGACAGGATCAGCGACAGTGCGGTGAGGACGCCGAGCATCCGGTAGTAGATCAGGCAGTACAGCAACACCAGCACGAGACCGATCGCGCCCGCGATCAGGCCGGCCTCCAACGACGCGAGACCGAGGGTCGCGGACACCGTTTCCGCCTCCGATGCCTCGAACGAGAGCGGCAGCGAGCCGTACTTGAGGGTGTTGGCCAGTTCCTTCGCGGTCGTGGCCGTGAAGTTGCCGGTGATCGAGGTCGCGCTGCCCGCGGGCGTCGCGCCCTGGATGACCGGAGCGCTGACGACCTTCGAGTCGAGGGTGAACGCGGCCTGCTTGCCGATGTTCGCCGCCGTGAACTGCGCCCAGGTGCTGCTCGCATCCGACTTGAAGGTCAGGGACACCTCATGGCGTGCCTGCTGCGAGTTGAAGGCCGACGAGGCATCGGAGATGTCCTGGCCGTCGATGATGCTCGGCCCGAGCAGGTAAACGGTCGTGCCGTCCGTGGAGCACGCCACGAGAGGGAGCGTCGGGTCGTCGTTGCCCTGCAGCGGATCGGAGGCGTTGCAGTCGAGCGTGGCCATCGCCTGCTGCTGCACGGCCGGATCGGTGCTCTGGCGGGTCGCCTTGGCCTCGGCGATCTCCCCGGCCGCTTCGTCGGTCTGATCGGTTGCCTCGGGAGCAGGCGCCTCGGTCGCGGGAGCCTCGGTGGTCGCAGGAGCCTCGGTGGTCGGTTCCTGTGCCTGTGCCGGGAACGGACGGTTCTGCGGCGCGGGGGCCTCCGTCGCCTCCGGAGCAGCCGGGGGCTCGGTGGCCGCGGGCGCCGTGGTCCCCTCCGGAGTCGTCGCAGGCGCGGGCTGCGCGCCTCCGGCTGCCTGCGATCCGAGCACCGGCCGGATGTACAGACGCGCCGTCTGACCCAGGGTGCGGGCCTGCGCACTGTCGTCACCGGGAACGGTGATCACCAGGTTGTCGCCGTCGATGACGACCTCGGAGCCGGACACGCCGAGACCGTTCACACGCGTCTCGATGATCTCCTGCGCACGGCGCAGGCTGTCCTGGCTGGGAGTGCTGCCGTCCGGCGTCCGCGCCGTCAGGGTGACACGCGTGCCGCCCTGCAGGTCGATGCCGAGCTTCGGGGTCGGTGATTTGTCCCCGGTGAAGAAGACGAGCGCGTACAGCGCGGCGACGATCAGCCCGAAGATCACGAGCGAACGCGCAGGCCGGACGGCTCCGCTGGGTGATGCCACGATCCGTTGTTCTCCTAGTTGCTCGGTACCGCCACGGAAGCCGCAGTGGAGTGCGGACCGTCGGCCCTACACACGACCGCTGCCGAGTGTGTGATCACTCGGCAGCGGGATGCGATCGGTTCATTCCTTGTCGAGGCGCCGCTGCGTCTGCTCGGGAGTTTCCTCGAGAGTGGTCGCCGCGCCGTCGCCGGGGGTGTCGGCATGGCCGTTCACGTCGGCATTGTCGCTTTCGTCGACATCGTCATCGTCGTCGAGATCGTCGGCGTCTTCGGTGACGAGTTCACGGATGACCATGCGGGACCAGGTGGACACCACGCCCGGCGCGATCTCGAGGTCGACGGTGGACTCACCGAGGGCCTCCACCGTGCCGTACAGACCCGCGGTCGTCATGACGCGGTCACCGACACTGAGCGAATCCTGCAGTTCCGCGGTCTTCGCCATCTCCTTCTTCTGACGGCGGATACCGAGGAACATCGGTACCAGCAGGGCGAGAATCAGGAGCGGGAACAGCAATTCCATCGTTGAAGTCAGTCCTTGAGGGTCATCCGTGTCCGGTCCCGTGTGGACCGGCCCGCCACACAGTCTGCCACTACTCCCGCAGCGCCTGCTGCGGTTCATTCACACGCACCTCGATCCCGCCGGACGCGGCCTCCGGCGGTGGCGTCAGCCCGAGCCATTCCCACGCGGCGGCCGTCGCGACGCGACCACGCGGAGTGCGGGCGACCAGGCCTGCCCGCACGAGGAAGGGTTCGCACACTTCCTCGACGGTTCCGGGCTCCTCACCCACCGCGACCGCGAGCGTCGAGACACCGACCGGTCCCCCGCCGAAGCTCCGCACCAATGCGCTGAGCACCGCCCGGTCCAGCCGGTCGAGTCCGAGTTGGTCGACGTCGTACACGGCCAGTGCCGCCCGGGCGACGTCGCGGGTGATGACCCCGTCGGCGCGCACGTCCGCGAAGTCTCGGACGCGACGCAGCAGCCGGTTCGCGATACGCGGGGTGCCGCGGGACCGCCCGGCAATCTCCGCGCTCGCCTCGTCTCCGAGGTGCACACCGAGAATCCCGGCCGAGCGCAACAGGATTCGCTGCAGCTCCGGCGGATCGTAGAAGTCCATGTGCGCGGTGAACCCGAACCGGTCCCGCAGCGGCCCGGTGAGCGCGCCCGACCTGGTCGTCGCGCCCACGAGGGTGAACGGGGCGACCTCCAGCGGAATGGATGTGGCGCCCGGCCCCTTTCCGACGACGACGTCGACGCGGAAGTCCTCCATCGCCAGGTACAGCATCTCCTCCGCCGGACGGGCGATGCGGTGGATCTCGTCGATGAACAGCACGTCGCCCTCGACCAGGTTGCTCAGCATCGCCGCGAGGTCGCCGGCCCGTTCGAGCGCGGGACCGGACGTCAGACGCAACGACGTACCGAGTTCCGTGGCGATGATCATTGCCATCGAGGTCTTGCCGAGGCCGGGAGGCCCCGACAGCAGAATGTGGTCAGGGGTGCCGCCGCGCATCTTGGCACCCGCGAGCACGAGCTGGAGCTGCTCCCGAACGCGGGGCTGGCCGATGAAGTCGTCGAGGGACGACGGACGCAGGCTCGCCTCGATGTCGCCGTCGCCGGCGACCAGCTCGGCCGATACCTGCGATTGCGCGGGATCGCCGAACTCGATCCCGTCGTCGTCGCTCACCGCGTCTTACCCAGCAGTGCGAGCGCGGCTCGCAACGCGCGGGAGGTGTCGGCGTCGGGGTCGGCGGCGAGTACCGAATCCGTCGCAGGCTCGGCCTGCTTCAGCGGGAACCCGAGGCCGACGAGTGCCTCGACGATCTGGTCGCGGATGGGCCCCGCGGCGGGCGCGCCCGTCGGCGACCCCGGCGCCACGGGTACGGCCTCGACCTTGTCCCGCAACTCGACGACCATGCGTTCGGCGCCGCGCTTGCCGATGCCGGGTACGCGGGTCAGCGCGGTGACGTTGCCCTCGGCGAGTGCCTTGCGCAGCGCCTCGGGCTCGAGGACCGCGAGGGTCGCCATCGCCAGCCGAGGGCCGACACCGGACACCGTCTGCAGCAGACCGAACAGGTCGCGGGACTCCGTGTCGTGGAAGCCGTACAGCGTCATCGAGTCCTCGCGGACGATCATCGCGGTGACCAGGCGGGCGTCGGCGCCGCGCTGCAGGGTCGCGATCGTCGCCGGAGTCGCGTTGAGCCGGTATCCGACACCCGCGGCCTCGATCACCACATGGTCGAGTGCGATCTCCAGAACCTCGCCCCGTACGGACGCGATCATCGTGTACCTGCCTTCTTCACCCTGGACCTGTTCAGTTCCGCGAGACGCGCCTCGTACCGTCTCTTCTGGTCGGCCGCCGCAGCCTCGGCGCGCGCCATTCGCTCGATCATCGGTGCTCGCCAACAGTGGCAGATGGCCAGTGCGAGCGCATCGGCGGCGTCCGCGGGCCGAGGCGCCTCCTGCAGGCCGAGAATGCGGGTCACCATCGCGGTGACCTGCGCCTTGTCGGCGCGCCCGTTGCCGGTCACCGCCGCCTTGACCTCCGAAGGCGTGTGGAACCGGACCGGCACACCCCGCTGACTCGCGGCGAGCGCGATGACACCACCCGCCTGGGCGGTCCCCATGGCGGTCGAGACCTGATGCTGCGCGAAGACGCGTTCGATCGCCACGACTTCGGGGCCGTGCACGTCCATCCAGTGGCACGCCGCGTCGTACACGGAGTTCAAGCGCAGCGCCAGATCCATGTCCGCCGGGGTGCGCACCACGTCGACGTCGAGCGCGGTCACCTGCCTGCCGCGCCCGGACTCCACCAGCGCGATACCGCACCGCGTCAGCCCGGGGTCGACACCCATCACCCGCACGTGCCCACCTCTCGCCAAGACTCACAGCCGCTACGAACAGTTGTTCGAGAGTATAGGCGCGTGCGGTGACAAGACCGCGGACCAACACGGTCCGCCGGTCAGCGGTTCGACCGGATGGCTGCCAGGTCGCGGCCGTCCCGGAGTTGGGCGGCGATGGCCTCGATCCGGTCGGCCGACTCCCGCCAGCCGCGAACCGCCTCCTCGTGGACGACCTTCCCGTCCCGCCGTGTCACCACTGTCCACGGCAGCCCGAACAGGGCCCGCATGAACACCCAGACGGGGACCAGCAGCAAGAGCAGCAGGAACTCGAGGCCGACGACCAGCGCCAGCAGCAGAACCGGCAGCATCAGGACCGCCAGCACGATGCCGATGACGGCGCTGATCGGGTCGTCCCCGAGTGAGCTGCCGTCGAAGCCGGGACCCCAGTCCGGCACGGACGCCCGCCGCCGCCACGGCAGCCATCGGCGGCGGACGCTCCACCGAACGTTCCGGTCGTCCCGGAATCGCACCGGCCCGGCCTCAGGCGTCGAGCTCGGCGAGGACCTCGTCGGAGACGTCGACGTTGGTGTAGACGTTCTGCACGTCGTCGGATTCCTCGAGCGCGTCGACGAGCTTGAACACCTTGCGGGCGCCCTCGACGTCGACGGGGACCTCGACCGAAGCACGGAAGTCGGGATCGGCGGCGTCGTAGTCGATACCCGCGTCGACGAGTGCGGTACGCACCGCGATCAGGTCACCGGCCTCGGACACGATCTCGAACTGGTCGCCCAGGTCGTTGATCTCCTCGGCGCCCGCCTCGAGCACGACCTCGAGGATCTCGTCCTCGGAACGGCCTGCCTTGTCGAGGAGCACGACGCCCTTGCGGGTGAACAGGTACGACACCGAACCGGGGTCCGCCATGTTGCCGCCGTTGCGGGTCATCGCGGTCCGGACCTCGCCCGCGGCACGGTTGCGGTTGTCGGTGAGGCACTCGATGAGCACGGCGACACCGTTGGGGCCGTAGCCCTCGTACATGATGGTCTGCCAGTCGGCGCCGCCCGCTTCTTCACCGGCGCCGCGCTTGCGCGCACGCTCGATGTTGTCGTTCGGGACGGACGTCTTCTTCGCCTTCTGGATGGCGTCGTACAGCGTCGGGTTACCGGCCGGGTCACCACCACCGGTCCGCGCCGCCACCTCGATGTTCTTGATCAGCTTCGCGAAGGCCTTGCCGCGCTTGGCGTCGATCGCAGCCTTCTTGTGCTTGGTGGTGGCCCATTTGGAGTGGCCGCTCATGCGTGAATTCCCTCTTCCCGGTGTGTTTGGGTGCGCCCGCAGCAGCGAGGCGGCCACGGCAGGAAGCACACAGTAGCGCCAGTTTACCCGCGCGAGACCAGCGCCTCGCGGACCATGCCGACGAACAGTTCGTGCACGCGTCGATCGCCGGTCACTTCGGGGTGGAACGACGTCGCCAGAACACCGCCCTGACGTACCGCGACGACGCGGCCCGCGGCCGGTCCCTCCGGCACGGTTGCCAGGACCTCGACGCTCTCCCCCACGCGCTCGACCCACGGCGCGCGGATGAACACGGCCCGCATCGGGGCGCCCGCAACACCCGCGAAGTCTAGGTCCTCCTCGAACGAGTCGACCTGCCGTCCGAAGGCATTGCGCCGCACCGTGATGTCCAGACCCGACAGGCACTGTGCGTCCGGGCGGGTGTCGAGGATCTCGGAGGCGAGCAGGATCATCCCCGCGCAGGATCCGTAGGCGGGCATACCCTCGCGGAGACGTTGGCGCAGCGGTTCGAGCAGGTCGAAGACCACCAGCAGTCGGCTCATCGTCGTCGACTCGCCGCCGGGGATCACCAGCCCGTCGACAGCGGCGAGTTCACTGCTCCGCCGGACGGTGACGGCCTCGGCGCCGGACGCGCGCAGTGCCGCGATGTGCTCCCGGACGTCACCCTGCAGGGCGAGCACCCCGATCACGGGTCGGCGGTCGGGTTCGACCGGGGTGGGATCCCCCGGGACGTGCGCGGTGTCGATGACGGATCCAATCACATTGTCGGTAAAGATTGTTCACTCACTCTCTGGGTTGCGCAGCAGGCGGGTCAGACCCTCCTGAACCACCGCGGCGACCAGGTCACCGGACCGGTCGAAGATGCGTCCCTGGGTGAGGGCGCGGCCGAAACCGGCCGAGGGCGACGACTGGTCGTACAGCAACCACTCGTCGGCGCGGAACGGACGAAGGAACCACAGTGCGTGGTCGAGCGACGCCTGCTGCACCCGTACGTCGGCGTGCGGCACCTGCGCCGACCCGAGCAGGGTCATGTCGGACATGTACGCCAGCGTGCAGATGTGGAAGACGGGGTCCTCGGGCAGCGTGCCGCGGTACCGGAACCACACCTGCTGCTGCGCGGGCACGCCCGGCCTGCGGGCGATCTGCTCCTGCGGGACGAACCGCAGGTCCCAGTCCGCCCACTCGCGGTACTCCCACGACAGCTCCTCCACCGAGCGGGCGGTGTCGGGAAGTTCGTCCGGGTCCGGGACGGGAGGCATCCGGTCGGCGTGCTCGATACCGACGTCCCCGACGTGGAACGACGCCGACATCGTGAAGATCGCCTGCCCGTCCTGCACCCCGGTGACGCGGCGGGTGCAGAAGGAACGGCCGTCGCGGATGCGGTCGACGAGGAACACGGTCGGGATCGTGGGGTTCCCCGGGCGAAGGAAATAGCCGTGCAGGGAGTGCACGCGGTACTGCGCGTCAACCGTGCGGACAGCGGAGACGAGCGCCTGTCCGGCCACCTGGCCACCGAACGTGCGGGTGAGCATCGTGTCGGCCACGATCCCCCGGAAGATGTCCTTCTCGAGCTGTTCGAGTTCGAGGATCTCTTCGATCGACGACATGGCGTGTCCCCTCTTCCGGCAGGTGCTCAACCTAGCAATGCGACGGCCCCGCATCAGGTATGCGGGGCCGTCGTCGATCACTGCGTGCGGGTCACCAACCGCGCTCGGCGAGCCGGTGCGGCTGCGGGATCTCGTCGACGTTGATGCCGACCATCGCCTCACCGAGGCCGCGCGAGACCTTCGCGAGGACGTCCGGGTCGTCGAAGAAGGTGGTGGCCTTCACGATCGCCGCGGCACGCTCGGCCGGGTTGCCGGACTTGAAGATGCCCGATCCGACGAAGACGCCCTCGGCGCCGAGCTGCATCATCATCGCGGCGTCGGCCGGGGTCGCGATGCCACCGGCGGTGAACAGCGTGACGGGCAGCTTGCCCTCCTTTGCGACCTCGACGACCAGCTCGTACGGTGCCTGCAGCTCCTTGGCCGCCACGTACAGCTCGTCCTCGCTCATCGACCCGAGGCGACGGATCTCCGCGCCGAGGGTCCGCATGTGGGTGGTGGCGTTGGAGACGTCTCCGGTGCCGGCCTCACCCTTCGAGCGGATCATCGCCGCGCCCTCGGTGATCCGGCGCAGGGCCTCACCCAGGTTGGTGGCGCCACACACGAAGGGAACGGTGAACTTCCACTTGTCGATGTGGTTGGCGTAGTCGGCCGGCGTCAGGACCTCGGACTCGTCGATGTAGTCGACTCCGAGGGACTGCAGGATCTGCGCCTCGACGAAGTGGCCGATGCGGGCCTTCGCCATCACCGGGATCGAGACCGCAGAGATGATGCCGTCGATCATGTCGGGGTCGCTCATGCGGGACACGCCGCCCTGGGCGCGGATGTCAGCCGGGACACGCTCGAGTGCCATCACGGCGACGGCGCCCGCGTCCTCGGCGATCTTCGCCTGGTCCGGGGTGACGACGTCCATGATGACCCCGCCCTTGAGCATCTCGGCCATCCCACGCTTGACGCGGGCCGTGCCGACCTGGGCAAGCGAAGCAGCGGGGGTTTCTGGGGTGCTCACGGCATGACTCCATCGGTAGTGACCTGTATCGGGAAACGCCCGCGACGTGGTCCGGTCTCACGTATTCCTCGTAACGACCACGCTCGGGTACCCCAATCCTATGACGTGGGCGTCCGTGTCTCATCGCCCGGTCAGCGAATGGAACGGACCCCCGGGTCCTCTTCTTTCGCAGCGACGTCCCCGGCCTCGGCCAGCAGGTCGGGCAACTCGGTCGGGTAGACCACCTCACCACCTGCCGCGATGGCCCGCATGTCGTCCGCGGTACACCAGCGGTGGTCGGTGATCGCCCGACGTTCCTGCTCGGTGAACCCACCGCGCTGTGGACTGAACGCGGCGCGCCGCAACACGAAGAACAACTCCTCGGAGCGAATCACCTCGCCGTCGTACGGGAACACCGCGACCCGCCGCCAGATCGGCCCACGAAGCGAGGAGGCGTCCACGTGGAGACCCGTCTCCTCCCGGATCTCTCGGACCGCGGCCTCCCGCAGCGTCTCCCCCTGCTCGACACCGCCGCCGATCGTGAACCAGAAGTGCACGTCCGGGACCTTCGGGTCGTGCCCGCGCAGCAGCAGCACTCGCCCGTCCTCGTCGAGCAACACCACGCGTGCCGAGGTTCGCATCTCGTCGACACCCGCGCCCGCCGAGGTGGTGGGGCGTTCGGCGATCTCGAAGTACGTCGGAAGCGGCGCGGTACCGCCCAGGTGCAGCCAGCGAACCGGCCTGCGGGTGCGCAGCGCGAGCGTGTCGCGGACCGCGTCGTTGTGGAACCGGCGTGCGATGAGCACCCGAGCCTCGGCGTCGGCTAGTTCCGCCACCAACTGCGGTGGCAGCGCCGCGCTCGGCACCGCGACCAGCGCGGCGGACAGGCGGTTCTCGGTGGACTCACGCTCAGCGCGGTCGGCCCGCTCGGCCTGATCGGCCAACGCCGCCAACCGTTCTCCGTCCAGTTCCGGGCGTGGCGCGGATCCGAACGCGTATCCCGTCGGGACCACCGCGGCGGCCACCGCGCGCGCCACCACCGCTCTGCGTGCGAGTGCCGCGTCGAGCGCCTGCCACGAGAGATCGGAGCGAACGTGCAACCGGTCGAGGCGGTTCGCGGTGCCGTATGCCCACACCGCGACCGCGACGAGTATCGCGACGACGAGCGCGATGACGAGGATCGTCGTCGCGGAGAAGGTCATCACGCCTCCACCCGCACGCCGCGCGCACCGATGGTGACCGTCTCGTACACCCGCAGGATCTGTTCGGCCACCACCGGCCAGTCGTACTCGGCGACAACCTCGGTGGCGACGCCGACGAGTGCACGGCGCCGGTCGGGATCGGACAGCAGTCCGTCGACTGCCGCGGCCAGCGCGGCGGAGTCACCGATCGGAGTCAGGATTCCGGCGGTCCCGTCCCGGAGCACCCTCCGGAACGCGTCGAGTTCGCTCGCCACCACGGCGGTGCCCGCCGCCATCGCCTCGACCAGCACGATGCCGAATGACTCACCACCGAGATTCGGAGCGCAGTACACGTCGGCGGACCGCAACGCCGACGCCTTCTCCTCGTCGCTGACCTGCCCGAGCAACCTCAGGTGTTTCGCGTACCGACCGGCCTCCTTGAGCAGCCGGTCCTCGTCGCCGCGGCCGACCACGAGAACCTGGAGGTCGGGGTGCCGCTCGACCAGCGCGGGCAGCGCGCCGAGCAGGACCGCCATCCCCTTCCGGGGCTCGTCGTAGCGGCCGAGGAACAACACCGTGCCGCCTTCACGCGGATAGCCGTCGAGCGGAGCGGCGTCCGCGAACGCGGAGACGTCGACACCGTTCGGGATCTCCACGGCGTCCGAACCGAGCGACTCGACCTGCCAGCGGCGAGCGAGTTCCGACACCGCGATCCGGCCGGAGATCTTCTCCAGATACGGCTGGAGCACACCCTGAAAAGTACTGAGCACCAACGACTTCGTCGTCGAGGTATGGAAAGTCGCGACGATCGGACCCTCCGCGATCTTCATCGCGAGCATGGACAGACTCGGGGCATTCGGCTCGTGGATGTGCAGCACGTCGAAGTCGTTGTCGGCGATCCACCGCCGCACGCGGGCGTACGCGACCGGCCCGAACGTCAGCCGGGCGACCGACCCGTTGTAGGGAATCGCGACCGCGCGGCCGGCAGAGACGACGAAGTCGGGCAGCTCCGTTCCGTCCGACGCAGGCGCCAGGACACTCACCCGATGGCCGCGCTCGATCAGCACGTGCGCGAGCTCGACGACGTGCGCCTGCACGCCGCCGGGCACGTCGAACGAGTACGGGCACACCATCCCGATCTTCACGTCACGACTCCATTCGAGCCAGGCGCGCTTCGGACAGGTCGGACAGCCACAACGGTTGCAGCATGTGCCAGTCCGCGGGGTGCGCGGCGATGTTCTCCGCGAAGCGGTCCGCGAGCGTCTGGGTGGCCGCGCCGACCCCGCCCGCGGTGTCGATCGCGGCGCCGACGGAAAATCCCCAGTCGTCGCCGTCGAACCAGCAGTGCACCGGGAGCAGCGCCGCACCGGTCTCGATCGCCAGCTTCGCCGGTCCAGCGGGCATCCGGGTCGGTTCCCCGAAGAACGTCACGGGAACACCGCGTTTGGCGAGGTCCCGCTCGCCGAGCAGACACACCACCCGGTTGTCGCGCAGGCGGTCCGCGAGCTGGCCGAACGGCGGGGTCTCGCCGCCGCTGAGCGGGAAGATCTCGAAGCCGAGGCTCTCCCGGTAGGCGACGAAACGCTGGTACAGCGACTCCGGCTTGAGACGTTCCGCGACCGTCGACAGGGTGCCGTGGGCCTGCACGAGCCACACGCCTGCCATGTCCCAGTTGCCGCTGTGCGGCAGGGCCAGTACGGCGCCGGTGCCCGCGGCGAGCGCGGCCTCGACGTGTTCCTTGCCCTGGATCTTCGCGTCGAGCCGGCGACCGAGCTCGGCCTGGTCCATCGACGGCAAGCGGAACGCCTCGCGCCAGTATCGGGCGTAGGACCGCACCGACGCCCGGATCAGCTCGTCCGGCACCTGCTCCGCGGGTACGCCGAGAACGCGAGCGAGGTTGCGCCGCAGCTGGTCCGGGCCACCCTTCCGACACGCGAAGTCCGCTCCCGCGTCGAACAGACGGGTCGCGACCGATTCGGGAAGGGCACGCACCAGCCGCCAGCCGGCGGCGTACCCGAGGTCACTCGCCCGCTCCGCGACGCTCACTGCTCGGAGTCCTGGTCGGCGGGCTTCGCGACCGTCAACAGCTCACGCGCACCCGGTGAGTTGCGGACCGCCAGCACCCGCTGGAACACGGTGATCACGCTGGCGACAGCCAGGATCCACATCGCGACGTAGATCGCCCACTCCAGCCAGTCGATTCCGAAATGCCCGGCGATACCGGTCAGTCCGGCGCCGGCGAGGACGATGACCAGCCGATCCGGACGCTCGATGAGCCCACCGTCGGCGGTGAGTCCGCTCGCCTCGGCACGCGCCTTCGCGTACGAGATCACCTGCGAGGTCACCAAACAGATCAGCGTCGCCACCAGCAGCGACCGGCTGTTCTCGTGGTAGACGGCCCACCAGGCGAGGCCTGCGAAGATCGCTCCGTCCGCGACGCGGTCACACGTCGCGTCGAGCACCGCGCCGTACCGCGTTCCACCGCCACGAGCGCGCGCCATCGCCCCGTCGAGCATGTCGAACATGACGAAGAACCAGATGAAGATGGTTCCCCAGAACAGGTGCCCGGACGGGAACAGGGTCACCGCACCCGCCACGCTCGCGACCGTGCCGAACACGGTCACCGCGTCCGGAGTCAACCCCGTGCCCACCAGTGCACGACCCAGCGGCGCCGTGACTTTCGAGACCGAGGCCCGACCCAGAATGCTCAGCATCTAGATGCTCCCGACGTCGGTGGACATCTCCTGCCACGCCGCCGACAGCAGGGCCCGCGTCTCACGCAGCAACTGCGGCATCACCTTCGTGCCGCCGAGGACCGTGATGAAGTTCGCGTCGCCGCCCCAGCGCGGAACGATGTGCTGGTGCAGGTGTTCGGCGAGCGAACCGCCTGCTGCCGCACCGAGATTGAGCCCCACGTTGAATGCATCCGGTCGCGACACCCGCTTGACGACTCGAATCGCCTGCTGGGTGAATGCCATCAGCTCCGCCGACTCGCCCGCCGTCAGGTCCTCGAGCGCAGCAACCCGCCGATAGGGCACCACCATCATGTGCCCCGGGTTGTACGGGTACAGGTTGAGCACCGCGTAGACGTGCTCGCCGCGCGCGACGATCAGGCCTTCCTCGTCGCTCATCTTCGGGATCGCCGTGAACGGACCCTCGTCCGACTTCGCAGCCCGGGGCGACTCCGCGATGTACGACATCCGATGCGGTGACCAGAGTCGCTGCAGCCGGTCCGGGTCGCCGGGACCGGTGTCGGTCAGCCGGCCCGGCTCGTCACTCTCGGTCATTGCAGACCGCCGAGCAGTTCGGCCGTGGGCGAGGCGTTCTCGCGCCGCGCGATCCAGCCCGTGATCGCGGCGACCACGTCGTCCACCGGAATGCCGTTGACCTGCGTGCCGTCGCGGAACCGGAAGCTGACCGCGCCCGCCTCCACGTCCCGCTCGCCGGCGAGCAGCATGAACGGCACCTTCTGGGTGGTGTGGTTGCGGATCTTCTTCTGCATCCGGTCGTCGCTGACGTCGACCTCGGCGCGCACACCCGCGGCCTTGAGCTTGCCGACGACGTCGAACAGGTGCGCCTCGAACGCCTCGGCGACGGGGATACCCACGACCTGCACGGGTGCCAGCCAGGCCGGGAACGCACCCGCGTAGTGCTCGGTGAGCACACCGAAGAACCGCTCGATGGAACCGAACAGGGCGCGGTGGATCATCACCGGCTGGTGCTTGGCGCCGTCGGACCCGGTGTACTCGAGCTCGAAGCGCTCGGGCTGGTTGAAGTCGAGCTGGATGGTCGACATCTGCCAGCTGCGACCGAGCGCGTCCTGCACCTGCACCGAGATCTTCGGGCCGTAGAACGCGGCGCCGCCCGGATCCGGGATCAGGGTCAGACCCGACGCCTCGGCGACCTCGGCCAGGGTGTTGGTCGCCTCTTCCCAGGTCGCGTCGTCGCCGACGTACTTGTCGGGATTCTTGGTGGACAGCTCGAGGTAGTAGTCGTCGAGGCCGTAGTCCTTGAGCAGGCCGAGCACGAAGTTCAGCGTGCGAGTGAGCTCGTCACGCATGTCCTCGCGCGTGGTGTAGATGTGCGCGTCGTCCTGCGTCATGCCCCGCACGCGGGTCAGGCCGTGCACGACGCCCGACTTCTCGTAGCGGTAGACGGAGCCGAACTCGAACAGGCGCAGCGGGAGTTCGCGGTAGGAACGACCGCGGGACCGGAAGATCAGATTGTGCATCGGGCAGTTCATCGGCTTGAGGAAGTACTCCTGGCCGGGCTTGCGCACCGTGCCGTCCTCGTTCAGCTCCTCGTCGATGTGCATCGCCGGGAACATGCCGTCGCGGTACCAGTCCAGGTGACCGGAGACCTCGTAGAGGTGACCCTTGGTGATGTGCGGCGAGTAGACGAACTCGTAGCCCTCCTCGACATGCCGCTGACGGGAGTAGTTCTCCATCTCCTGGCGGATGATGCCGCCCTTGGGATGGAACACCGGAAGTCCGGAACCGAGCTCGTCGGGGAAGCTGAACAGGTCCAACTCGGCACCGACCTTGCGGTGGTCCCGTCGCTCGGCCTCGGCGATCAGCTCCATGTGCTTGTCGAGCGCCTCGGAGGACTCCCAGGCGGTGCCGTAGACGCGCTGCAGATCCTCGCGGTTCTGATCGCCACGCCAGTACGCGGCCGAGCTGCGGGTCAGCTTGAAGGCGGGGATGTGCTTGGTGGTGGGAATGTGCGGACCACGGCACAGGTCGCCCCACACCTTCTCGCCGGTCCTCGGGTCGAGGTTGTCGTAGATGGTCAGCTCGTTGCCGCCGACCTCCATCACCTCGGGGTCGTCGATCCCGGACTTGTCGTCGATCAGTTCGAGCTTGAACGGCTCGTTCGCGAGCTCCGCCCGGGCGTCCTCGATGTTCTCCACCACGCGGCGCGAAAAGCGTTGCGCGCCCTTGACGATCTGCTTCATCCGCTTCTCGAGGCGGGTCAGGTCCTCGGGGGTGAACGGCTCCGCGACCCGGAAGTCGTAGTAGAAGCCGTCCTTGATCGGCGGGCCGATGCCCAGCTTGGCGGCCGGGAACTCCGCCTGCACGGCCTGCGCCAGCACGTGCGCGCAAGAATGCCGGATCACCATGCGTCCGTCCGCGGTGTCGGCCGCGACGGCCTCCACCTCCACGTCCTGCTCGGGGATCCACGACAGGTCCTTGAGGTTGCCCTCGGCGTCGCGGACGACGACGATCGCGTCGGCGCCCTTGCCGGACAGCCCGGCCTCGCGGACCGCCGTGCCGGCGGTAGTCCCCGCAGGCACCCGGACGCGGGCGGCTGGGGCTACGGATGCAGGCGTGGTCACGGCGATGTGCTCCTCGTGTGGTGGGCCGACCCCGGTACGGGCCGGTCGATGAGAACTCATGCTATCGGCCGCCCGGGTGATCGACCCGATCACCCGGCCGGGCGGTCACAGCGCGGCCTGCTGCGGCCGTGTCACAGCGCGGCGAGCCGCGCCTGGCGAACCTCCGGCAGTTGATGCGGGCAGCTGACGCACTTCGCTCGCTCGGCGGCCTCGTCGCCCTCGGGGGCGACCACCCGGTAGATCAGACAGCACGAGGCACGCCTGAGGAACGTTCGAGATCCGACCTCGACGAAACGGGGAACGGGAAGCGGGGGTCCGACCAGTTCCGCGAGACGCACGGCGAGCGTCGCCGACCCAGCGTCGAGCGCCCGGTTGGCAAGGGAGTCCGATGCGAGCGCCCACATGGCCGGGGCCGCGCCTCCTGCCTGTCCCAGCGCGTCGACGATCGCGGTGAGCGATCGGCGGAGCCCGTCACCGAGTCCGTCGAGGTCTGCGACCCGCCGGGAATAGGTGACACGGGCGGGCGTTCCGTCGGCCTGCAGGGCGCCGCTCGTCGCATCCAGGGACGGATCGGGGACGGCGCCCACGATCGTCGTGTCGTCGAAGAGCGGCGCGAGAAGGACCGAGCTCGCCGAGTACCACCAGATGGTGGCGGCTGTCCGCCGGTCGGTGGTACGCCATCGGCGTCCGGTCTCCTCGATCCGCTGTGTCAGCCACACCGGGTCAGCCAGGTCCGCGCCGGTGAACAATGTGGTCACAGGGGCGATTCGAGTATCGAGTGCTCGATTCCGAACCAACCACCGACCAGCGAGAACGTCCCGAGAACCCACAGCGTCGCCAGCACGATCAGCATGGTCGCCAGCGCCGACAGCGCCTTGACGACGATGGACTGCTTCGCGAACCAGTCCATGAAGGCGTCGTACTTCGCTTTCGCGAAGTGGAGGAGCCGGTGCGCCCAGGCGAACTCCGACCCGAGGATGCCGAGGCCCGCGAACACGATCAACCAGCCCGGCCCGGGGTACGGGATCGTGACGATCCCGACGACGAGGACCGCGGTGCCGATCACCCCGACGGCGATGCGATAGCTCAGGTTCAGAACGGGATTGGACGCGATCTGCCGCCGTGCCCGCTGCCATCGGTTCTCGGTGCGCACCTCTTCTGTCACGGGCACCACGGTACCCAGATGTGACGGGCGACGTACCGGGCGATCACCCGATCCGTCACGGACTCGATTCCAGGTCGAAGTCGCCCGCCTCGACCCGCGCACGGAGCTCGTCGGCGTGTCCGAGTGCGCGACCGATCTCCTCGGCCATCACGTGGGCGGCCGACTGCCAGGCGACGGCTCGGATGCGTTCGAGGTTCTCGTCGAACTCGGCCTGTGTCGCATTGCCGTGGTACTTGCCACCGGACTCGCTGATCCACCGCGCGACGAGCAACTCGCACACCTCGCGGAGCCGGGCACGCATGACACCGGCCGACCATCGACTCAGCTCGAATTCTGTTCCTATCGAATACATTTCGAGTGCACCACGAAGCTGGGGAACACTGTCGACGTACCAGACCTTTCGACCGTCACCCTCGGTGCGGCGCTCCAGGTAGCCGGCCGTCACGAGCGCGCCCACGTGTTCGGGGTAGGCGTCGCCCAGCAGGTCCGCCAGCTCGCCTTCGTCCATCGTGCGCGCCGACGTGGCGAGCCAGGCGGCGCCGGCGAACGCGGGGCCGAGCAGGTCCACGACGTCACTGCCCACCTCGCCGCCCTCGCCGAGAACGGTGCGGATGGTCTGAAGCCGCAACCCCTTGGACTGAAGCGCGACGATCGACCGCAACCGCTCGAGGTGGTGCTGGGCGTACACCGCCTGGCCCGTTCGCCTGGACGGCTTGGGCAGCAGCCCCTCGGACTGGTAGTAGCGGATCGTCCGGACGCTCACATCTGCACTACGGCCCAGTTCGGCGAGTGTGTACTCCCTGTCGTCCGTCACCCCACCCACCTCCATCCCGCGTCCCCCCGGCGCCAACTCTGTTGCAAAACTTAACAGTTGACGGTGCTGAGCGGCGTTCATTACTGTCGCGTAACAGTAATTGCTGTAACGCTGCGGGTGAGGCGACGCCGCTACCGACAGCCGGCACCGTCGACCAGGAGCAACCGTGAATCTGACAGACAACCTCAAGGCGTCCGCCGCCAATCACGGCGATCGTGTCGCCGTCAAGATGGACGACGCCGAGCTCACCTACACCCAGCTCGAGGCCTTGGCCGCCAAGGTCGCAGGCTGGCTTCGCGAACTGGGCATCGAGCCCGGGGACCGGGTCGCGCTGTCGCTGCCGAACATCCCGCAGATGCCCGTCCTCTACTACGGCGTGCTGTGGGCAGGCGGCGTCGTCGTCCCGACCAACCCTCTGTACAAGAGCCGCGAGTTCGCCCATGTCTTGCGGGACAGCGGCGCCAAGGCGTTCTTCGCGTGGAACGCAGTGGACGAGGAGGCAGGCAAGGGTGCCGCGGAGGCCGGGGTCACCTACGTCTCCGTCGACCCGGCATCGTTCCTCGCCGAACTCGGCACCTACGAGGCCGTCGAGGGTGTGGACCGCGACGCCGACGACACCGCGGTGATCCTGTACACCTCCGGCACCACCGGCGCGCCGAAGGGCGCCGAGCTGACCCACGCCAACATGATGCGCAATGCGGAGATCTCCGCGAGCGAGAGCATCGCGGGTATGTCGGCCGGCGACGTCGTCTTCGGCGGCCTGCCGCTGTTCCACGTGTTCGGGCAGACCACGATGATGAACGCCGCGGTGCTCACGGGCGCGACCCTGACCCTGCTCCCCCGCTTCGACCCCGCGAAGGCGCTCGAGGTCATCGCCCGCGACAAGGTGACGCAGATGGGTGGCGTGCCGACCATGTACGTCGCGCTCTCGCAGTTCCCGGATCGCGGGGACTACGACACCTCCAGCCTGCGGCGGTGCGTGTCCGGCGGCTCCGCACTCCCCGTCGAGGTGCTCGGCGCGTTCGAAGAGGCATACGACGCCCCGATCCTCGAGGGCTACGGCCTCTCCGAGACCTCCCCGGTGGCGGCGTTCAACCATGCCGACCGCGAGCGCAAGGCCGGATCCGTCGGCCAACCCATCGACGGTGTCGAGCTCAAGCTGATCGACGCCGAGTGGAACGAGGTTCCGGATGGCGAGGACGGCGAGATCGCCATCAGTGGCCACAACGTGATGAAGGGCTACTTCGGTAACCCCGAGGCCACGGCGTCGGCGATCCGGGACGGCTGGTTCCGCACCGGCGACATCGGCCGCCGCGACGAGGACGGCTACTACTACATCGTCGACCGCGCCAAGGACATGATCATCCGCGGTGGCTACAACATCTATCCGCGCGAGATCGAAGAAGTGCTGTACGCGCACCCGGCCGTCGGCAGCGTCGCCGTCGTCGGCATCCCGCACGAGACACACGGCGAAGAGGTCGCTGCCGTCGTCATCCCGAAGCCCGGCCAGACGCTGACCGAGAACGAGGTTCGCGAGTTCGCGAAGGAGCGGGTCGCGGCGTACAAGTACCCGCGCGTCGTGCGGATCGTGTCGGAGCTGCCCCTGGGCCCCACCGGCAAGATCCTCAAGCGCGCGATCGTCGTCGACTGATCAGCCGACGCCTGAAGCGAAGCCCCGGTCACCTAGTGGCGACCGGGGCTTCGTGCTGTGACGGGCTTCGTATCGTCACGGTGTCGTGTTGTCGGCACCAGGTCGAGGCACGCGTGACGCACCGGGACACCGAAAACGACGAAAGCCCCCTCTTTCGAGGGGGCTTTCGTCTGAACCGGCGTTCTGTTGTGGTCCCGGCTGGGATCGAACCAGACGTGATATACCTGGTCAGAACACTAATTAGCAGGTCAAAGACACCAAGTCGTGCCACACCGTGCCTAGGTGTGCCAACTTCTGACACTCTAGGGCCCACGGAGGGCCCACGACAACGAAGAAAGCAGGCGCATGGCCAGGAAAGTATTCGGACGGATTGAAAAGTTGCCATCAGGCCGGTACCGAGCCCGCCACCCCGACCCCACTCCTGGGAGCGCGGAGCGCGTCCCGGCACCCAGCACGTTTAGCACCAAAGGCGCGGCACAGACCTGGCTGAACACGCAGCAGGACGCGATCGCCGGGGGCACCTGGATACACCCAGATGCTGCCGCCGTGGCACAGCAGGCCACTCAGGCCGATGAGGCACGTAAGGCTGTCGCGTTCGGCGTGTACGCCGAGAAATGGGTCGCCACCAGAACCAATAGCAAGGGCGAGCCGATACGCCCCCGCACCCGCAAGGAATACGAGCGGATGCTTGGCACAACCGGATCGCTATTCCATTGGGCAGTAACACCCATCAACGAAATACGCCCCGATGCAGTGCGCGAGTGGCGATCGAAGCTACTCGCAACGGGCAAGGCGACGGCCACAGCGAGGGCCTACGACTTGATGAAATCAATATTGAAGACAGCCGTAGAAGACGGTCTGATCAGTGGAAACCCATGCAAAATCAAGGGCGGCTCACTTACTACCACGGGGAAATCCACAACGCCGCCGACCGAGGTCGAACTGGACATCATCATCGAAAAGATCGTGCCGAAGTACCAGCCATTCGTGATCATCGCCGCCGCCGGCGGCCTGCGATTTGGCGAGGTCATCGGCCTGACCAGTGACGATGTGGCTGTTGAGCGCGACGGCGCCGGCGAGGTGGACGCGGTGCGGATCGCTGTCGTGCGCAGCATCGTCGAAGGCAACGGCATCGCCAAGGTAGCCGGACCTCCCAAGAGCGCCGCAGGGCAACGAATCATTGCCATCTTCGGACAGGACGCCCGGATCGTGGCTGCCCACGTCGAGTCCGTGAAACCGGGTGCATTGCTGTGGACAGACCGTAGCGGTGCCTATGTGTCACAAAGCACGGTGAATAACCATTGGCGGAAGGCACGGGCAGCAGCAGGCCGCTCCGACCTCGCATTTCACTCGCTACGCCACTATGCAGGAACTCGCTACGCGCAAACCGGCGCGACCGTGGCCGAGACTATGGCGAGGTTGGGACACAGCAGCGTCAAGGCCGCAATGCGCTACCAGCATGCCGGCACCCGTGACGACGAACTCGCCAGGCGCGCTTCACGCAGGTAACACCGGCCACCGCCCCGCACTCCATCTGCGCGAGGTGGTTTGTACGCTGTCGCCGGGGTGTTCGCCCCGCTGCAGGCGGAACACCTCTGACCTGCGATTTCAAGTTCGCTGCCGTGGCCCGCAGTGAGTTTGCACACATTCCGCTGCAAAATGTCGTGACCTGCGGTTTTAAGTTTGCGGTTAAGTCTGCCGCGGCGAACTTAGCGGCAAACTTGAATTTGCCTCCTGACCTGGCTGTTTGGTGGCAGCGGAGGGAACTTTGCAAGTCTGCCGGGGGGCAGCGTAGCGACCCCGGCGGGCGCAAAGCTCCTTACGCCCGCCACGGCGCGGATTCGGCACACGGTGAAAAGGACTGCGAAAGAGACTGTGACCGAGTGCCGTGGAGGTCGACGTGAGTTGGAGAGCAAGGCGGTGTGGCACAGCGCAATGGAAAGAAGAATGTTGCCTCTTTCCATGTCGACCTCCGCAGCACCTGCCACCGTCTCCCCCACCGCACCCGGGCGTTCCGCCCCACCGTAGGGCGCGCAGCGCCCGGGGCGCGGCGGTGCCGCCCCCGGGTGGCCTGCACGGGCGGAGGCCGTGAGGTGCCCTCGATCAATTGGCCTCATCGGGTGCCATAGTGGGGCACAAGAAATCTCGGGATCACGATGCAGCGAGGCAGGATAACCATGGCAAGTACCGGATGGGAGTTTTGGCGGCTGACCCGTACGGCGGACGGTGCACTTGAGTGGCTGGGGTCTACCCGGCCGGGGGCAAGATCCGCGATTGACCGACAGAAGGTGTGGACGCTGCTTCCGAGCAGTGGTGTGCTCGTTGCGAATTGGTTCGTCACTGAGGACCACTGGATGACGGAACCGGGGAGAGTGTCTGGCTCCACGAAGAGATCTACGCAGATGAGGCACGCCAGGTCGCGCTCGAAGTACACAAGCCTGACCCAGCGGACCTCGCGCGCCTGACTCGGCCGGAAAGGTGCCTGACTCTTGATCAGATCGACCGGCACCCTGCGGAGAAGGTCCTGGGCAAGCGAGTGGCTGACAAGCTCTTCGACAACCGCTGAGGCAGGCAACGCCCAGTGCCCGCGAACCCAGTCGGCGACCTGCGACGGAGCCAGTGCGAGCATCGGCGTCGGCGTCGGCGTCGGCGTCGGCGTCGGCGTCGGCGTCGAGGCGACCAGATAGACGACCTCGACGGTCCTGCGGCCATCTCTGGTGACGGTCGGCGGACCTGCACGTGCACGCTGATCCGGGATGTAGACGGCCATGATCCAGATCGGCCCGGCAGGTGCGGCGGTCAGCGTGGCACGACCCGACCGGCTCCCCCACCAGTTGTGATCCGGTCGATTTCGGTGAGCGGCCAGCGGGTACGCAACCGATCCTCCCGAACGGAGGTGAGTCGGCCAGAGGTCGTCCACGCTCAGAGAATCAGAACTCGCTGACGGAACGGGTCGAGAAGTACACGCCAAGGGACCAGCACACGCGTTCAGCATCGCGATCCGCCTCCATACGGGAATCGGCCCACCAGAACAGCTGAACGTCCTGACACACAGCGACGCCCGCCTGGATCTTCCGGATCGTGTCAGCGGCCCCGGTAGCATCGTCGAACTCGTCAAGGCCGTGACCGAATCTGATGTGTTCGCCATCCGGCAATCCGAACTCCTCAGCGATCCACCGCTGGAACATGCAGACCGCTGTTCTCACCTGTTGCGAGGCGTAGTCGCCACCGGACGCCTCGACTTCGCTGCACACCGCGTTCATGAGGAATGCTCGCTCGCGAAGGTGGCGTAGCTGCCGATCCGCAGCGCTCTCCGTCTGCAAGGTCGCGTTCACAAGTGGCATGTGCACAACCTATCGGTGGTCGGGTCGGCGAGGAACGCATCCGGCTCGTTTGTGTAGCCGGTCGTAGACCCCCGATATCCCGGCGACAGCCGAAGGGGCGCTTATGTCAGGGTTCCCGTCATCGACTCGGAGGTTCCATCGGCAGCAATGACGGTGTCGTACAAGTAGTAGTGGTGCAGCCTCTTGTGGGATTCAATACCGGCGTATGGCAGGGAGGCATTTTCGTAGCGGCGAAACGCGATCACGGCCTGGTCCATGGCGCTTCTTCGACCTGATGGCGTTGCGGGGTGGCCTTGCTGCCTGGAACCGGCCCGCCCCGGGCTGCGTACAACCGGGTATGACAGATGACGAACTCGACCGAATCGCCGAGCGGCACTTCGAGGGCCTCCCGCCCCGATCCCGTAAGGAGTCGGAGGTGCATGCCGGCCTCGACTTCGTGGTGTGGGAGTTGCAGATAGCAAGGAAGTGGTGACGGCAGGCGGGATCCTCGGATGCCTTCCAAGAAGGCACGGCCCCGACCCAATCCGTCCGGGACATCCCGATCAAGAACCTGCACCGGATCTTCGACCGCGACACCACCCGCACGTTGCCGCTGCTCCGGTGCCGCGGTGTTGAACGTCTCAGCGGACCCAAACTGCTGCGCGAATCGGATCGCCCGACCGCTACCCACCCGCGGCAGGTCCATCAATGCCAACAGCCCGAGCGCTGTCCGCAGGTCCGCCGCGTCACCCGCATCGGCGGATACGCCGACGTCCGCGAGCGGAAACAGGGTGGGTTGCCCATCCATTGGCACAGCATCCCAAACCATCAACCACGGACACAGGCGCCTGCCCGCACGATCCAAAGAATCTACCCGTCACTCCTGGATCGGACCCCTGCCTCCGGCGCGGGGACGGCCACCTCGAGGTCATAGTTTGCTGAGCCGCTCGGCGTCTTCCAGGAGGAAGTTCATGGCTTCCCGCGTGCGGGAGTCGATTTCGTCGGTCGCGCTGCGCAGTTCAGCAGATCCCAACTCGTCGAACACAGACCCCGAATCGACCTGGTCGTAACGGTGCTTTTCGAGCCACTTGCGTTTCTCGATCAAGGGTTCGAACCCGTGGACATGGTCGCGGTAGACCAGGAGTCCGTGCACTCGCTGCGTGAGTCCCGAGAGCCTCTCATCGAGCTCGCGGACTCGGCGCTCGTAGAGTTCGGTGACAGCTTCGTCTTTGGCCAGCGCCCCACCCGGTCGCGATCCCAGCTTCTTTCTGGCTCGGTCGAGAGCCCGGGCACTGTCGGCGATCTCGCCGACATGCCGGTGCAGGTCCACACGGGCGTGAAAGTCGTCGAACACGGGGTCACCCCACACCGGCGAGGACTCCGTTTCCGCCGCGAGAACCGCCGCCGCATACGCCAGCTTGCCTTCTGTCGTGGAAAGTATCTTCGCGAGGCTGTCCATCTCAGCGTTCGACAACTGCGGTACGTCCCTGCGCATCGCGGCCTGCTTGGCAGCCTTGACTTGCCTGCGGTACTCAAGGGCGGAGGCTTTGGTGACCTCCCGTAGCAGCCATGAGCCGACGAAGACGATCAGCCATGCCACCCATACCATCAGAACGAGGAAGGCTTCGATCTCGAAGTCGAACAGAATAGCGCCGAGCGAAACGGTGACTGCGGCGATCGTCCAGGCCGTGCAGCTACCGAGCAGTTGCGACGCGGAGTCGTGCACGGCTACCGCTCGCGGCTTGACGACGGTCTGCGGCTGAGACTTCTCCGGTGTCCCCTTCCAGTGGTCGAGCGTGCACGCGGCGAACTTCTTGGCGGCATCGGTCCGGAGGGTGATCTTCGTTAACCTCATCTCGACCCAGCCGGGCATAGCGACCCGCTTCAACAGAGCCGACGGCTCCGTGTCCGCCGTCACGAGGCCACCTCATCACTCGCGAACGCAATCCACTGGTCGCTCATCGACTCCCCTCCCCCAGCCCGACTACTACGAGTCGGTGCCCACGTCGCGGTGCAACGCCAGAAGCTACAGCATCCCTGCGACACCACAGGGCCGCTCGTCGCGACGCGCATGGCCGACCCCGACCCCGACAATCGATCCCACTCTCCAGCAGGCCCGTCGACACCGGCAAGCCGATACGACATTTCCCCTGCTGCCGGACCGGGATCCGGATTGGCCCGATGCGGCGGTTGGGCGTCGCGGGTTGCAGGCAGAAGTGTCAGTGGCGTACCGGCGCCAGCCGACACACCACCCCGGAGTGGTCGCTGAGCTTGAGCTCGGCGACGTGCCCGGACCAGGTGCGCACTCCGGTGCACGTCAGGTTCGAGGCGACGTGGTCGATCAGTGGGCCGTGTTCGATGTCCCCGGCGGTGTGGATCGTCCACCGACCCATCACCTCGGCGAGACGGTCCGCGACCCGTGCAGGTTGCAGGACACGAGGGATGCGCTGGTTGAAATCTCCGGCGACCACCGTCGGTGTCGACGGGTCGAAGCGTGGTGCGAGCATGTCGAGCTGGTCGAGACAGTCGAGGTGCTCGGACCAGGCCGTGGCGTCGCGGCGCCCGGTGCTCACGTGTGCGCGGGCCCACGGGATGCAGACTGCGAGGATCCGGATCGGCCCGGCGGGTGCGGCGGTCAGCGCCGTCACGACCCGCCCGGCTCCGCCGCCCGTGGTGAGGCGGTCGACGTCGGTGAGCGGCCAACGGGACCGGAGCAGCACCTTGCGGTGGTGCGGCTTGTCGTCGTAGCCCCAGTCGTTGCCGGCATCGACGACGTATCCGCCGTCTGGCAGGAGCCCGCGGCTGCCCTCCGTCACCACGAGGATGTCCGCGGACGCGTCGGCCAGCCGCTCACGAACGTGCGGACCCCGTCGGCCGGCGGTGGGTGCCCATTCGGTGTTCCAGGTCGCGACGGTGATCTCGGTGCTGTCCACAGCCAGCACCCTACGACCGCGACTCCCCCAGCCTAGGAAGGACCGCCCGGGCCGGTGCCCGCCGGTAACACCTGATATGACATCTCCCTGGTGGCGGCACCAGCCGGTACACGACCCCGGGTGATCTAAGCCGGAGCTCGGCGGAGTGCGCAGTCAGGTGCACGTCAGGGGGGCGACGTGGTCGATCGGCGGACCGTGTTCGACGTCGCCGACGGTGTAGACCGCCCACCGACCCATCACCTCGGCGACCCCGGACCGACTGCCAGACCCGCGGAACGTCGCGTCGGCATCGGCGGCGTTCGCATGCTCGGTCACGGACAAGAACGCGCGAGGGTCGGTCAGAGGCGCGAGATCTGTGCGAGGTATTCGCTGCATTCATCCACGAACCGGAAGTCCCATTCGTCGAGGCACCGGGTGAGCATCGCGTGAATGTCAGCAGGGACCGGTGCGCCTACCCGGACGAGGTGCCGCAGCATGTAGTACAGGCCGTCCTCGATCATCCCGTGCCGGAAGTCGGCGGCGACGATGTTGGACAGTTCGGGTACCGCCTCCTCGAAGACCCGAAACAACGCCTCCGCGCACTCATCAACAAAATCCGCCACGTGTCATGGTACTTTCATAGACTGGGGTCCCGGTAGTAGCAGCGCATAAAGTAACGAAGTTCGCGAAGCACCTGGCCGCCGAGTTCGAAACCAACCTGCACCACCTGCGGACCCGCGAGGGCATGGCCAAAGCCCGTGCGAAGGTCCGACTCAAGGGCAAACAGCCGAGACCGCCTCTCGCAGCACGGAAGACGATCCCTCGCCCGGCCCGACCCAATGACGACGCGAGCCTCGACCTGGCCGAGGAATGCAGCGTCTGGCCGACTCCACCTTCCACTGCATCGTCAGCGGCACCGCCCACCCAGTGCCTATGAGGCCATCGGCCAGGCCATCTATCAGACAGAATGCCGAACTTCGTTGGATCTTCAGCGATTACTGCCGGAACCCCCAGTAGCCTCGTTGCTCTGTCTTGAGAATGGAGTAGACCTGTGGCGGTAACGAATCGGGGCGAGCAACTGCAGATTGTTGCGTCGCGGATGCCGCGGATTCGAGAGCCACACGTCGCACCCCTGAACAATCTCGCCGACCGGATCGCCGACCATGAGCGGATCCCCCGAGGTCACGTGCCTTATGTCGACCCTGCGCAGGGGGGCATTCATGCCCGGGCTCTCGTCCTGCTCGATAATCCGAGCACTCAGGCCGAGGCTGGCACTGGGACCGGGATGCTCAGTCTCGACAACCCCGACTACACAGCACTGAACTGCCGCAACAAGTACGCCGAGGTCGGTGTGGACTGGCGGTACGTCGTGCACTGGAACGTCTGCCCGTTTCCCACTGCGAACCCCCGCAACAGCAAATCGACGACCGCAGAACGCCGCCGCGCAGTGGTCTGGACCCGCGAGTTCGTAGCTCTCTGCCCGGATCTACGAGTAGTCCTTCCCCTCGGTCGCGCCGCCGAACACGGTGCCAAGATCGCGAACCTGGCGGGGACCGGGCTGACTGTTATCGAGGATGTACCCCACTGTGGGCAGCGAGGATTGAACTCCAAACCGGACGCGCGGGAGCTCTTCGACACTGCTATCCGGACCATGCAGCGGATCGTCACCGCGTGACGTACCCGTCCTGCCCCGTCGGCCCAGGCACATCGCCATGGGCGACGAAAGGGGCCAGGCGGGGCCCACTTTCTCCGCGTTCCACCGGCCGATCATTCAACGGCTTGCAGAGGGGGAACCCCGCCCGGATGACCCGAAAGTACACGCGACCAACGGGGCACAGCACCCGGACTTCGCGGCGGCTCGCCACGCACGTGGGTGCCGTGCTCGAGGTCGCCGACACGGCGTCCGTCGCTAACACCGATTATGGCGCTTCCCTTGACGGGTTCCGGTTCCGGCAGCTCCACATCGCCGCCCCCTACCAACGAGATCGCCGAGGTCCTACACACCCAGCTCACCGGGTCATCACGGACTCGCACGTGCCAGTCTGGGCATTGTCGTGGGTGATCGCTACTCTCCGACCGAACCTGGGCCACACGAGACGAATGGGCGTGCCGAATGGCACTCGACACGGTCGGGACGGAGAGGTAGCCGATGGCCAGCCAAGTGATTTTCGTTTGTCAGACGGAGAGCAACCTCTACACGAAGGAGGTTCACATAACGTCCCAGGACTCTCTGCCGGAGAGCATCGCCACCGCGAAAGACCATCTCGAATACTGGGTAGGACTAATCATTCGAGATGGAGAGACCCTGGTTCGTTGGTGGGTTGAGGACGAAAACGGGTCGACAATCGAAGATTTCGGTACCGAGCTGTCCGTCTACGTGAACCAGTACGGGAAGTTGAAGAAGAGGCGCTGACCCCGATCCGGCCAAGGCGCAGCAGCGGGCTCCCGCGCGGGTTCACTTGCACGCCCGGCTGCCTGGATAGACCGCTCAGTACGCTGAGCCCACAAGGTGTCCGTGCGAACAAGTGTGGAGGGGATCGGGTGAGCGAACCGGTTCGGTTCTCGAACTACGGAAACGGTCCGTCCCTGCACGGCAAGCTGCTCGAGCTGATCTCCGGGGCACGGCGCCGGGTGTGGATCAAGGTTCCGTGGTGGGACACCAGCACCCCTGCTCGTGCACTGCTCGATGCGGTGGTCGCCGCGAAGCGCCGCGGCGTCGACGTGCTGGTACTCAGCCGGCCGGAGGCGTCGAACGATGCCGTGCACCGGGAGCTGCGCGCCGCCCGGGTGAAGTTAGTGGCGGTCCGCTACATCCACGAGAAGGAACTGATCGCGGACGACGAGGCGATCACCTACTCGATGAACTTCACCGGCACCGAGATCGAACGCAACGAGAACTCGGGCAACCGGTTCACCCGGCCCGAGGATATCGAGCCCCTGGAGGCAGGCTTCCGCACGCTGGTGGACAACCGTGCCGCTGCTTCCCTCGGTGACGAGCAATGGACCGGCGCCGACAAGATCATCCCCACGAACCTGCAGAAGTTTCTGACCCGCTACGCCCGGCTGAACCCACTGCAGTCGAAAGCGGTGCCTGCGGTACTCTCCACCCCCGGACATGTGATGGTTGTGGCCCCGACAAGTGCCGGGAAGACGTTGATCGGGGAGGTCGCGGCGCTGCGGTCGATCGTTGGCGACGGCAAGCCCGCGGTGTGGTTGCTGCCGGCGCGGGCGCTCGCCGCCGAGATCGGGGAGACCGCCCGGCGGTGGCGCGGGCACGGGATCAACGCGATCGAGTTGACCGGCGAAACGAACATCTCCAGCGACGCGGTGCGTCGAGCCCAGTTGTGGGTGGCGACGACGGAGAAGTTCGAGGCCCTCTACCGGCGTTCGTCGTTGCGGGACTTCATCGCCAAGGTGGGGTGCATCATCATCGACGAGGTCCATCTGGTCGGGGACCCCGAGCGTGGTGCGACGTTGGAGTCGCTGATCGCCCGGCTACGGGCCGTCGAGGGCCGCACCCGGATCGTGGCGTTGTCGGCGACAGTGTCCAACGCCGAAGAACTCGCCTCCTGGTTCAACGCGCAGCTGATCCGGTCGGCATGGCGGCCGACGATCCTGACCACCCAACTCGTCCCCTACGATGAACCCCCCGAGGGGTCGCGGCGAGAGCAGTTCGAGGGGGCGAAGGACCGGGTGATGCGGTCACTGCTCGCCGAACTGCGCGACACACCAACCCCGCCTGCTACCGACGGCGACGGATCGACTGGGCCGGCGAGTGTGCTCGTCTTCTGCGGCAGCAAGAACGCCGCCCGCCGCACCGCGGCACAAGCCGCCGATCTCACTGAATTCCGTGGACTCACCGACGACCAGCTCGTCGAGGCCACATTCGAACGTGGAGTGGGACTGCACTTCCGGGACGCACCGCGTGCCGGGCGGGCCCTGTCCTCGTTCAAGGACCGCTCCATCGCGACGCTGGTGGCGACGTCGGGGTTGTCGACAGGGGTCAACACTCCGGCACGGGCGGTGGTGATCCGGGACCTCGAGCTGGGCATGTCGCCGCTGGAGGTCAGTCAAGCGCAGCAGATGCTCGGCCGCGCCGGCCGCGCCGGGCAGGAACCCGAAGGGTTCGGGTTCCTGCTTGTCCCCCGCCACCAGGAGGCGTCGTGGCGGCGCCGGCTTGCCGACGGGTACGCCGCCCGATCCCAGGTCGTCTCCCGGCTCATCGACGTCATCCTCGCCGAAATCCTGCTCGGCTCGATCACCGACCGCCGCTCGGCGGCATCGTGGTTCGAGGAAACCTTCGCCTACGCCCAGTCCGGTGAACCGCTCGACGTCGACGACGCGGTCGATCACCTCGTCCGCCGCGGCTTCGTCACCGAACTCGACGGCGGACTGGCCGTCACCGAACTCGGTGCCCTGACCTCACGTCTGATGGTCGACGTCGAGTCCGCCGGCGCCATGCTGACCGCGATCACCGACACACCGCTGCCGACGTCCGCATCCGAGGCGGAGGAGTTCGTGATCGCGGCGGCGACCGGCAACGTCGGGAAGCTGCGGGACTGGCCGGTGAACCGGAAGGCCTACGACTCCCATGTGCAGTGGATCCTCGCACCGTGGTCACTGCGGGCGATCAGCCGTGTCCGGGACGACTTCGGTGCCAAGTTCTGTATGGCAGCAGCGCATCTGGCGTTACGGGACCCCCGCAAGCTGCACGCCACCCCACCGAAGGGGGTGTCGCTGGCCGAGTTCCGGCGGGCGATCGACGACCTGCCCCGCTACCTGGCCTGGATCGCCGCCCTCGGCTACCTCGACACCACCACCTGGATGCCCGCCGTCGCAGGTGATCTGGCGCGGCGTCTGTCCTGGTGGCATCTGACCCCGCACCCCGACCGCGGTAGCGGCCGACTGCTCTGGTTCCTTGAGAAGACCCTCGAACCGCAGAACCGCAACACCGCCATGCAAGACCTGTGGAGGCGCGCCACCAGTGCCGGATTCACCGGACCCGACCGAATCAACACCCGACCCGGCGGCGTCGATGTCTCCCCCGACCAGTTCACCGATCTGGCCCGGGGCCGCGCCCACCTGGACCTGACGCCTCCGCAGCGGCTGACCTTGCCGGTCACGACGTCGACGACCGACGCACGGTTGACGATCATGAGCACTGCAGGCAGCCACCGGGCGATCTCGACCACCTGCCCTGCCGGCGGGCGGGTGGAGATCCCCGTACCCCGCGGCGCGGACACCGATCGGATCGCGGCCGACGTCTTCCTCTATACCCGCTCCGGTGACTTCGCCTACCGGAACCTGGTCACCGACCTGCCGGCCGATGCCCTCGTCGGCCGCAGCGACCCGGTCGCCGACGCGGCCGCGTTGATCCCCGACCTGCGGCCGGTCGCGGTGGTCACCCAGCGTTTCGGCAAGGTGCGCCGGCTGCTGATGACCGACCGTCGCAAACGTGCCACGGAACTGCTGGCGCTGCTGGCACCGGATCCGCAACTGCGACCCGTCGCAGCGGCATTGTCCGGGCACGAAGCCGAACCGGACCTCGCGGTGATTGCACTGCGTGAGAACCTGCCCCGACTGCTCGCCGAACGCGCCGCCGGCGCTCTTCGCCCGGCCGCGGCAGTCCTCACCTCCTGGTATGCCTCACCGGACGAGTTCGAATTGACCATCGCTGCACTCGCCGGAGCACTGAACCTCGAGGTCGGGGTCGCATCCAGAAACGACGCACTTGCCGCCCTGGTGTGCATTGGCAGCGAATGGCACTTGGTCTCACCGTCAGACGAAGCACTGGTCCGGGTCGAAGCACTCATCCCCGACGATCTGCCACCGATCCTCCGATCGGTGCATCCACCGCAGCCAGAAGAGGCGAACGAGACAGCCGCCCGCTGCGCCTGGCTGACGAAGTTCGCGGCGGCTGACTGCGGTGAAAACGAACGCGAACACCGTGACCACGACGTTGCCACCACCGAACCGGGAGCAGTGTCCGAGCTTGGGAAGGACGCCGACGATACGCAAGACACCGCCACCTCCCGCCACTTGTGGGAGAAAGCCGCCGACCTCGGCGACGCTGATGCGATGTATGCACTCGGCGTACTCGCCGACGATGCGGGCGATACCCGTGCGGCCCGCCGCTGGTGGCAGAAGGCCGCCGACCTCGGCCACCCCGAAGCGATGTGCAACCTCGGTGTACTCGCCGTCAGTGCAGGAGATACCGCTGCGGCGCACTGCTGGTGGGAGAAGGCCGCCGACCTCGGCGACCCCACTGCGATGTACAACCTCGGTGAGGTCGCCGCCGAGGCAGAAGACTCCGCCACCGCCCGTCACTGGTACGAGGAGTCCGCCGACCTCGGCGACGCTGATGCGATGTACGCGCTCGGCGTACTCGCCGACGATGCGGGCGATGCCACTGCGGCCCGCCGCTGGTGGCAGAAGGCCGCCGACCGCAACCACACCGGAGCGGCGGGAGCCCTCCACTGATCCGGCCACTGGGGCGGAAGACGCCGAACCCTGCGATCAGCCAACGGGCTCACGGCCCACATCATTTGACCGCGGATAGCTGCCTCTTATGTCAGGTAACCAGACGAGGCAGAACATGATGCGAGCCATACCCTTGCTCGTGCGGGAGCGATGACGAAGGGACATGCAGCAATGAAGTTGAAGCAGGAGACTCGGGTTCTGCGCCGCAAGGCACTCTCCTCGCTGACGGTCGCAACGACCGCGTTCAACTCGCCGAACGACGAGGGACGCGTGACCCAAGTTCTCCTGAACCTCCAGCATTCCTTCGAGATGTTGCTCAAGGCAGCGCTCGTCCAGAATGGCGTCCAGGTCTTCGACAAGAAGCTCGGCCGGTCACTTGGCTTCGAAAAGTGCCTCAATCTGTCGACCGCCGAGCCAGCAATCAAACTCACAGAGGCTGAGGCTGGAACCTTGCGGGCCATCGACGCGATGCGCGACGACGAACAGCACTGGTTCAACGAGGTCAGCGAGCAACTTCTCTATGTATACGCACGGGCAACAATCACATTGTTTGACGAACTCCTCCAGCGGGTCTTCGGAGAGCACCTGGCGGACCATCTACCCTCTCGTGTCCTCCCCTTGTCAGTGGACCCACCGCGAGAGCTGGATGTCCTGATTGATGAGGAGTACTCACAGATCGCCGAGCTCCTAAAGCCGGGCCGGCGCGCGCGACACGAGGCACGAGCCCGCATCCGCACTCTGTTGGCCATGGAGGCACATGTCGAACCGGATGCACAAGTTTCCGCGAAGGACGTTGACCGTGTCGAACGGGGCATCAAGGCGAGACAGGCTCGCGCTGAAGTCTTCCCTCGACTCAACGGCGTCACCGCCCGCGTCGAGGGCACCGCGGTGAACGTGACAGTGCACTTCAGCAAGAAGGAAGGCGCCCCGGTCCACTACGTCTCTGACGAGTCAGTAGAGGCCGCCGGCATCCGTGAAGTCGACCTGAACCGGAAGTACTACATGCCGGCAACCGAGCTGGCCCAGAAGCTCGGGCTGACCAGCGCGCGCAGCACTGCCTTGCGTCGGCATATGGGCATCGATGACGATGCGCGCGCCCACTACGTCTTCGTGCTCGGATCGCAGCACATCTCCCGCTATTCCGACGCGGCCTTCACCAAGATGAGAGACGTCTTGAGGGAGATTGATATGACGGCGGTGTGGGAGGGGCACAAACCCTTAGGTCGCAGCAGGACACCACGAACCTGCACCGCGCCCGGCTGCGCAGCCACAGGTTAGCAATGGCGGGTTATGTGCGGCACTGAAGGCGGCGACACGCGTACCGGTCACGCCATAGGGTGTAGGTCGCGCTGCGCACACGTTCGCCGCTGGCCGCCGTCTCCGGAGCACCGAGCCAGGAGCCATAAATATCAGCGCTCCGACCGGCGTCAGATGTGACCCGGTAACGTCTCCTGCGCTGGGATTTCGTCGTCCCTGCAAGTCATAGACATCTGCGCCACCCGGCGCATGAAGGAGGAGTCCGCTTCGTGCCGAAGAGTGTAGAACGACAGCCTCGTGGCGTGCGATGAGCGACGCAATCACCCAACCGATCCTCAACAACCCGTACGAGATCCCGAGCCGGCACCACGAGCTTGGCCGGCACGGACCGACCGGCCAGATCATCGACGGCCGCCGCCCGTCTGAATCCTTTGTCCCGATCGCCAAGGCGAAGAAGGGCACCACCCCCGCCGCGGCGATGTCAGTGCCAGGCGCCGAGCAGCAGTCTCTGGACCTCGACGTCACGCACGAACGCCGCGAGGCAAACGACCTCATCAATTCCCTGCGCCGGGAGGTTGGCCTATGGCGGTTGCGTGGCTACCCCACCGTCACCGCCTACACCCGCAAGCTCCTCGAACACTGGTCCGACCAGGACAAAGAGAACCGTGTGCTGTTCGCCCAGCGGGAGGCCGCCGAAACCGCGATCTACCTGGCCGAGGTAGCGGGCCGTGCAGGCAACACCGACTGGCGTACCCGCCTCGCGAAGGTCAACGCGGAGCACAACCACGACTTGAACCGTATTGCACTGAAGATGGCTACCGGCGCCGGCAAGACTGTCGTGATGGGCATGCTCATCGCCTGGAACACAATCAACAAGGTCCATGCCCCCCGCGACGGACGGTTCGCTAAGCGGTTCCTGATCGTGGCCCCTGGTGTGACGATCCGCGACCGTCTGCAGGTGCTGCAGCCGTCCGCTCCCGACAACTACTACGACCAGCGCGACCTCGTACCCCCTGACCTGCAGCATGCGCTCGGTCAGGCAGAAATCAAGATCATCAACTTCCACCAACTGCAGTTGCGCGACACCAAGGAAATAAAGAACGTCGCACTCAACACCCGCAAGCTCCTCAACGCTGGCAAGACAGTCGATCCGTTCAAGGAAACGCCGGACCAGATGGTCTCGCGGGTCCTGCGCGGCTTCACAGGCAAGGGCAAGCTCTCCGAGATCGTGGTGTTCAACGATGAGGCGCACCACTGCTACGTCGACCGTGCCACCGACGAGGCAGCCGCTGAGGTGAAGAAGCTGTCCACGATCGAGAAGAGCGAGGTCAAAGAGGCCACCGAGGCTGCCCGCATGTGGTTCCGCGGCCTGCAGTCCGTCTCGAAGAAGATCGGCATCAAAACGGTCTACGACCTGTCTGCCACGCCGTTCTACCTCACCGGCTCCGGCTGGCCCGAGGGCTTCATCTTCCCGTGGGTGGTCTCCGACTTCTCGCTGATGGACGCGATCGAATCCGGCCTGGTCAAGGTGCCGCGTACCCCGGTCAACGACGACGCCGCGAGCGACACAGTGGCGTATCTGAACCTGTGGGACAACATCGATCCGAAGTTGCCGGCGCGAAACACCGACAAGGCGATCAATCCCGATACCTGGATGCCACCACCGGTAGTGCAGGGTGCACTCGAATCGCTCTACGCGGACTACGAGAAGGAATACGCACGCTGGGAAGAAGGACTCCGAGACCTCGGTGAGCCACCACCGGTGTTCATCGTCGTGTGCTCGAACACTCTGGTCTCGAAGCTGGTCTACCAGTGGATCGCCGGGACAATCACCCTCGCAGACGAGGATGGCGGTCGAGACCACTACCGGGCCGGGAACTTGCCGTTGTTCGCCAACGGATCTGGCGATCGTCCCCATGCGCGACCGCTGTCGCTGCTGATCGACTCGAAAACCATCGAGTCCGGCGAGTCATTCAGCAGTGACTTCGCGCAGGCCGCGGCCGCGGAGATCGATGCATTCAAGGCCGACTACCGCATCCGTTACCCCGGCGCGGATGCGGACGCGGTCACCAATGAGGATCTGCTGCGGGAGGTGCTCAACACCGTCGGCAAACGCGGCAAACTCGGCGCCGACGTTCGCTGTGTCGTGTCGGTATCGATGCTCACCGAGGGATGGGACGCCAACAACGTCACCCACATCCTCGGCATCCGAGCGTTCCGATCGCAACTGCTGTGTGAGCAGGTCGTCGGCCGGGGCCTCCGCCGCCGCTCCTACGCGCTCAACGACCAGGGCATGTTCGATCCGGAGTACGCCAACGTGTACGGAATTCCGTTCGCGTTTATCCCCTCCGACGGCACCGTCGTCGACACACCCCCGTCCCCACCCGCGGTGGAGGTCTACACGAAGCCGGAGCGAGAGGACATGAAAATCGCGTTCCCGCACGTGCAGGGCTATCGAATCGAACAACCAGACCTGCCGCCGACGATCGACACCACCACCGCTCGCACCTACCTGCTGTCGGCATCCAACGTCCCCACATGGACCGAGACTTCCGGCCTGGTTGGAGAATCGGTCGTCATCGAAGGCCGCGACACCTCCAGCATCCGCGAACAGACCGTCGCCTACAAGCTCGCCGAAACGCTGATCAACCGACAGCTCACGGCCGACGACAATTCCCGTCGGCCATGGCTGTTCGGCGACATCTCCAAGCTATGCCGAACCTGGCTGCGCGAGTGCGTCATTATCGAAGACGGACGGCACATCGGCGAGATCATGCAGACCACCGAACGGCTGGTCGAGGCCGCCGAGTACATCTACCAGGCACTCACCGAGCAGGATGAGGACAAGCGCATCACCTGGCTTCGCCCGGTCCTGCGCGAGTTCCGGCCAATCGGATCCACCGACAACGTGTACTTCCAGACCCGCAAACCTGTGATCGACACCGAACGCTCACCCATCTCCCATGTCGTGCTCGACCCGGCGCGGGCCGGCGGCGCCAACCAGTGGGAGAAGACCGTTGCCGAGACGCTCGAGGACATGCCGGAGTTTGTGGCCTCATACGTGAAGAACGACCACCTCGGGTTCACCATCCCCTACGTCCACAAGGGCAAACCAGCCGAGTATCACCCGGACTTCCTCGTGAGGGTCGCCGGTCGAGACGGCGACCCTCATACCCGCGTGCTCATCGTGGAAGTCTCCGGCGGCCAGAAGCCCGCCGGCCAGACACTCGCCAAGGCAGAAACAGCACGCAACACCTGGATCCCAGCAGTCAACAACCACGGTGGACTCGGCACGTGGGGATACCTCGAGATCCGATCGATGACCGGGGTCCGCCACGTTCTGACCAAGGCGATCCGGCATCTCAACGACGATCTGCCGATCCCCGCAGACCTGTCCACCCCCGACCAGCTCACCATCTGACAAGGGAGCCCACAGAAATGAATGCACGCAAGGCTCCCGCAGCGAAGGGCCCGACCCCGGTTGAGCGGATTAAGCACGGCGACAAACGCACAAACCTGCCCACGGCGGACGCCCACGATTTCGTGACTGCCGAGATCGAGGCACCCCGCACCCTCCGCTACCCCCGGGACATCTCACTGGATCCGCAGTTGGTGTGGAAGGGCAAGGACGAGCAGGACTCCCAGGATCTTGAGATCGACGCACCGCCGATCTTCATCCAGGAGAAGATCGACCCGCGGGTGCTGATCGAGAATCTCCGCAACACCTCGAAGGCTGACGAACTCGAGCCTGAATTGACGATGTTCGACGTGTTCGACGGCCTCGATGAGTACGACGCCGTCGACTTCTACCGACACTCTGCGAACTGGTCCAACCGCATGATCCTCGGCGATTCGCTGCAGGTCATGGGCTCCCTCGCCGAACGCGAAAACCTGCGCGGAAAAATTCAGATGTGCTTCATCGACCCTCCTTATGGAATCCAGTTCAAGTCCAATTTTCAGACTTCCCAACAGAATCGGGATGTCAAGGACGGGAAGATTGAGCATGTAACGCGCGACGTCGAGATGATCAAGGCGTTTCGTGACACCTGGGAACTCGGCATCCACTCGTATCTGCCCTACCTTCGTGATCGGCTCGTGGCCGCCCATGACCTACTTCACGAATCAGGGTCAGTATTCGTCCAGATCAGCGAAGATAACGTCCATCTCGTGCGTTGCCTCCTCGACGAGATCTTCGGCGCCACTAACTTGGTAAGTCAGATCTCCTTCGTCACTACCAGCGGATTCACACAAGCCAAGGGCGTTGGCCGATCCGGAGATTATTTGCTCTGGTACGCAAAGGACATCGACCGAGTGAAGACGCGTCAGCTGTGGTACGAAGCCAAAGATCGTCAGGGGTACAACTGGGTCCGCTTCAAGGACGGATCTTCGCGCTCCATGACCAAGGATGAGAAACTCGATCCCACATTGCTCCCAGACGGCGCACGCATCTACAACCCAGACAACATCCAGTCGCAGGGAGCCGCGTCGTCCCCCCAGCCATTCGAGGTCGGCGGCAAAACCTACGAGCCGCGCGCTACATCCCATTGGAAGGCCAGCTACCCCGACGGAATGAACCGTCTCAAAGCGGCCGGCCGAATCCATGTGGCGAAGAACAGTCTCCGATACGTGCGGTACCCGGACGACTTCGGGTGGAAGCCCTTCACCAACAACTGGACCGACACCGCTACTGGCAACTTCACAGACGACAAGATCTACGTCGTGCAGACCTCTACAAAGGTCATCGAGCGTTGCATCCTGCTGACCACGGATCCTGGCGACCTGGTGCTCGACCCTACATGCGGTTCCGGGTCCACTGCGACCGCGGCGGAGGAATGGGGACGCCGATGGATCACCATCGACACCTCCCGCGTCGCACTGGCATTGGCGCGGCAACGCCTGATGGGCAGTAAGTACCCCTACTACTTGTTGGCAGACTCAGAACAGGGTCGGGCCAAGGAGATCGCAGTCAGTGGCAGAGCGCCGGCTAGCGTGCATACAACGAACGACATCCGGCACGGCTTCGTGTACAAGCGCGTCCCGCACATCATGCTGTCGGACGTCGCGAACAATCCGGACATTTCCGAAGGGATGCAACAAGAAGAGGTCGATGCAGCAATCGCTCGGCACGCACAGAGCGAGATTCTCTACGACCGTCCGTACGACGACGATCGGCGGGTCCGGGTGGCTGGCCCGTTCACAGTGGAGTCGTTGTCGCCGCATCGTTCTGCCTCATTCAACGGAGTGGATTCGGCTGGCGACGGCGAGCAACGGGCAACATTGAGTGAGCAGTATGCAATCGGCGACGAGGTGGCGAACGACGAGTCGTTCGAGCAGATGATCCTCGCCAATCTCACAGCCGCCGGGATTCAGAACGGACGAAAGTCCGAACGAATGAAGCTCGAGGCTCCCGAGCCCTACCCTGGCAGCTTCGTGCAGGCCGTTTCGGCTCAGATCGTCGAGGACGGGGAACCACCGCTACGCGTTGGGTTGGCGATCGGCCCGCAGTACGGGACCGTGTCGCCTCGGTTTGTGAAGGACGCGGCCCGTGAGGCGATCACCGCTGGCGATATCGACGTGCTCGCGGTGCTCGCGTTCGCGTTTGATCCGACCGCCAGCGGTGTGAAAACCGCAGACGGTGGTGGCGATTTGGAGAAAACTGACGACTTCGCGGAAGTAGCTGCGTCACGGAATCTAGGCAGGTTGCCGGTGTTGTTCGTGCGAATGAACGCGGATCTGCTCATGGGCGACGAGCTCAAGAAGACCGGCGCTGGAAACATGTTCATGGTGTTCGGCGAGCCGGACATCGACGTGCGAGTTGATGGCGACGAGGTCGTGGTCGACCTGCGTGGTGTCGACGTCTACGACCCTAACACCGGCGAAGTACGGAGCAACGACACCTCGCAAATTGCACTGTGGATGATCGACAGCGACTACAACTCCGAGTCGTTTTTCGTCCGGCACTGCTACTTCACGGGGGGAAACAAGCCGTATGAGCAGCTGCAACGCGCACTCAAGGCAGACATCGACGCAGAGGCATGGGAGTCGCTGTACTCGACGACTTCTCGCGCATTCCCGAAGCCGAGAACGGGCAGGATCGCAGTGAAGGTAATCAACGACTACGGCGACGAGGTCATGAAGATCTTCGACGTCCAGTAGACCGTCGGCGAATCAATGAGAAGGGGCCGCCTCGTAATCCGCGGGGGCGGCCCCTCGTCCGCAGCCACTCCTAAGCCGAGACCTGGTACCGAGATCGCCGAGTGTTTCACAACCTCGGTAGTAGGAGCATCCGCGCCGGCGGTGAGTTGGCTCGGATCGTCCCAGCTCGCGACGTCTCACAAGTTGATACCGAAATTATGTTTCGAAATCATGCTACGAGAACAACTTTCGATACACTTAGCGGAATGGAGCTGGGATACGCGCGGGTCTCGACGACCAAACAGGACCTCGAGCGGCCTCACCTCGGCCGGCATCGCCGAAGACCGCATCTACGTCGACCGCAAGTCCGGAGCCACCACCGACCGCCCCGGCCTGACCGCACTGCTCGACTACGCCCGTGATGGCGACGTCATAGTCGTGCACACTCTCGGCCGCCTCGGACGTAACGTCCGCGCGACCCCCTCAACCTGATCCACGATCTGCGCGAACGCGCCGTCGGGGTCCGCAACCTCGCCGACCCGATCCGGATCGACTCGAGCAACCCGGACGACCCGGTGGCGCAGCTTGCGGTCGTGCTGCTCGCGTTGTTCGCGCAGATGGAACGCACCTACACCCTCGAACGCGCCGCTCACGCCCGCGCCGGGGCGACCGCGAAAGGCCGGCGCACCGGTCGCCTGTCGGTGGTGACCGAATCCCAGATCGCTCACGCCGTCCAGCTCCGAGATGCCGGCGCCACCGCCGCGGAGATCGTGTCCAAGACCGGCCTGACCCGTTCCAGATCGACCTCTTGACGGCGTCCAGGTCCGACTGCCGTGACGTGGCCATGGATACGGAGGCTATCTCGAACCTGATTTGGGACGACGCCGGTTAGGGTCCACTGTCGAGTGCCGGATTCAGATCCGTCCCCGGACACTCGGGTGAGATCGCAGTGGACCAACCCAGGACCGTCCCCGCGCGGGTGTCCCTCCCTCGGCCTCCTCCTCGGGCGGGCGGGCAGAGCTTGTCTATAGGAAGTCCCCGGACACGCGGGTGAGATGCCCCCTGAACTGGTGATGCCCTCGACTGCACCGACTCCCGATCAGTCTTCTGGCATCACTGGGGTCAGTGACGGGAGGTCCATTGCTGGCCTCTGCTGGCCTGCCTTTCGGCAGGTCTGCCGGACACGCACCGGGCTGACCGTAACGAGCTCGGTGTTGGGCTGTCGCAGCGTTTAGCGTCGGCCGCATCCACGGTCGACGGGGAGGGCGAGTGAACGGATGTTGCGGGCAGCATTGAGGTCACGATCGAGAACCAGGCCGCACTGCTCGCAGCGATACACCCGCTCGGACAGACGCAGCGTGGCTTTTACTGCGCCGCAGCCCGAGCAGGTCTTCGAGGTCGGCGCGAACCTGTCGACAATGACCAGGCGTGCGCCGTACCACGACGTCTTGTATTCGAGTTGTCGACGGATCTCCCCGAAAGTGGCGCGGCGGATCGACCGGTTCAGGCCGGCCTTGGCTCGCCGACCATTCGGCAGAAAACTACCCAGGCGGGCTGGGTCGGGTTTGGGTCGCGGGGCGGCCGTCATCCCTGCCACTGCCAAATCCTCGATTCCGATCGTCTCGAATCCGGTTGCGATCCGTTTCGTCACCTCATGCAGCCGTCCCCGACGTCGAAGCGTGTCGGCGTGCTGCAACCGCACGATCCTGCGGGTGGTCTCCACCCATCCGGCAGAGGGCCCCTGCTCGTGAGTGGGGCCTCGCTGCCGAGCGGCGTGCCGTTGCAGTCTACGAAGACGCCGGTTGAACGCGGCAGAAGGCTGGCCGACGACCAGTTCATCGGTCGACAGTGCGACCAGCGAATGCACTCCTACATCGACACCGACCGCTCCGGCGGCCCGCTGCCGCCGGGTGGCCACCGACGCCGGAATCACCTCGGCGGGGATCTCAAGGACGATACTGACCGTCCATCCGGTGCCGCGCCGGACGAATCGAGCAGATTTTGGGATAGCACCACGCTGGATCCAGCGACGCAGCCGACGGGTATTCTCGTGTACCCGCAGCGAACCAAGGTTGGGGATACGAACCCGGTGCCCCTGGTCGATCGCCTTCCACGGATCGTCGCCGCGACTGGTGACGCTGAGGTTGAAGATCGCGAACGAATCCTTCGAACGGTGCTTCTTCTTGAACCGTGGCCATCCGATCGGGCGGCCATCCTTGCGTGGTGGCCGGTCTGGAGACCTGGCACCGTCCCAGTAGCGGGCGATCGCGGCATCGAGGTCGCGGAGCGCCGTACTCACGACGAATCGGGAGACGCCGTGATTCTCGATGTGCCACCAGTGGAACCGGCTGTTCGGGTCGCGGGTGAGTTCGGTGAACCGACGACCCAGCGAGGTCCTGTTGGGACGCCGACGCAAGTCCTCCGGCGCCTGAAGCAGCGACCCCCTACGCCAGTCCATATCGCCCAGCAGGGTCTGCGCCTCGCCCTCGCTACGGGCGACCGCGTAGGCACGCTCACACAACCATGCATACCGCTGCACATTCCACGCATTGATAGTGGCCAGACCCCAGTTGTACACCGCGCGAGAGGTACCGGCAGACCGATCAAGCAACAGTCTTTGGTCGTCAGTGAGCGCCGCTGCATCGAGGTGCAGCAGCACTGCGCGCGAACATGTCATGTCGGCCATGACGGATTCCCTCGATCCTCATTCAGATCTCGTAGTCCTCTTCTGGTGTAGCACCCAACACCGATACGCGACAGAGGAAAGCGCGGAATTTCATTCCAGGAAAAGGTTTTCGTCGATCTGATCCGCACCTCACTCTAGCCGTATCCCCGCGACCGATCCGTGGGGTGGGAGTTTCCGAGGAACAATCCAGGCACCTCGATTACGAATAGCCAGTGGGAGATTCGCCGACGCACCGAAAACAAGGAACGCGCCGCCGCTGGCGGCATCCCGGCGACAACGCATGAGCGTGGCGGTGAGAATCGAAGCAACGGCGACGGAGAGCCGAGAACACTTCGACGCGAATAGTATTCACCGAATCCCCGAAACTTCCTCCGAAGTAACGAGATCGAGTTTCCTCCACTACACCCCGCCAACACCGCGTAGGTGTCGCGCGGCCACGGAGAAAGCGCCCCCGTACCGGCTTGGGGATCCAGGCCCGGCTACCTGGCACAGACGCACTGCTGGCAGCCCTCACGACAGACCTGCCACACCGTCACGCCCATCCGGTCGAGGCCGCCCACACCACCGCCGATCTGATACGGCCGGCCCGCGACGAGGGTGATCATGCCCGGGCTCATCGCGGTGGCGTGCTCACCCCACAGCACCCTCCGGGTGCTCACCCCGCGAGTATCCATCGCCCTCACACCGACCCGTATTCCATGGCCGCGAGGCCGCTCCAACCCGGACGAACCGCGGCTGGCGAGCACCTCCAGGGCGGCCGAATGAGGCCGCCCGCCAGGGGCCGTGACGTCACCAACTCACTCGCACTGCATCGCCTCGCAACAGAGGCGACCGATCAACCCACGGACACCGTCACCGTGCCCGTTCGCGAGCACATCGACTCAGCCCGAGCGCAGCGAGAGCGAGCTGTCCCCGGCTGCCTCCGGATCGTCGGACACACCACCGGTGTCGCCGCTGGGGCTACCGCCGACACTGCCGCAGCAGTGTCGGAACTTCCGTCGCGGCCCGGCTGGGCCGAACCACGCAGCGAGCGGGCGAGCGGCGTGCATCTGACGGCCGTCAGGCCGCCCACCCCCACAGCGTGGGGCAGCAGGTGGGTCATCGGGCAGCGCCCCACCCGTCGCAGACTCGCGCGCCCGGGGCGCGACACAGGCCGGCAGGACGCCGCGGCGCCAGCGGTTGCGAGCGAGCGAGTAACCGCCCGGAGAGGGCACAGGCGCGCCAGCGCCGAGCACCACGCAGGACACAAGGCCGCGGCGGACAGGGCACCCCGCAGGGGTCGCCGGAGGGGGAGTGAGGGAGGTCGCGAAGCGACCGGACTGAACGGACCCGGAGGCGATAAGGACCCTCGCGCAGCGAGGGCGACGAGGCGCCAGCCGAGGAGGTCGTCCCGGCTCTGCCGGGCAAACGAAGGGTGCAGGGAGCGCAGCGACCGAAACCCGAAGTGCGTCACGACTCCTTATGCCCTTTTTGATCCGAGCCATAGCAAGCGGCTCCGAGCGTCAGCGAGGGGAGCTTGCGTAGTTGGCGTACTGGGGAAACAGGTCGAATTCTCCATCTTTGCGACCGGTCGCAGAGACGTGAGAACCCCTCGAAAAAGGGGGTCGCAAAGATGGCACCGTTTTCCTGTTTCCCCAGTCCAGGGCGGGTGCGTTTTGCGACCTATGATCCACGTCACTGACGCAGATGTCGCAAAGACGCCAGAGGCGGGTTTGGGGCATATCAGTGGCGCCGGGAGCGCAGCGAGCGGTGACGCTGTATCGGTGTTGGCGTCAGGGTCACACGGGCCGCGTCAGCGGGTCGTGCCGAGCAAGGCGCAGCCGTGTCGCAGCATCGCTGCGACTGCCCCAGCGTCGATGTCGGGTGACAGTCGCAGGCCACCTCGTTGGGTCCAGGTTTTCCTCGAGGAGGGCGGCGTCAGCCGCGGCCACAACCTGAGCGGAGGCGGAGCAGCGTCGTGGGTCGGGTGCCCGCGCGTGAGCGCGCCTTGTAGAGCAGTTGGCACCCGTGAGGGCCCCACGACGATGTTCCACCGCAGCGGTCCGGCGGCGGCGTTGCCAGGCGCGCCGAAGGCGCATCACGCCCCTGCCGGTACCGAGGTCTCGTCTCGTCGGGGATCCGACACGGGTCGGCCGCGTCAGCGGTCGCAGGGGGCGTCCGGTGGTGCCGGTGCGGATCGGGCAGCGGCGCAGCCGGCTGCCGCCACCGGCCTGAATCAGACGGTCGCGGGCCGCTCCGGGGTGAGCCGAGAAGGGCCGCCTGCGGTGCCACTGCGGCAGCAGCCTGAGAGCTCACGGGGAGGCCGCCGCAGGCGGCGTGCGGCGGCCTCCCGGATACCGGGTGACGTCACGAACCGGCGGCGAACAGTTGGTGTCGGTGTCGCCGCCGGTGTCGGCGTGCAAACCTGGGTGAGGCCCCTGCTTCTTTCCAGGAGGTTCACCGATGTTCAGCACCGATTTGCAACCGATCCCCGGGGTATGGGGATGGCTCAGCGTCGTGTGGAACTGGTTTGCCAGTTGGCTCTGAGCTGACCCGAGGGAGCTGCCGGCCGCAGGGATCTGCGGCGGTGTTCGACACGGTCTCGCTGCAGGCTGGGCTGCAGCCTCCGGCGGCAGCCGGGGAGACAGGGTCGGCTTCTTCGGCGCACGTGGGCTTCGGTCGCAGTGCTCTTCTGCGACCGGCTCTGGGCGCGCAGCGTCCGGGGCCGCCAGGTCACCAACGATGATCGCTTCCCCTGGTGTCCACGTGCGCCGGAGGAGCTGGTCACCGCGGCGGGAAGTATCGCCGATGCGGAAAGAACGGCCGTTTCCAGTCACTATTCGATGGGCGTCAGGATTTCGCCGTTGTTCGCGCCGCGACACAGGCGATAGACGCCGTTTTTGTGGCCCGGAGATCATTTATCGACGTGTCTACATGAATTCGCGCCGTTGATATTCGGCCGGAAATTACTTCAGCGGTGAATCCGTCATTGTTTGAGACCCGAGAGAAACGCAGGAGTGTTTCGAGCGCTGGTCGCCGGCCGTCGACGGACCCAGAGAAAGCCCAGGTCGCGAGGGTGCGGCGCCTCGGCGCCGTGCCGCGGAGCGGCTCACGGCCGCAGTGAGGACACTGTGGCCGTTCTGAGGCCACCAACGGGACGGTTGTGCAGATGGTGCGTCCTTTGAGAGCCACATGCGTTGTCACCACTGCGCAGATGTACCGGCTACTAGGCATCCGTTCATGTGGCTGCACTGCGGCGCGTAATCCCCGCCGCTGCCACCTGTACCGCTGCACAGCAGGCATATAAGGGACGGTAGAGAAGATCAACAGGCGCAAAAGGGGCGGTTGGGCGGTGCTCATGGCCTCTGAGTGGTTCAAGTACAGATCATCAGCCAGGAGAGAGACAGTTGTACCGCCATAGAATTGCCAGCGTTGACGCCGTAGTGACGGTTCAGCAGTCACATAAGAGCCGCCACAACGGTGTCAGAACAGTTTTGCAGCCCAATGGCTGCCGCCCGCAGTGGCGGCACATGAGCCGGTTATACGGCGATAGAACAGCACTCCGGCGGTTGAACAGCGCTACGGCCATGAAGCAGCCCTGCGGCCAGTGAGCGGTTGTGCGGCAGCACTGCCGCAACCCGTAACGGTGTCGGCGAAAAGAAGGAACCCGCACTCTGCCGGCGAGGGCGGAGTGCGGGTTCTGGTGGCGGGTGACGCAGTCAGCTAGCTGACGGGGTCGTGATTGTGCAGGAGGGGACCGCACCTCCGTGTCGAGATGTGCTGCCGATCAGCCGAGGCTGTTGCGTACGACGCGGCCGATCAGCTCGTTCTCGTCCACCCCGGAGGTGGCAAGTTCGAGTGACCCGGTCGACGACAGCACCGCGATTCCGTGGATGCCGACCCACAGGGCGGCGGCCGCAGCTGCTGGGTCCGACGCGGTTGTCGACTGCTCGACGAGGTCCACAACCCAGCCGAACAGTGGCCGGGAGACCGTCCGCAGTTCCGCGCCCGATCCTTCGAGCAGGTCGTGTCGGAAGATCAGCGTGAACATCGCCGGCCGGCGGCGAGCGAAGTCGACGTAGGCCACGGCAACCTCCGTGATGCCGTGGTCAGGCCCGTCTGCCGCGGCGGACAGGACCGCGGTGAGGTCGCGCAGGCCCTGCTCAGCGATCGCCGCGAGGAGGCTGCGGTGCGTCGGGAACCATCGCCGCGGCGCCCCGTGGGAGACGCCAGCTCGCCGCGCGATCGCGCGAAGGCCGATGTCGGCCGAGCCGGTCTCCTCGAGCAGGTCGATACCGGCCCGCACCAGGGTCGCTCTCGTATCGTTCGCCGTCACGTAGACAGTGTCTCCCATCGTTGTGTAGACACTGTCTATGTCCATCGGAAATGTCTGCGCCTACCGCCTGTGTCGACACGTGGCGGTGGGTCCGGCGCTGTACCTGCGAGGGCGCCCGAAGATCGTCGGGCGTCGCAACATTCCACGGCGCGGCCCGGTCATCGTGGCCGCGAACCACCTCGCGGTCCTCGACTCGTTCTATCTGACCCTGGCGGCCAGACGGCAGGTCACCTTCCTGGCGAAGAGCGACTACTTCGACCGCGACGGGCTCGCCGGTCGGCTACAGCGCCGGTTCTTCACCGCCGTCGGCCAGATCCCGGTCGACCGCCGGGGCGGGAGCGCAGCATCACCGGCACTAGACGCCGGAACCCGGATCGTCGAGCACGGCGGAGCCTGGGGCATTCACCCGGAGTGGACACGGTCCCCGGACGGGCGTCTCTACCGAGGGCGAACAGGCGCAGTCCGTGTCGCGATGGAGACCGGTGTACCTCTCGTGCCGGTCGCGATCACCGGAACCAGGCCCGATCGCAGCGTGCCGTGGTGGCGTCGCCGGGTGGTGGTCGAGTTCCTCGAACCGCTGGATCTGGCCCCCTTCCGGAATGCCGGCGTCGACGACGTGCGCGCAGCCACGGACGCCCTGATGGCGGCGATCCGGTCCCGTACCGGTCAGGAGTATGTCGACACGTACGCCAAGGCGTGGGCGCCATCTACTTCCCGCCCGGAAGCGGCATGACCTGCATTGCGCCGGGCACAGGGTTGCCGCTGGTCGATCGGCGCAATGCCTGCAGTGACGGCCACGCGCCGCGACTGTACGAACGCCCAGACCTTGCGAAAGGAAGAACCCGCACCTGCCGAAGGGCAGGTGCGGGTTCAGTGGTGGGATAGCTCGCCGCTACGCCAGCGGCACGAAGCGCAGTGTCCAGGGTCCCCTGGTGTTCCCGATCTGGAGGGTCACTGGCCCGGTGGACCCGTAGGCAACGACACCTGACCCGTTACTGGCATTGATGAACGACGAACCCGTCGATCCGTCGCGATTGACTGGCTTCACGATCAGATGACCTGAGGCGCTCGTGTACTGGACGGTGTAGCCGCCCGGTTCGAGGTTGGCTGTCAGAACTGAATCTTCGGTACCACTGAGCTCCACCGGCACCGTGGGAACGGACACAGCAGTGCTGGTCGAAGTGGTTGGAACGGTCCACGCATTGACGGGCGCAGACTCGTCGGCCTTGGTTTGGGCCTGGCACGCCGTTCCCACCACACAAACTCCCACTGCCACCACGGCAGCGGTCACAACTTTTCTCACTTGATCCTCCTTGTTGCCGCAGAGGCTACAGCCACGCGAGAACGCCACTTCACCTGCACCTATGACATGAGGTCGCCGGCACGCGTTCCCTCCTGGGGGCGCAAGCCGGGCCGAGATCAGTTCGTTCACGGAAACGCAGAACCCGCACCCTGCCGGGGCGACAGAGTGCGGGTTCTGTGGTTGAGGCGACGGTACTTCGATCAGGAAACGGGGTACGAGGGACCGGTCGTCACCTCGCCGTTGTGGATCTGAAACCACAGATACGGGCCGGGGAGGTACGGGGCGTCGATCGCGCGGCCCACCGCTGTTCGCTCGAAAACGGTGACCTCAGCCTGGGCGACTTCGCCACCCAGGCTTCCGAGGAAGTCGAACGGGATGGACTCGGTCTCAACGGTCTTGGTGAGCTTGAGGGAAATTCTGCTCGCGCCCGAGTAATTGAGAGCTGCGGCCCAGATGTGGAACTCGGGGCAGCTCGGACATCCGCGAGCACCAACGCCGCTGGTATCAGCTTCGAACAGGATGTGAGTGCAGGCGAGTTCGCCGTTCTGGACGAAGGAGTTCACATCCAAGCGCCCCTCGTAGGGAGACTGCTGCAGGACACCGCCCGCGCTGTACTGCAGGCGGCTCAGATCGGTGCCGGCCGCCTGGTCGGTGCAGATCTCCAGGTTGAAGGAGGTGAGTTCGGTTTGGCCACCAGGGTCTTGGGCGCTGGCGTTCCCGGTGACGGTGGTGCCCGCGATAGCAACGATGGCGGCGGAAAGGGCCAGCTTGGCGATGCTGCGCAACGTGTGTTCTCTCTCTGAGTGGGTGAGACGAACGGATTGTAGGAACTTCTCGTCTCGAATTTGCTTGCCAGCTTTTTGCGGCGGGTTCTTGCGTATGGGAGGCATTCACGTGGTCGCCCGAACTGGTACCGAGAAGGAAGAACCCGCACCCTGCCGAGGAGGCTGGTGCGGGTTCTGATGTGTGCGATACAGCTTGGTTCGACCGGTCAGCCGAACTCGCTGGTGTCGCGGTGCGCGAACAGCTCGGCACGCGCGCGGGCTACCTCTTCCTCGGTGGTTGATTCACCACGCTCGACCCGACGCAGTGCGGCAACGTCGTCTGCGGTCAGCGGCATGCCCGCCATTTTGTGGCCGGCGGCAACGGCGGCGATGACCTCGTCTTCGCTGCGAGCACCAGCGGTGTGCGGTACGGGCATGATCGCGCCCTCCTCCATGTGGCGATGACGTACTCAGCTCGTCGGCGGCGAGACGATCCGCACCGTCCGAGGCGCGCTGGCGACGGTGAAGCCGCACCGCCGGGCGGAAGCGGTGAGCGGCTCCGGGTTCGGATCCTCCGGCCACGCAGCTTCGCCCGCGTCACTGAACAGGGCGACCGCGTTCGGCGTCGGCCCGGTGGTGAACCGGGTCTGGTACCGCAGCCCGGCGAAGCTGACCGCGTCGAACGCCGAGGCCCACTCCTGCGGCACCGCGTACGGCGTCATGGACGCCAGCTCCCGGGTGAGGCCGAAGTCCGCGGCCCGCTCCGCGCAGGTGTCGGCCACGCGGTGGTCGTGCGGCACGGCCTGGGTCGAGAGCTGCCGGGTAGCGGCGAAGGTGTCGGTGATGATCCCGGTGGTGGCCAGCGCTTCCCCGACGGTCTCCCGGATCGCGGTGACCTCATCGAACGCGAGGTAGCAGGTGCCTCGCGGCGGAGTCAGGTCGAACCGGCCGCCGCCCGAGGAGGAGAACCACCACGGGCCGTTGGCGGCGCTGTGCCCACGGATGAGCTTCTGCGACGTGGTGACCTCGCAGCCGGGGAAATCCTTCAGCGGCAGGGCCGGTGGACGCAGAGCAACAGAGTCTCTGCTCACGCGCGCCACCGCTCGGCATCGGCGCGGGCCAGCGCCAGTGCGGTGTCGACCGGGTGGCCGTCGGTGATCCACTCGACCGCGGTGCGGTCGCCGAGGCCGGGCTGCCGGCTGCGCAGCCAGACCGCGCAGGTCCACGGGTCGGCGGCCTCGCGCAGCGTCTGCCACAGGGTGATCAGGTGCGGGTGCACCGTCCTCTCGTCGGTGAACTGCCAGGTGGGGTAGACCCACTGGCCGTCGTCGGCGAGGCGGCAGGCGATCACCGTCCCTGCGGCCACGGCCTTGTTCACGGCCTGGCGGCTGATGCCCCACCACCGGGTCAGTCCGCTGGTGTCGTAGAACGGGCCCACCAGCAGGTCGTAGACGTGGGTGGTGGGCAGCGCGGCGGCCATCGAGGCGGCGATCGACTCGACGTCGTCGAAGACCTCGGCCGGGACGCCGGCCGCGCGTGCGTCACGAAACGTCGCGTGGACGCGGCGGGTGAGCAGGTCCATGAGCTTGCGCTCCTGTTCGACCAGGGTGGGGGTTTCCATGCGAAGTCCTCCTAGCAGGTCAACCACGTCAATCACATTCTCCCGTTGGGCGTCAACCATGTCAACCAGCCGGCACTCATCAACGACTACTGGGGTAACAACAACGCCCCCAAACCCGAAAGGGTGCAAGGTGCCAGTTCAAAGCTGTCGGGAACCGGCCCGTTGCTGCGGGCCGTTCCCCGGTCGGCTACACGACCAGCCCGATGCGGAGCGCGCGGTAAGCCCCTCAACGATCCCGTCTGTATAAGAGATCTATTTGAACCCACCCAATTTGACCCAGGTCACCCCGTCAATCATCACCTCCGACTTCTGGAACACCGGCTGACGGAAGGGCCTAACGCCGACACTGCGAGCTGCGGTGATCGCGCGGGGATCATCGAAGACCTCGAGACCGTGGGCCCGGATCCCGGCGAGGTCGATGTCGAACCCGTATTTCTTGCCTCCTTCGACGAGGTGCCAGATGTACCGGACGATGACCTGGTTGTCACCGACGAGGCGGATCTCCTCGAACGTGAACGAGCGGGTGTTGCCCCCACGCCCGAGCTCGTCCGCGATGGTCGCGGTCAGATGGGAGACGAACTCCTGCGCCCAGACCGCCGGCGGTGACGCCTGCGGGTGCGCGACGCGGTCCACGTTGATCAGGTCACCGTTCCGTCGGAGGTATCTGAGCAGATCTGGGTCCTCGGGAACCAGCTTCTCGGGGTACGCGCGGCGCCCGCCGCCGCTGACGAGTAGCCACGCGAAGTCGCTCGCCGCGAGCCGCGGCGTCCCGTTCCGGTCGACGAGCACGATGAAGAATCCTGGTTGATCCCGCAGCGTGCGCATGTCGGTGACGATCCGGTACGCGTAGTCCGCCAATCCCCCGAGAACCACGCGGACCCAGGCGATCTGCTCACGGTGAGGTAACTCGACCGGGGGCGGAGGGCCACCGTTGATCCACGGATCGTTGGGGCGTGCGTCGATCGCAATCTGGATCAACGTGGTTCCGGCGGTTCGGTCGAAGGTGCCCAGGTACGACGGATCGCTGTACCACGCCGAGATCGTGACGGTCACGTCATCGAGCTCGATGCTTGGAGCCCGAATTGTCTTGGCCCGATCCGGAGTCAATGAGGCGGTGCCGTCGATGACCGGTGCCAGATGTTGTTGAACTGCAGTCAGATCGATGCTGGTGTCCGCGCGAATCAGTTCGGCCAGTTCGGTGGGAGTTCGGTCCGCAGGCATCGCTCTCACGCTCCCGAGGTGCCGTCGGCGGCTGTCCCTTCGAGTTCCGCGATGCGGTTGCGCAGACGATCGAGTGTCATTCGTATGTCGACGATGAGTTCGGCGGTGCTCGTCCCGATCGGGCCGCAGGTGCCCATGAGCTCGTGAAGTTCGCCCCACAGTCTCCGATGCATGGCACTCTCGCCTGCCAGCGCGGCTTCGGCCATCAGCAACCGCACCTCGGCCGGGACCTGGTCTTTCACCTTCGGACCGTACGGCGGAGGGTCTTGGTCCTTCCACGGTGACCACTTCGACCGCAGATCCGTCTCCGTCATCTTCGAAAGTCGACGTAGCAGTTCCCGACAGGCGGTTGGCGATCGGAACACCGTTTCCATGCATCGGTGATAGTCCGGGGGCTGCAACTGCTTGTGTTCAGACATCTATCATCACTCCACTGACTCCGCCCGAGGACGAAGAGAACGACGTTACACCGAAGCGCCGGGATTGTCCGGTTGGCCGTCGTCCCCAGGTGCTGTGTGAGTCGGCTTCGGCATCGGGCACTTACCAGCTGCGGGTCTGTCCTGACCTGGGCCGATGGCGTAGCAGTTGTTATCGCCTCCAAAAGATGACCCATTTCATCTGCACGAAGCCGCGTCGCCCGATGTCGAATCGTTCCTCACTGCCGGCATCGGCGTCGGCCTGGGGGTCAGCGGCATCACCGCGATGGCGGCGTTCACCACATTGGACTCGAGCACACTGGCCACGATGATCGGCCTCGGAGTCGGCATCGACTACGCCCTGTCACCCTCGCGCGCTACCGCACCAAGCTCGAGCACACCCCGAGCGTGCCACGCCATCGGCCGAGCCTCGGAACCGCCGGATCCGCGGTCGTGTTCGCCGGAGTAGAGCGAAGGTTATGGCCGCGATCAAGAGCTGTGACGGCGGCCACGCTGCGGTCGCTGGTACTTGAGGTCGCCGCCATTGCGGCCAGCTGCCACATGGTCAGGCGGTTGATCAGTAGGGCTGTTCACGCTATTGTTTGTTTCAACGATGCCCGCCAAGGCTAGAGCGCAAGCTTCCTCACTTCGGCGGGCTCTTTACTATCATCACTCCGGTGAAGCCATTCCTCACCGTTGAGCAGCAGGTACAGAAGCTCCGGGACAATGGGCTCGCTCTCGTCGGCGCCGATTTGGCTCTGGCTCAGCAGCTCCTCTGCGATCACAACTACTACCGACTAAGCGGCTACTTCCGGTACTTCCAGACCAACCCCGCCGCCGGCAACAACCGGTTCGCTGCCAGCGCCACGTTCGCTGATATTCGGGCGGCTTACCTCTTTGACCAGCAGTTGGCCAGAAAACTCCACGAAGGACTGGCAGAGTTTGAGGTCGTTTTCCGCTCCCAGCTCGCGTACCTGATGGGCCAGTCGACCGGGCCCGGCGGCTACCTGGAAGATAAGGCGTACGAGTACCGGAACGGGGCACGCGACACGCTGTTCAAGTCCATCAGGGAAGACCTGGCTCGCTCCACCGAGCGGTTCGCCAATCACCATGTGACCCGTGGCGAATCCATGCCGATCTGGGCAGCTGTCGAGGCGATGTCTCTGGGGACCACCTCGAAGATGTACGGCCTCACAACTGATGTCGAGGGCGTATTGAAGCCTCTGGCAACTAGATTCGACCTTAAGCACAGTCACGCGGCCCGCACATTCCGCGCCATGACCGTGCTGCGAAACGTCTGCGCGCATCACGGCCGAATCTGGAACCGAAGCCACGGCGTCGAGCTCGAGGCGCCCCGCAAGGTACAGACCGATGGCGATAGATCCATCTACAAGAACACGCCGTGGTCCTGGATCATGACGCTTGCCCACCTGGTCGACACCGTCCGCAACAACCATGACTACTCTGACGCACTCTGGGACTTCATCGACGCCCAACCCGACTGGCTATGCGACGGACTGACGTATCCGTCGCCAAAGTAACCCCGTGACAGATAGTTTGGGTAGTTCCGTCAACTAGCGGTTGCCGCAACGTCCTCGCCGGATTCCACCACGATCACTTACTGGTTCCGTGGTCGGAACAGGAGCACTCCGTCAGCGTTCTGCGCTCCGCCGCCGCACCAGTACGGCATGTGGTGCCACGCCCTGGTGCGCACGGACATCAAGGAAGGGTGCGGCGGCGAGGTATTCGGCGTTGTTGCGGGCGGGGACTTCGAGCTAGGTGATTGCGTCCGGCTTCGTTCGCACGTCTGCGGACTGGTGTCGTCAGTGCCTGAGCACAACCGAAACGGCAGCAGATCTGGCAAGTATTCGGACGCTAGCGCGACTCCTTGGACGCATCCACACAGTTCAAAAGGGTTTTCGTGCGTACTCGCTCACCCAGGTGCGGCGTCGATCCTGTCGATCGTCACCGTATCTCGACACGCGTTCAGCACCCTGAATCCGGTCGCTTCCACTACTACCCCTTGTCACTCGTGATTTCTGCGCGATAACCGACGAGAATTTCAGTTCCCGCAGCATCTCGGACAAAAGGCCACCTCAACGCTTTTTCCGGTCGATGGTGGGTGGATTGACTGGCGGAAACCGGGTCAGTGCTCGATTTCCCGCCTAGAGCACCCCACGCCGACACCACTCGGTGGACTGCTATCACCCCGGTTCACAGGCATAGGGAGAGTGCCCTTTATACGCTGCACCGCGTGACGAACCTTCCCGATCCGGGCATCGCCGAGGCGCTGCTCCCCCTGGCTTTCTCCCTGCACGACGACCCCGGTGCCTACGCGCTCGTGGCCGGGGCCGGCATGTCCTACGGGGCAGTACCCGTCGCCTGGGAAGTGTTCACCGATCTGATCATCCGAGCCGCACAGGTCGAGGGCGTCGAACTAGAACGAGAGACCGCCGAATCCTGGTACCGGAAGCGGTTCTCCGCCAAACCAACCTACGAAGGGGTCCTGGAGAAACTCGGCCCCACCCAGGCCGCACGCCAGGCGATTCTTCGCGGGGCGTTCGAGCCCGGCGGCCAGCTTCCGGAACCGACGAACGCGCACAGGGCGGTGGCGCGATTGATGAAGGCCGGCGCAATCCGGATCGTCGTCACGATGAACTTCGATCGCCTCTTCGAGCAGGCACTGCGGGACGAAGGCGTCGAACCGGTGATCGTGGCCACCGAGGCTGCGGCCGCGGCGCTCGGCCCGCTGCACAGCGCGCGGGCCTGCATCATCCACCTGCACGGCGAGTATCAGGACCCCGAGTCCATGCGCAACACCATCGACGAGCTCTCCGCGTACCCCGCTCGAATGCAGGCACTCATCGAACAGATCTCCCGCGAGTACGGGCTGATCATCGCCGGCTGGTCCGCCGAGTACGACCCCGTGCTGCGCGGCACCATCGAAACCCACTACCCGCGCCGGTACCGCCCCGTGTGGATCGACCCCTCCGACCCGAAACCAATGGCCGCGAAAGCGCTCACGCTGCTGCGGGGAACGCCGATACGTACAAGCGCCGACGAAGCCTTCTCTCATCTCGCCGACGCGGTCGACGCCCTCACCACCCGCCGTGCCCGCAACCCGCTCACGCTCCCCGTCGCGATCGACACCGCCAAGCGTGAACTCGCCGGCACGCACACCGCCATCTCGCTGCACGACCGGCTCCACGCAGAGTTTCGGCGACTCCATGACCTCGACGATCTGTCCCGCACCGACGGCACCGGCACGGAGTACCTCAAGCTGGTCGATCGGCTGGAAGAGGCCAGCACAGTCGCAGCCGGCCTGGTTGCCGTACTCGCCTACTGGGGCACCCCGGACACCGATCGCTGGTGGATCCCCGAGATTGCCCGGTTCGCCCACGTCGCCTCGAGCGGTTCAGCGTTCCGGAAAGCGCGACGAGTGATCGGCACCCGGCTGCTGTACGCGGCAGGAATCAGCGCCGTGGCCGCAGGCCGCAACGACACGTTCGGCGCCCTCGCTCAGCTGGCCACACCCAGCATCACCACCACCGGGGACCACGACTCGGTTCTCGCGGTCTGCGCCGCCAACACCGCGTACGAACATGTTCCGCGGTCTGCGCGTGCGCAGTACGAGCAGCTTCTGCCGGTTCTCGATCAGTCGCTCACCCTGACCCACGACGCGCTCGACGACGCGTGGCAAAGATTCGAGATTCTTCGCCTGGCCACGCTGGTTCTCTCACAACCCAACTTCGAGACACAGCGCGACCGCTACATCGAGTACAAACACTCGTACGAGGGTCTGAACGAACAGAGCACCGCCCGCCCAGAAGCATGGCAGCACATGGACAAGGCCCTCGCCGACGTAGCACGGTGGCTCCAGGTGGACCAGCTGCACATCCTGATGCGCGACACCCGCGATCCCAGCTTCACAGGCTGGTCCAGCACCGCGATCGCACAGCTCACGCGCGAGCTCGACACCGACCCCGAGCACCCACTCGTGTCCATCGGTGCCAACCACGCCGAACGCGACCTACGCACCGCTCTCGACGCCGTCAACACCAGACTCCGCATGCAAACCCACGCTCACACGAAACCCCCCACACCCGGAACGATACGAGTGCCCGACGACGTCTGGCTCGACCTCCCGATCACCGAGCAATGACACCGGTGCGATCCAGCGGTCCGAATTCCTGTTAGCTCTACAGCATGGACACACACCGACAGCAATCAGAGGCAGCCGAGGTCCGGGCCGCTATCGGCCACCAGATGCGCTCACGTCGCGCACAGCGAGAGATGACACAGGCCGACCTCGCCGAGCACACCGGTCTCAGCGCCACGGAACTGGACCGTCTCGAGCGCGGTGAACGCGACATGGACATCCCGGAGGCAGTCGTCATCGCAGCAGCATTCGAGACCACGGCCGGTGAGTTCTTGCAGTCAGTTCAGGATTCGCTCGACGGCAAGCCGCTCTGAGTCAGAGCCCGCACACGCCCTCGAACCGAGAGATTTTGCAGCGCCAGCATCGCCGCGCGTCACAGGCTCTGCCAGCCTTCACCGGGCCGTACCGTGTCGGTGCCTCGCACCAGGATTGCCTGCATGGACCCTCGCGACGCGTCGTTGACCGTCCCCGGCGACTGCGTCCGCTGGTGCGCCTCGCAGCCACCGGAACTCGCGGTCCTCGACGACATGGTCGCGATCGACCTCGACTGGTGGAACACCCGCCTGGACTGCCACAAGATCCCCGTCCGGCTCGCCGGCCGCGATCCCGACGGCCAGCAGGTCGACACCGGCATCGCCTTCCTGCGGCGCGGTGACCTCCAACGCTCCACCTGCACGCTCGAATTCGGCAACGGCTGGTGGGATCTGACCGCGCTCTACCTGTGCGCGGCCTGGCTCTACGCCCACCCGCACCGCGGGCGGTCCCGCCGGTTCGTCGACGTCCGCAACTGGACCACACCGCAGCAGCCGTTCTCGGTGATCTCCGCGGCGTTCGCCGCGTGCGAGCGATCCCCCGCACTGATCGACGCCGGCCCCATCCGGGAATGGTCCGGGTGGCCGAAAGCACCTGGTGTCGGGCCGTCGCTGCTATCGCTGTACTGCTGGGCCGTCCACGCCGACGACGCCGACCGGCCACAGCTCCTCGACCAGCAGGCCGTGTCGAGCCTGATCCGCCACGGCTGGCTCGAGAACCCCTCGGTGCCCGGGTTCTCCGTCGCCCGCTACACCCGCTACACCGATCTGCTCCACCACTGGGCGAGGCAGGCGGGCACCACCGCCGAACTCGTCGAGATGTGGCTCACCCACACCTGGCGCGAGCGGGTCGCGGCCGCCGACAGGCTCCGCGACAACCACACCGCCTGACCAGCGACGCTCCTTCAGACGGCCGGGTCACCGTGGCAGCGGCCACTGCTCGCGGAGCTCGTCGAGAACCTGCAGGCGTTCGGTCTCGGTGAGCAGCACCCCGAGCGGAGACAGGTTGCGCATCTCGTTGCCGGTCTCGCCTTCGAGCGCTGCAACGGCGCGGGCGGCGTCGATGTCGTTGCCGGCGACGATCTCCTCCCACCGGTCGAGCAGGTCGGTGAAGTACGGGGCGCGGGAGACATGGGCGCGGGTCACCCGCAGGCGCTCGCGGACCTGGTCGGTGTCGATCCGCAGACCCTCACGGTCGATCTTCGCCAGCACCGCGGCCTGCATCAGCTTCTGCCGAACCACCTTGGGCGTCACGATCACCGGGAACCTCCCCTCCCGCAGTTGTCCCACCCGGCCTGGGCCCCGGATCTGGAAAGAGTAGGGGCGCTGCTCAGTGTGCCAGCGATCAGAGCGACGGTGTCGGGTGGTGGTGAGATCCTCGATCCATGACGCAGATCAGGGTGACCGTCATCGGTGGCAGGTCCGTGGACCGTGGTGGCAGGGCCGCCGCCGCATCCCCGGGCTCGAACTCGACGTCGACGGCTGCGGCGTCACCCAGACCGACGGCACCCGCGATCTCGACGCCGCCCGTACTGCGGTCCTCGAACACCTCGCCGTCATCGGCACTCCGGCACCGGCCGACGCCGTGATCGAGTGGGTCGAGACCGGCACCTGACACCTCCCACCCCGAACCGGGCGGGCGCCGCCGCAACGCGACATTACGGTTCCGGTCGTGGGTCGGCTTCGGTGTACGGCGGGCGTGACATCCGGTCGGCTCGCAGCTGCTGCGCTCGTTTCATCTGCGCGACCTGTTCCGCGGTCATGACCCTGGCCGAGCCGGTGAACGGTTCATCGGCGTTGACTGCCTCCTTCATCTGAGACGTCATCACGGCCAGCGCCCGCCGGCGATCAGCATCGTTCAGCGCCCGGAGCTCCCGTCGAGTCATCCACAGCCACAGCTCGCCATCCTCGGTGTCGTTGTCGGTCATGGAACCAGCAGACCACGCGCGCCCGACAAGCTCTGGCGCCAGCGCATATCCACATACAGCCCGCGAAGCACCAGACGGTCGGCAACCGTCCGACGGGGTGTGGGGCGGGGTCACCCCGCGTGCCGCTGACGGTGATGGTGCGCGAGTCGGCTGCAGTCCAGCGATCCCCGTGAGCGAGCCCGTCACCTCAGGCGATCACCGCGTGAACGTGATGCTGTAGCCGGACATTCCATCGATGCTCACCCGGAGCTCGACACCCTCGAGCGTTGTCATGGACACGCCTTCCTTGGCGCTCAACGACTCACCCACAGGCAGGTCGTCGAATCCCCCAAGCGAGTCGACGTCGCCGTCGCTCACCCACCGGATTCCGCTGTAGCGGCCGCCCTGTTCGGCGTTCTTCGCCTCGGTGAAGATCGAACCGTGCTCCAGGGCCAGCTCCGGCGATGTGTTCTTGACCGTGATCGGGAAGTAGACGTTCACGGGATGCAGAGACAGGTCATACAGCGTCTGCGCGTCCTCGCTCGGTGTGAACTCGATCGGTGCGCCCACGGTGATCTCCAGCTTCCGCTCGCCCCGTTGGCGCGGCAATGTGTCGCTGTAGATCGCGGTCTGACCGAACTTGCATGACGCGCCGAACAGATCCTGTTCCGCTACGCAGATCATCGGGTCGGTCGCCGAAGACGGTTCGGCGTCCTGTTCCGGAGCAGGCTGCTCGGCACTCGCGACCGCCGCGGCGTCGGTCGTGGACGCGTCGCTGTCGTCTTCCACCAACGCCCCGACAGCCAGGAGTCCCACCAGGAGGACACCGACGCCGCCGACCGCGGCCCACATCTGCCAGGGAGTCTTCGGCTTTGGTCGACGGAAAGTCATGGTGGTTCTCAGGCCGCCCTTGTCCTGGGTGACCAGTTCCCAGCCTTCCTGCTGCTTGCGTGCGATCGTCTTCGACTCCGTGCCCCGGATCGCCTTGACCTCGGTGACCTCGTACCGTTTTCCCTCGCCGGTCATGCCTCGTCCCGTCCGTCGATAGCGGTGTTGTGGGTGAACCCGTACCCGAGGACGGGAAATCCAGGTGCACTGCAGTCTGCACTATCCGGTTGGCATCCCTAGGCACCATCCAAGGAGTGTCCGTTTCCCGGACACGAATCCGGGTACCGAATCCGGCGCGGGTGTCGATCCCGTATGGACCGGATCGGGACCACAGAGCGACGACTCACGACTCGGCCAGGTCGTCGCATTGCCTACTTCGTGATTCACCACTGACTGAGTTGGCGCAAGCAGCAAGGAAGGACCACGGCTAGAAGGTCGATTTCGCTTCCCGGGTGACCGAGAATCCGTGACCTGTGCCGTCCTCGCGACAGCTCACTCCCTGAGTCGTGCCGACAGCACAGGTGAAGCCGAACGCCTCGACCTGCGTCCCGGATTGAATCTCGTACTGGCGCATCTCATCGCGGCTGAGGAGCTTGTTCAGGCCCGCGGTGATCGGCGCCATGTCGATGGTGCCGCCTCTGGAAACCGAGATGTTGTTCGCCGGGGCGAGTGACACAACGGAGTTCGGGATTGCGACGGTCAGTCCGTCGACGATCGACTCTCCCCTCGTAGGACAATGAGTCGGACACGGAACCTCTTTCGGGCCAGGGCCAGCTGCGGACTCAGCGGAGTCCAATTGGCCCGCGCACTGCCAACGGGAGGTGGTTCTCGAACGTGCCCTGCACGGTCCTGACTTTCGAACACACAGGGCGATGTGGGGTTGAGCAGGGTGTACCACCTGGGTGGCTCGTGGCCAGGCGTTGGCTGCTCGACAGGGACTTCGGTGGTGTTCTCCACGAGCGGAATCGTGGCGTCTACTTGAGCTCGAAGGTCATCGAGCCGATCTCGTCCTGACCGAAGTTGGTGGCGGCGACCAACTCCACGGGGGTTGTCGTGTCGGACAGCTCGTACGCGATCGCGTGAGAGACAGTGCCGCCCTTCTTGATGTTGTTCATCTGCGAGTCGAGGAACGCAGGGTCCGGCAGCATCCCGACATTGAGCTTGTTCTCGGCGTTGGGGTCATTGTCTTGATACGCCTGGAACAGGAGAATCCACGCCGTCCCCGGATTCGTCTCCTTGCCGGAGACGTTCGTCGTGTCGTACCAGAATGCGATGACGGGCTTCTTGCCGTACTCGTTGCCCTCCTCACCTACCTGGATCGTCTTCACCTCGGTGATCGTGATGCGGACGTCCTTCGTCGTGAGGACGTTGTTCTCGAACGACGCCTCGGCAGGCGCTGCGGCCGGCGCGTCGACGGCGACTGTCGAACCTGACGTCGGTTCAGCCGATCCTGACGTGCTGCAGCCGACGAGAGCGATTGCAGCGATACCGATGGTCGCGACGGTGAGAGAGAGCGTGCTGATGCGGTGCATGTGGTGTCCCCTGGTGAATGTCGAGCAAACGAACAGAACCGTAATCCGGCGGGCGCGTGCAGGTTTGAACGGGTACCGACTCGCGAAGCTTCCGTCGAGGCCGCTCAGAGGTCAGGTGGGCCGAACTCCGCAGCGACCTCCGGGGCATCGATCTCAAGCAGCCCCCACGCGACGCGCACCAGCGCGCGCACGTTCGCCGGGTACGGCTCCCCTGCCGCCTCGCACTCCCTCGCCGCGGCCAGGGCGGACTCGAGGTCTGCGGCATCGTCGTCCGACACGAACGTCTGTGCCTGGAGCAGGTAGCTCGATGCGCGGGTCGTCATGCCCACACGCTAATGCCCGACGACCCGGACAGCTGCCTGTCCGCCGCAGGGATGAGCGAGCGCCGGGTCACTCGCAGGCCACGCCGTCGCCGTCTCGATCCAGCTTCGAGCTGTATCCGGGTTGGCCAGCGTAGATCGGTGCCGCGCCGGCCGCCCGCACAGCTGAGCAGTTCGCATACGACACGCTCGCTGGTGCTGGTGCTGGTGCTGGTGCGGGTGCCGGAGCGGGAGCGGGAGCGGGAGCCGGGGCGGGAG